>JACCTY010000048.1 GCA_013812145.1 Geodermatophilaceae bacterium | reverse complement strand
GACCGACAGGTACCCGAACGAGGTGAGACCCAGGAGTGCGACACCGGTCCCGACCGTCACGACCTGGCGGGGCATCCCGGCAGCCACGGTGGATACTCTCGCACGCATGCAGCTGCAGGGCGTCTCGGCGTTGATCACCGGCGCCGCGTCCGGCCTGGGCGCGGCGACTGCCCGTGCCTTGGCCGGCAGGGGCGCAGCGGTCACGATCGTCGACCTGGACGCGGAGCGGGCCGACGCACTCGCTATCGAACTCGGCGGCCAGAGCACCGCCGTGGCGGCGGACGTGACCGACCCCGATCAGGCACAGGCCGCCGTCGACGACGCCGCGGGCAAGGACCGGCCGCTCCGGGTCGCCGTGAACTGCGCCGGGGTGGGGTGGGCCTCCCGCGTCCTGTCGAGGGACGGAACGCCGCACGACCTGGACCTGTTCGCCCGCGTGATCGGCATCAACCTGATCGGCACGTTCAATGTCCTCCGGCTGGCCGCCGCCCAGATCGCCCGAACCGAGCCGCTGGAGCACGGCGAGCGCGGGGTCGTCGTGAACACCGCCTCGATCGCCGCCTACGAGGGGCAGATCGGGCAGATCGCCTACGCCGCGTCCAAGGCCGGCGTCGTCGGGCTGACGCTGCCGGCCGCGCGTGACCTCGCCTCGGTCGGCGTCCGCGTCTGCACGATCGCGCCGGGGATCATCGACACCCCGATGCTGGCCGGCCTGACCGACGAGGTCCGGGCCGCCCTCGCCGCCGGGGTCCCGTTTCCCAAACGCCTCGGTACGCCGGAGGACTACGCGGCGCTGGTCTGCATGATCATCGAGCACGGCTACCTCAACGGCGAGACGATCCGGATGGATGCCGCCCTGCGGATGGCACCGAAATAGGCGGGCCCGTGGTCTCGAGCTGGCACCCGGACCGCCCGGTGGACATCCGGCGCACTCTGGGTCCGCTGCGCCGCGGGACGGGCGACCCGACCTACCGCCTCGAGCCGGCCGGTGCCTTGTGGCGGGCCACCACGACGCCGCTGGGTCCGGCCACGCTGCGGTTGTCCCGCCACGATGGGGCCGTCGTGTCGGAGGCGTGGGGCACCGGCGCCGAGTGGGCGCTGGCGAACGTCCCGGATTCGCTTGGCGCCAGGGACGACTGGACCGGGTTCCGGCCTCCCGCCGGCCTGCTCACCGATACCTGGCGGCGCAACCCTGGGCTGCGCATCCCCCGGACCGGTCGGGTTTGGGACGTCCTGCTCGCGGCCATCCTGGAGCAGAAGGTGACCGGCACCGAGGCGCACCGGTCCTGGCGGGACCTCGCCGCCGTGGCCGGTACCGCGGCCCCGGGTCCGGCGCCGTCGGGCATGCGCGTCGCCCCCACGCCGGCTGACCTGCTGGAACTCAGGGACTGGGCCTGGCACCGGTGCGGTGTCGACGGTGCCCGGCGCCGGGCGCTACGCGCGGCAGCCACCGTGGCGGACCGGATGGAGGAGGCGGTCGGTCTGCCGCGGGAGGCCGCCCTGGGGCGGCTGCAGGTGATCCCAGGGGTCGGCGGATGGACGGCCGCCGAGGTCGCCCAGCGAGCCCTTGGTGACGGCGATGCACTGTCGGTCGGTGACTACCACCTCGCGTCGTTCGTCGGCTGGGCCCTCGTCGGGCACCGGCTCGACGACGACGGCATGCTCGACCTGCTGGCGCCGTACCGGCCGCATCGCCACCGCCTGGTCCGGCTGCTGGAGGTCAGCGGCTTCGCCAAGCCGCGGTTCGGCCCGCGAATGTCCGTCCGCGACTACCGGGCGGTCTGAGGCCGAGGGCGGTAACTCAGCCGCAGTTCGTCCTCTGACCGCTCGATCCGGAGTTCGGCGAACGGCGCGGCGAGCAGGCAGACCGCGCCGAGCGCCTCGAGGAACTCCTCGGCGAGGAGGAAATAGGCGTAGCTGCGCCCGAACCCCTCTGCCTGCAACACGGCATTGCCGAGCGATTCCAGTCCGAAAGCGCCGATCAGCAGGCAGCCCAGGCCGAGCACCAGCAGCAGCTGGGCGCGACGTCGTACTCGCCGGAACAGCATGGCGATGGCAAGAACGACGACGGCAGCGAAGGCCAGACCGGGTACGAGCCAAGCGGCGTAGGTCAAGCCGCTCCCGCCTCCGATCCGCACACCGACTGAGTGCAGCCGCTCGTGCAGGGACGTCAGGTCGTCCAGGGAGAGCGCGGCGCAGACAAGAGCCAATCCGAGCCATGGGACGGCGGCCCGGTTGTTCGCCGCCCGGGCGAGGGCACCCGCCAGGGCGGCCATGACGGCGGCCAGCAGCAGCAGGGAGACGTTGAACCAGGTCGGGAGGTTCTGCTCGCGCGCGACGTCAAAGTAGATGTTCATGCCGGATTCGGGCTCCCCCCACTGCGGAGCCCACGGAGCCCGCGGTACGGCGACGTGCAGCAGCACGACGAGGACGGCCAGCCCACCGCCGACCAGGAGCACCACCAAGTCGGGAGGCAACCGGCGGGTACGGGTCCATCGGGTCACCGGAGCACCCCCCTCGACACCGAGCGTTCACCCGAAGTTAGCAGTTGGCGATGGTCGGTGACCCGAGGACAAGCCGGTGACGGACTAGCGGACGAGGAGGTGCTCCACGGGATCTCGCCCCGGACGATCAGGTGGCGGCTCGGCCGGGTACCCGACCGCGACGGCGCCCATGGGTTCCCAGCCGGCCGGCAGGTCCAGCTCTCCCCGTACGACGTCCGCACAGAACAGGGTGGAGGAGACCCAGCACGAGCCCACTCCTTCGGCGGCCAGTTGGACCAGTAGGTTCTCAACGCCGGCGCCCATGGCGACGGTGAACATCGTCAGCTCGGCGGCAGCTCGCCGCGCGTCCGGATACTGATGCGACCCGTCGCGCACCAGGCAGGGGACGAGCAGCTCGGTGGCCCTGCGCAGGATGTCGCCGCGGCGGAGTCGGCGGCTGACGCTGTCGGCGGAGAAGCCGTCGGCGGCCAGGTCGGCGGCCCACCTGTCCCGCATCGCGTCCAGCAGCCGTTCGCGCACTCCGACGGTTGCGACGTGGACGAACCGCCACGGCACCGTGTGGTGCGGTGCCGGCGCGGTCAGCGCCGCGGCCACGGCGCGCCGGATGAGCGCGGGGTCGACCGGCCGATCGCTGTAGCCGCGGATTGATCGGCGGGCGGCGACAACATCGCGGGTACCCAACCGGAACATGTCCTCGTCAGCAGCGCGGATCAGCGGCGCGCTTCCACGATCATCGTCCACAATGGACAGTCCACGGACGACTGCCACCGGTACGCCGTCCGTCTTACCTTTCACCAGCTCCGCCGCAGCGGCGACGGAATCCGCATCGGCCATCTCGGTGAGCACGAGGTCGTTGCCGTGCGTGTCGGTCGTTCCCCGGTGGTCGCGGAGGGCGGCCATACCGGCCACCCCGACCGCCACGTCGGTGAGTCCGTTGCGCCACGGCCGGCCCATCGTGTCGCTGACGACGACGGCGACCACCACACCCAGGAGCTCAGTAAGGCGGGCCCGCAGCCGCTCCGCCGATCCGTCCGGGTCCTCGGGCAGTAGGGCCAACTCGTCTGGTCGGACATTGGACGCATCGACGCCGGAGGCCGCGAGCACGAAGCCATGCCTGGTCTGGGTGATCTTCGTGCGGCCGTGCGTGGCCACGGTCCGCACACTCTCCACCTCGACGGCGGACTGCCGGGCGCGCTCTTTGCCTTGGGCGTCGGCAGGCACAGCAATGAGTCGACCCTCCACTTTGGACACCGCCTTGGACGTGACGACGACGACGTCGCCGTCCCGCAACCACCCCGCGGCCTCGGCGATCGCCGCAGCCAAGTCGTCACCGGGCCGGAAGTCCGGCAGCCCGCCGACCGGGATGATCTGCAGCGGCTCACGCACTGCGGCGGCATTCCTCGGCCAGCGTGAGCGCCGCCGTGGCCATCGCCGCGGTGGCGGCGGGGTCGGTCATCAGCAGCGGAACGGCGTTGACCCGCACACCGGGTACGTCGGCGGTGTCGTCGCTGTGCACGAGCCAGCCGTCCAGCACCCCGCCGTCGTGCCGCGCCCCGTAGTGTCGGGCGACTCCCTCCGCGCTCGTGGGCACGCCCACGGCGGGCAGGCACTTGTCCGCCATGCCGCGGACGGGCGCGCCCCCGACGATCGGCGACAGGCCGACGACCGGTGCTGGGCAGTTGTGGACGGCGTCTCGCAGCCCCGGTACGCCGAGGATCGTGTCGATGCTGACCACCGGGTTGCTGGGGGCGAGGAGTAGCACGTCGGCACCGGTCAGCGCCTCGAGTACCCCCGCGGCCGGTTGCGCGTCCGAGACACCGACCTGGACGAACTCGCGGGCGGGAAGTTCGGCGCGGTGGCGGACCCACCATTCCTGGAAGTGGATCGCCCGGACGCCGTCGCCGGTGTCGACGACGACGTGCGTCTCGACCCGCTGGTTGCTCATCGGGAGCAGGATGATGCCCGGCTGCCACCTGGTGCACAGGGCGGCAGTGACCGCCGACAGCGAAAAGCCCGCGTCGAGCATGCGGGTACGGATCAGGTGGGTGGCCAGGTCA
Source organism: Geodermatophilaceae bacterium (assembly GCA_013812145.1). Classification (GTDB taxonomy): domain Bacteria; phylum Actinomycetota; class Actinomycetes; order Mycobacteriales; family Geodermatophilaceae; genus JACCTY01. The sequence continues at coordinate 5,173 of JACCTY010000048.1, read as the reverse complement.
CGGTCGCCGAGGGAGAACCAGTCCGGCTCGGCGTCGTACGCCGCGAGTTCCGCCATGACCGTCCAGGTCTCCCCGATTCGGCCCCATCCGCGCTCGGAGTCGATGCCACCGCCGAGGGTGTACATCACGGTGTCCAGGTCGGGGCAGATGCGCAGGCCGTGCAGGGTCAGGTCGTCGCCGGTGTTGACGATGGCGGTGATCCGGTCGTTCGCCCCGACGGCGGCGCGCAGCCCGCTGAGGAATCGCGCCCCGCCGACACCACCTGCCAGGACGACGACATGCACGACCGGCATCGTTTCACGAGTGTCACACCGCCTGTGCCAGACTGCCGCCGTGGAGCAGGAGGGGCGCCCGTCCGGGGACGGATCGACGACCGCTGGCGGCGACTATGCGAAGCGGCTACAGCGGCTGGAGCTGTCCTGGTGGAAGCGACTGCTGGACGTGCAGCGGCCGTACCGGTGGAACCTGCGCCGGCTCGAGCTCGGTCGGGTCCTCGACGTCGGTTGCGGGATCGGCCGCAATCTGGTGAACCTCGAGGGCAACGGGGTCGGGGTCGACCACAACGCCGAGGCGATCGCGGTGGCCCGTCGGCGTGGGCTCACGGCGTACACCACCGAGGAGTTCGGCGGCTCGCCGGACGCGACGCCGGCCGGCTACGACGCGATGATCCTCGCGCACGTGATGGAGCACGTGGATCCCGACATCGCCGAGGGTATCGTGACCGAGTACCTGCCCTACCTTCGTCCCGGCGGCCGGGTCGTGTTCATCACGCCGCAGGAGGTGGGCTACCGCAGCGACACCACGCACGTGCGGTTCGTCGATCTGGCCGTACTACGGCGACATGCGGATTCACTGGGACTAACCGTCGACAGGGCCTACTCCTTTCCGTTCCCACGCCTCGCGGGCAGGGTCTTCCGGCACAACGAGTTCGTGCTGGTCGCGCGGCACAGCTGAAATCGGCAAGGAAATACCAGAAGATGGCTTGACGGCGGGGCAACGACACGCGTGTAATCACACCTATGTGATTCGCGGAACCGGGTGGTCGAGCCTGGAACCGCGAGGTCGAGCGCAGGGTGGAAGGACCGCCGTGATGAGCAGTGTCAGAGGTGAGCCGGCGATGATCGTCCGCGACCTGCGAGCCGGTCCGATCGGGTTCGACCCGTTCGGGCCGGACGAGGCCTCGGACTGGCAGGAGCGGGCGCTGTGCGCCCAGACCGACCCGGAGTCCTTCTTCCCGGAGAAGGGTGGGTCCACTCGGGAGGCGAAGAAGATCTGCACGGGCTGTGAGGTCCGGTCCGAGTGCCTCGAATACGCCCTGGCCCACGACGAGCGATTCGGTATCTGGGGCGGTTTGTCCGAGCGAGAGCGGCGGCGGTTGAAGAAGCAGGCCGTCTAAACCGCCTAGCCGGCCGGGTCGATCTCCTCCGGGTCCCGCCCGAGCAGGTTCGCGACCTGCTCCACGACCACGTCGTGGACAAGGTCGGCCAGGTCGTGCCGGCCCCGGGCCCGCACCTCCAGGGGCCGCCGGTAGACGACGATCCGCGCTGGAACACGCTCGCCCTCGGCCGGCAGGAGTCGGGCAAGGGGCACGTTGCCGTCCTCGACCACGTCGCTGCCGTGGACGAGCTGCTCGGGATCGCCGGATTCGACGTAGGGAACCTCCTCGACGGCGAACTCCACGCCGGCGAGTTCCTGCTGCCACTGGCGTTCGAGATGTTCCACCGCGTCAAGGACGAGGTCATCGAACTCCTCGGCCCGCGTGCGTGACAGCGGCACCCCAGGCGGGACGAGCGGCCGGCGCAACCCGCGACCGCGCCGGTCCCGGTGGGTGCCGGCGCGGCGTCGACTGGGGGCGGCAGGCACGCTTCGGCAGCGTAGTCCGGCACGGCCGGACCATGGGAGCGTTGTCCGGCCACGGCCGGATCATTGGGCTCAGTCCGCCGACCGGCCCGGACCAGCGAGCGTTGTTATCGCTTGATGACTCCTCGGCGCAGTCGGGAGATTCGCAGCAGCAGCGCCGCGATCGCCTCGACGGCGACGTCAAGCTGTGCCTCCACCGGCGGCTCGTCGGCCGCCGAGCTGCTGTCGTCCCCGGACGGCGAGGGCAGCAGGTCGTCGAACGAGCCGACGACGTCGTACCCAGCCGTGCGCAGACCGTCGACCATCACGCCAGAGCGCTCCGCGGCCCATTCGCGGTCAGCCGGAGGCAGCCTGATCGGGATGGTCTCCGACCGGTTGACCAGGACCTCCTGAGCGAGGTGATGCTTGACCATCTCGTTGTAGAGCGGCCAACCCACCTCATCGTCGAGGGCGAGGTTCAGCCGGCGCAGGAATGTCGCCTCGGCCGCGCCGAGCGAGGAGTTCTGGAAGGCCGGGCCGGGGTCGAGCGAGCCTGGCTCGATCCCGACCACGGAGGCGAACCGCCGCCACAGCTCGTCCGGTGCACCGCCGCGACGTGGCACGGTCACAATGTGGACCCGCCGCGGCGGGAGCGACCCCGACCACCGGGCCAACACCTCTACGGCGTCCTGCATCCGCCAGAACATCTGACCCAGCCAGTGGTCGTTCCGGGTGGGGTCGCGCACTTCGCTGATGAACTCGTCGAACCGCATGGTGAACCGGTTCTTGACATCTTCCTGCCACGCTGCGGGAATCTGCCGCGACAGCTCGCGCGCGGTGTAGATGAGGTGAACGTCAGCGAAATCCAAGGCAGCCATCGCCGCAGCGATCTGGCCCGGCTCTGCCGGGCTGAACAGCTCCTGGGAGAAGATCACCGGTCCGGACCACGCCTGGGCGGCGTCGACGAACTCGCGCCACCGCCCCGCCGCCAGCGGATCGCGACCGCCCGCGAAACCGGTCTCACGCAGATCGAATGCAGCCTGCACGTGCGCGCCGAACGTGTCGCCGGGATACAGGACGCCCGCCGACTTCAAGGCGTCGCGATTTTGCCACAGGATCCGCTGCAGGAAGGTCGTCCCGGTCTTGGGCGCGCCGATGTGGAAGTACACCGTGGGCTTGCCAGCCGGCCCTGTCGCGGCGGTCGCCGTGTCCTCGGTGTGCGCGTCCGGCGTCGCCTGAGCCACCGCACCTGCGCCGTGCGGCTTCGGATGCCGTAGCGCCTGCAGCTGTTGGCGGACCCGCGAGTGCAAGGGCGTCACTCTCGGGACCGTGCGAACATGGACCGCCACAAGGCTGAACTCATGAACGCACATCGTAGGCATCCCGAGCATGCCGACGGGCCGGCGGCGCGACACGGCGGCAGCCTGCCCTCCGCGCTGCGATCAGACGGCTATCGTCGGCGCTCGTGAGGCAGGTCCGTCGCTGCTCCCGGTCCGGGTGCGCCAACTCCGCGGTTGCGACGCTGACCTACGTCTATGCCGAGTCCACCGCGGTGGTCGGACCGCTCGCGACGTACGCCGAACCGCACAGCTACGACCTGTGTGAGCGGCATGCCGTCCGACTGACCGTGCCGCGCGGCTGGGAGGTGGTCCGCTACGAGGGCCAGTTCGCCGTACCGGTGCCCAGCGGCGACGACCTGCTCGCCCTGGCCGACGCCGTCCGTGAGGCGGCCCGCCCTGAACGCGCCCCGCCGCCGCTCCCACCCGGTCCGTCCGGGCCCGGCACCGGGCGCCGCGGCCACCTCCGAGTGGTGCCCGCCCCGCAATGAGGCACTGTCGGTAGGCTCGTGAGCCTATGGACTTTGCCGGGATTTTCAAGGCGTACGACATCCGCGGCGTGGTTCCCCACCAGTTCGATGAGGACATCGCCCGTGCGATCGGCGCGGCCTTCGCACGCTTCGTGGCCCGGCCCGCCGTCGTGACGGCATACGACATGCGTGAGTCGTCGATCCCGTTGTCACAGGCTTTTGGCGAGGGTGTCAGGAGCCAGGGCGTGGACGTCGTGGAGGCGGGACTCGGCTCGACGGACATGCTGTACTTCGCCAGCGGCTTCCTGGACCTGCCCGGTGCGATGTTCACCGCGAGCCACAACCCGGCCAGGTACAACGGGATCAAGCTGTGCCGGGCCGGCGCCGCCCCCATCGGACAGGACTCCGGGCTGGCCGAGATCAGGGACATGGCAGCGGCCGGAGTCCCCGACATAGCTGGTGAGCCGGGCTCGGTCAGCCACCGTGATCTGCTCACCGAGTACGCCGGCTACCTGCGCCGGCTCGTCGACCTGTCCGGCGTACGCCCGCTCACCGTCGTGATCGACGCCGGCAACGGCATGGGTGGTCACACGGTCCCGGCCGTCCTGGCCGACCTGCCGCTGCGGGTCATCCCGATGTACTTCGAGCTCGACGGCAACTTTCCCAATCACGAGGCGAATCCGCTGGAGCCGGCCAATATCGTCGATCTGCAGAAGCGGGTAGTCAATGACGGCGCCGACATCGGGATCGCCTTCGACGGTGACGCCGACCGGTGCTTCATCGTGGACGAGCGAGGCGACCCAGTCTCGCCCTCCGCGGTGACGGCCTTGGTCGCGGTGCGAGAGCTGAAAAAGGCAGCGGACGATCCCGCCGACCGGGTGATCATCCACAATCTGATCGTTTCCAAGGCAGTTCCGGAGATCGTGCGTGAGCACGGCGGCGAGCCGGTCCGCACCCGTGTCGGCCACTCGTTCATCAAGGCAGAGATGGCCCGCACCGGAGCGGTCTTCGGCGGTGAGCACTCCGCGCACTACTACTTCCGCGACTTCTGGCGGGCGGACACCGGCATGCTCGCGGCCATGCACGTGCTCGCCGCGCTGGGCGAGAGCGATGAACCGCTGTCGAAACTGGCGGCGGACTACGCGCGGTATCCGGCTTCCGGTGAGATCAACTCCACCGTGGACGACCAGCAGGGCCGCCTCGCCGCGGTAGAGGAGCACTTCGCCAGTCGACCCGGTACGACGGTGGACCACCTGGACGGGCTGACCGTCGAACTGGCCGACGGCAACTGGTTCAACATCCGCGCGTCGAACACCGAGCCGCTGCTCCGGCTCAACGTCGAGGGCAGCGACGAAGCGTCGATGGCCGCATTGCGCGACGAGGCGCTGGCCATCGTCCGGGCGGAGGCACGCTCATGACTGTGACCCCGCGCGCCTCCGCCGGCTCCGCTCCTGTTGTGTGCTCACCGTCGGAGGCACGCTCATGACTGTGACCTCGCGCGCCTCCGCCGGCTCCGCTCCTGTTGTG
>JACCTY010000037.1 GCA_013812145.1 Geodermatophilaceae bacterium | reverse complement strand
TCGAGACTGTGCCCCGCATCTTCAAGCGGATCCGGCCGGGCTTTCGATATCAACGCTCGCTGGAGGTCATCCAGGCCGCCCGCATGCACGGGCTGGTGACGAAGTCCAACCTCATCCTCGGCCTTGGCGAAACCCCGGACGAGGTCGTCGCGGCAATGCAGGACCTGTACGACGCCGGCTGCGAGCTGCTGACGATCACGCAGTACCTCCGCCCCTCTGCCCGGCACCACCCGGTCGAGCGCTGGGTGAAGCCGGAGGAATTCGTGCTGCTGCAGTCCGAAGCGGAGCGGATCGGCTTCGCCGGGGTCATGAGCGGCCCCCTGGTGCGCTCGTCGTACCGCGCCGGGAGGTTGTACCAGCAGGCCGTGGCATCGCGTGCCGCGGACCCTGCGCCCGCTGCCCGGTGCTGACGACGCAGCACCCCATCCGGCGCACGTAAACTCGGCGACATGGCCACGGAGAAAAAGGCGGCTGCGCCCGCGAGCAGAAAGGCCCGCAGGGCGGCCAAAAAGGCGGGCAAGCCGCCCCGCGGCACCCGGGTTCGCCAGTTCAAGCAGGCGTACTCGATCTCCAAGAAGTACGACCCGAAACTGCCGTGGGTGATGCTCGTCACCGGGCTCATCGTCTTCACGGTGATCGAAGTCCCGGCGATCCTGTTCTGGAACCCCTGGCTCTTCTTGCCGCTTGCGCTGATGGCGGGGTTGCTGGCCGCGCTGATCGTCTTCAGCCGCAGGGCGCAGCGGGCGGCGTTCGGACAGGTCGAGGGCCAAGCCGGGGCAGCCGCGTGGGTGCTGCAAGGGATGCGCGGAGACTGGCGGGTCACCACCGCCGTCGCAGGCAACTCGCAGCTCGACGCCGTACACCGGGTACTCGGTCGTCCTGGCGTCATGCTGATCGCCGAGGGTGTGCCGCAGCGGGTCAAGGGGCTGCTGGCCCAGGAGAAGAAGAAGGTCGCCCGCGTGGTCGGCAGCGTCCCGATCTACGACATCGTGGTCGGGGAAGAGGAGGGGCAGGTGCCCCTTAAGAAGCTCGGCTCGCACGTCATGAAGCTGCCGCGCAACATCACCGCGGGGCAGGTCAACACGCTGGAGAAGCGGTTGGCCGCGCTCGGCGGTGTGCGGATGCCGATCCCCCAGGGTCCAATGCCCAAGGGCGCGAATCTCAGCGTCAGTCAGCGCACGCTGCGCCGCCGGTAGCCGGTGCGTAACGCGGGCGAAACAGTCCAGACACTGCCGGGCAACGCGCCGGACCTACCGTCCGGCTAACCACGACAACCGGTACCGGAGGACGCATGTTCGCAAGCCCCGACGACGTCATCGCCTATGTCAAGGACAACGATGTCCGGTACATCGACGTACGGTTCTGTGACCTCCCCGGCGTGATGCAGCACTTCACCATCCCGGCCGCGGGTGCGATCGAAGATCTGTTCGCTGAGGGACTCGCCTTCGACGGATCGTCGATCCGCGGGTTCCAGATGATCCACGAGTCGGACATGCTCCTGCTGCCTGACTACTCGACGGCCGTGGTGGACCCCTTCCGCGTGGAGAAGACACTCAACATCAACTTCTTCATCCACGACCCGTTCACCCGCGAGGCCTACAGCCGGGACCCGCGCAACGTCGCGAAAAAGGCCGAGGCGTACCTCGCCACCAGCGGCATCGCCGACACCGCGTACTTCGGGCCCGAGGCGGAGTTCTACATCTTCGACTCCGTGCGCCATGACACGACTATCAACTCCGGCTACTACCACATCGACTCGATCTCCGGCTCCTGGAACTCCGGTCGGGAGGAAGCGGGCGGCAACAAGGGATACAAGGTCCGGCCCAAGGGCGGTTACTTCCCGGTCTCGCCGTACGACCACTACGCCGACCTGCGCAACGCGATGTGTACGGCGCTGACCAGCGTGGGCATCGAGGTGGAGCGGGCTCACCACGAGGTGGGTACGGCGGGGCAGGCGGAGATCAACTTCAAGTTCGACAGCCTGCTGCAATGCGCGGACCAGCTGATGCTCTTCAAGTACGTCATCAAGAACACCGCCTGGCAGGCCGGCAAGACCGTGACGTTCATGCCCAAGCCGCTGTTCGGCGACAACGGGTCGGGGATGCACTGCCACCAGTCGCTCTGGTTGGAGGGTGAGCCGCTCTTCCATGCCGAGACCGGGTACGCCGGGCTGTCCGACACCGCCCGCTTCTACATCGGCGGTCTGCTCTCGCACGCGCCGTCGCTGCTGGCCTTCACGAACCCGACCACGAACTCCTACCACCGGCTGGTGCCCGGCTTCGAGGCGCCGGTCAACCTGGTCTACTCCCAGCGCAACCGGTCGGCCTGCTGCCGGATCCCGATCACCGGCAACAACCCCAAGGCCAAGCGGGTGGAGTTCCGGGTGCCGGACCCCTCCTGCAACCCGTACCTGGCCTTCTCGGCGATGTTGATGGCCGGCCTGGACGGCATCCGGAACAAGATCGAGCCACCGGCTCCGATTGACAAGGACCTGTACGAGTTGCCGCCGGACGAGGCGCGGTCGGTGCCGCAGGTGCCCGGCACGCTCGCCGAGGTCCTGGACACCCTCGAGGCCGACCATGAGTACCTGATGGACGGTGGAGTCTTCACCGAGGACCTGATCGAGACCTGGATCGACTACAAGCGGGAGTTCGAGATCGACCCGATCCGGCTGCGCCCGCACCCGCACGAGTTCGCGATGTACTACGACATGTAGCTATGACTTTGCCTCTGACCTGCAGTTATTAGGTCAGGACCCCTGGGCGTTACTCAGCGATTC
>JACCTY010000002.1 GCA_013812145.1 Geodermatophilaceae bacterium | reverse complement strand
GGACGGGTTCAACACGATCCCTGGGATCTACCGCGCGAATCGGGACGGCAGCCTGAGCGTCATCGCGGAGAACGACCGGCGCTTTGACTTCATCGGCTTCAACCCGTCGATGAACGACCTCGGCACGGTGTCCTTCGCGGCCGGGATCGACGGCGGCTCCGGCGACGACTTCGAGGCGATCCTGACGGGCAATGGAACCCGGGTCAGCACGATCGCCGACACCCGCGGCCAGTTCAACTTCTTCGGCTTCGACACCTCGATCAACAACCGGTTCGAGGTCGCCTTCAAGGCCGAACTGGACGAAGAGGACGGCTTCGACGAAGGCCTGTTCTCCGGCCGCCGCGGGAATCGGATCATCACCCACTACCTCGCCTCGACGAGCCGCTTCGACGGCACCGACTCCCGGCCGTCGATCAACAATCGCGGGACCATCGCGTTCAACGAGTCGGTGAACTTCAACCTCGGCGTGTTCGCGGGGCGGGAGGGTCGGTTCGGCACCATCCAGGCCCCGGACCCCGACATCTTCGTGTCCGAGCCGGTGATCAATGATTCCGGCGTCGCCGCCTTCGAACGCTCCTTTGTCGAGAACGACCTGTTCGTGACCCAGATCGTCACCGGAACGGTGGGAGGACCGGTCGTGCCCGTGGTGGACACCCGCGGTCCGTTCGCCGAGTTCGGCTTCCGCCCGCCCGCGCTGAACAACGCCGGCGACGTCGCATTCCTCGGCACCCTGGACGACTTCACCACCACGGGCGTCTTCGCCGGTCCCGACCCGGTGACCGACCGCGTGATCGTGGTGGGCGACACCCTTGACGGCGACACGGTCACCGGGCTGCGGTTCTGCGAGGAGGGGTTGAACGACTTCGGGCGGCTGACGTTCACCGCTGACTTCCAGGACCCGACAACAGGGGAGAGTCGTACCGCGGTCTTCCGCGCCACTCCGGCTCGCTGACGTCGACCGCTGGTGGACACCGCCGGCTATCCGTGGGCGCCGCAACCGTTCTATCCTGCCTGGCACCATGCTGAAGCAATCGTCCAGCACCGGCAGCTGCCAAGTCGAACTCGTCGCGGCTCTGGATGACGCGGTCCGCAGCGACCTGACGCGGTGACCGGCGCACTGATCCCGTTCTTGCGACGACCAGATCTACTCACGACCGCTCAACGCACCGGCAACCCGGCCGGCTACCGCCAGCGCGTTTTGTACGTCGCTGACGACGGCGCCTTTTCTGTCGTCGCGCTGGTGTGGCTGCCCGGGCAGGCGACCCCGATCCACGACCACCTCTCGTGGTGCGTCGTCGGCGTCCACCAGGGAGAGGAGTCCGAGACCCGCTATCGGCTCGTCGACGACCGCCTGGTCGTCGAGCAGGAGGGGCTGACCAGTCCGACCGGTACGGTCGCCGGGCTCATCCCGCCAGGGGACATCCACCGGGTGACCAACGCCGGCGACGACGTCGCCATCTCCTTGCATGTCTATGGTGCTGACCTGCGGCAGCGGCCGAGCAGCATCCGCCGCTGCTACGACCTGCCGATCTCCCGCGCGTGAGGACCGCTGAGGGTCAGGTCCCGGGCAGGAGCTGAACAACGCGGCCGAAGTTCGGCAACGGGCGACCGGCCGCCAGCAGCGCGGCCAGCGCCGTACGCGGTGTGTGCTCGCCCGAGTCGCACAGCCGAGCGATCGCGCCCGCGATCTGCGGTGCGGCGAAGGACGTCCCGCTCCACACCGCCCACGAATCCAGACCGAAGACGTCGGGGTCCGGGTCGATACTGGCCGACTCCTCGCCAGGGAGGTACGTCGACATGACCCCCTCTCCGACAGTCGAGATGTCCACCCACACACCGTGCGAGGACCACTCCGGGGCCGGTGTGAGGTCGGCCCGGACGGCTCCCACGGCGACAACGCGGCGGAACGCCGCCGGCCAGCAGGGGCGGCTGTCACCATAATTGCCGGCCGCCGCAATCACGAGTACCTCGGGGTTCCTCTGTCCGATGAGCTCCAACGCGGCTTCCAGGGCGACCGGCGGACCGTCGTCGATTGTCTGCGAGCCGAGGGACAGGTTCAGGATCTTGGCGCCCTCCTCGGCCGCTCGGATCATGGCGCAGCCGACTTGCATCTCGCTGCCGATCCCGTCGCTGTCCACTGCCCGGTACACCCGGATGTCCGCCCCCCGGTGCACCTGCTGGACGACCCCGGTGACGAACGTTCCATGGCCCGAGGCGAAGTCCAGGAAGCCGTCGGGACTGCCTGCCGGAAACTTGTCGGTCTCGTCGATGTTGTCGCCGGGACGGTCAATACCCGGACGGTTATTATCCGGGCGCTGCAGCCAGCCATCGCTGCGTTCCTCCTCGGCGATTCCGGTGTCGATGACCGCGACCCGCCACCGTCCCCTCTCACCGGACGGCTCGGTGACTGCGAAGGTGCGCCGACCTTCTGACAGCTCGGCACCGCCCTCGCCCTTGATGATCGCGGCCAGCGGGGTGACGTGGTTCGCCGAGACCGGAATGCCGCGTGCGCGCAGCGAACGCGCGACGCCGGCCAGCTCCTCCGGGTCGATGCCCGGCCGGGTGAACCGGGCGACCACCGCTTCGAGTTCGGCGCAATCATCGGCCGAGTCGCCGGCCTCGGTGAACCCGGCTCTGGACAGCAGGCCCTGTGCGATCTTGTCGCTGGTCAGGGCCTCGCGACGGATCAGCAGTTCCCCGGCGGCGATAAGCACCGGAAACCCGCGCGGGCCGGGCACGATATCGAACTGAAGCACTCCCCTGTCGGCCAGCGGCGCCCGCCGCGACTGCAACTCCGCCAGGAGGCGACGCTGGTACCAGTTGTTCGTGCGCGGAGCGGCGAGGCTGCGTATCTGAGCGCCGACCATCCTCCGCTCGGCGTCGCGTTGCTCTGGCGTGCGCGGGTCGTCGTACTTGCCGACGAGCCGAAGCACCGGCACCGCATCGTTACCGTCCGAACCAGAGCCGTCCATGACTGTAGTTACCCTCCACCTGTTGGCGTCGTCGCTAGCATTCGGTTGGGTGCGGTTTGGGTGCATTGTTCTCGTTGAACGGTGGCTATGGAAGCCGAGTCTTCGGACCTGCTGTCACGCGCCGCCTCCGCGTATCGCGACGTGGACGCCGACCCGAGCGGATTCGGCCCCGAGGCTGCCCGCCTGGTGGTCGAGGCCCGGACAGCCGGACATGTCGAAGCTCTGGTAAGCGCACTGCGCGCCGAAGCCTGGGCACACCGCTCTCAACGTTCGAACACCCGAGCCAAAGCGCTGCTCGACGAAGCGGCCCGCCTCGCTCGCAAACACGATCTGCCCGAACGTCTCGGGGACGTATTGACCACGCGCGCTGCGGTCAACCTCGAGCTGGGCAGGGAGCGTGCGGCCGAGCATGACCTCGCCGCCGCGGCGGCGCTGGTAACGGGCGAGAGTGCCCGACACCGTGACCTCCAGCTCGCCATCCTCCATCACAACATCGGGAGGCTCACTGCTGCCGCGGGCATCTACCGGGCGCTGCTGACCCGCCCTGACGTGCCCCTCGTCGTGCAGGGCAAGGCGGCCAACAACCTGGCCCATATCGAGGCGCAGCAGGGGTCCTACCGGGCCGCCCTGCGCTCGCTGGACGCCGCAGCGGCTGCCACCACCAATCCGGTGATGGCGGCTGGGGTGACGCTGAGCCGAGGATGGGTGACCGTCCAGGCCGGGATGCTCCCGGAGGGTCTGCGGCTCTTCGACGAGGCGGCCCGGCTCTTCCAAGCCGCCGGCCTGCCACTCGACGAGCTCTACACCGAGTCAGCTGACGCTCTGGGCGATCTCCGGCTGCTGCCCGAGGCCAGCGCAGCCGCGGTGCGCGCCGCCGCGGAGTGCGAAAGCCACGGCGTACCGCTGATGGGCGCGGACGCGCAGCTCCGGGTGGCTCGGCTGGCTCGGTTGTCCGGCGACCTGCAGGGCAGCGTCGCGGCGGCTGAGCGCGCCGTCTGCATGTTCCGGCAGCAGCGCCGCCCGGCCTGGGTGGCCCGGGCGGTTCTGGTCGGCATCGAGGTTCGGGTCCAAGCCGATGAGGTCGGTGCACCGGACCTCCGCGCCGCGCGCCGGGCGGCGACGACATTGGACCGTCTCGGAGCCCGCCCGGAGGCTGTCCACGCGCACCTGACGGCGGGTCGGGTAGCCGCGGCGCTGGATCGCGGCAGACACGCGCGCCAGTCGCTGTCCAGGGCCGCCGGCCTTGCCGCCGCCGGGACGCCGGTTCTGGTCCGCCTCGACGGGCACGTGGCCGCTGCCCTGTGCGCACGGCTGCAGGGAGTCGACCGGGAGGTGCTGCGGCACTGTCGGGCCGGTTTGCGGGACCTGTTCCGGTATCGGGCCGCGTTGCCGTCGATGGAGCTGCGGGCGTTGGCGTCGGGGCACGGCGCGGAACTGGGCCGGCTCGGCCTGCAGATCTCACTGCAGAGCGGTTCTCCGCTGCGCGTGCTGGACTGGATGGAGCGCACCCGTGCCGCGGCCCTGTCGACGGTCGAGCGGCCGGCAGCCGACGGTCTGGAGGAGGAGTTCGGCGCCCTCCGAGCGGTACACGCCGAACTGGCCGAGGCGGTCGCCGGCAGCACTGCGGACCCCGCCGGCACAGTCCCCGCCCTGGACCGGGACTCTCCCGCCGAGCGGCCGGGCACGAGCCTGCTATCCAAGCAGCGGGAGATCGAGGCCAGGATCCGGCGAGCGACCTGGGTCCGCGGCGGCGCCGCGGACACCGACTCGCAACCGAGCAGTCCAGCCGGCGTGCGGGCGGCGCTGGCCGGGCGGTTTCTGGTCGAGTACGGCGTACTCGCCGGGCAGCTTTTCGCCGTTGTGCTGGCTGCCCGCCGGAGTCGGCTGGTCGACCTCGGAGCCGTCGCTGCCGTCGAGGCGCAGGCTCAGTCGCTGATGTTCGCGCTGCGCCGGCTGACCCGCCCGCGCCGAGGCGCTGCGCTGGCAGCTGCCCGAACCAGTGCGGAGTTCGGCTTGGGCCGGCTCGCTTCGCTGCTGTTGGCGCCCCTGCATCTCGACCCGGACTCGAGTCTCGTCGTCGTACCTGCCCGTGGTCTGCACCGCCTCCCGTGGGCGGCTTTGCACGGCGGACCGGTAGCCCTCGCCCCGTCCGCCGCGTTCTGGGTCCGGACCAGCACGGCCACCAGCGACAGCGGCGGCCCGACCGTCCTCGTCGCCGGTCCGGACCTGTCCGGGGCGGTCCGGGAAATCGAGGCGGTGCGGCTTCTGTACCCCAACCCGGTCGTGCTGGTGCCACCGCAGAGCACGGGCAGCGTCGTGGCGAAAGCCATCGTCGGCGCCGCCCTGGCGCACCTGGCCTGCCACGGCGACTTGCGGGCGGACAACCCGACCTTCTCGGCGCTGCGGATGAGCGACGGGCCGCTGACCCTGCACGAGCTGGACAGCCGCGGCGCCGCCCCCCGACGGATCGTGCTGGCCTCCTGCGAGTCCGGGGCTCAGGTCGAGTACGTCGGCGACGAGGTCGTCGGTTTCATCAGCGCTTTGATGGCTCGCGGAACGGCGGGGCTCGTGGCCAGCACGGTGGTGGTCTCCGACGCGGAGACAGTGGATCTGATGTGCGCCCTGCACCAGGCGTTGCGCGCGGGCGCGACCCTGGCCGATGCCCTGTACGGCGCGCGCCAAACCGTCGACCGGGACGACCCCCGAGCCTTTGTGTCGTGGTGTGCGTTCAACGCCTACGGCGCAGCTTGACCGATGCCGAAGGTATCTGCGGGGTGGCGCGGCGATCCGTAAGGCATGCCATTCGGTGCCCAGGACGAGCGCACGTTCCGCAAGACGATGAGCAAGTTCCCGACCGGTGTCACGCTGTTGACGACGATGGCCTCCGGCCGCCCTCGCGGCGTGACCGCGAGCGGCTTTGCCGCGCTCTCGGCCCAACCGCCTCTTGTCCTCATCTGTGCTGGCAGCAGCCTCAGCCTGGATCGGCGCGACGGCTTCGCGGTCTCGGTATTGGCGCAGCACCAACACGACGCCGCGCTGCGATTCGCCGAGGGACGCCGACGGCAGACGGGTCAGGTGTTCGACTGCGTTCCCTGGTGGCCGGCTCGGGTATCGGGGGCCCCGGTCTTGTCCGGGTCGGTCGCGTGGTTCGACTGCACCGTGCACGACCTGATCGAGACCGGGCAGCAAACGATCATCGTGGGAGCGGTGTGCGACCTGGGACATGTCAACGGCGAACCCCTGCTGCAGGTGGACGGCGGCTACCGCGGGCTGGAGCACCCGGCGCCGCCGCCGCTGCTACCCGGCGCCGGCCACGGCGCCCTGCTGTCATTCGCCGCGCACCCCTGACGTCACCGTCAACAGGCGAACGCCAGCCGGGGCAGCGGCCGATGAGGCGCGACCTGCGTCCCGTCCGGGAGCAGCTCGCCGGTGTCGTCGAATACGACCACGCCGTTGCACAGCAACGACCAGCCCAGGCTTTCCTGACGGGCGACGACGTGTGCGGCAGCATGATCGTGGGCCGACGCGCTCGGGCAGCCGGGGACGTGCGTGCACATAACTCCTCCTGATGGAGCGGCGATACCCCTCAGACCGGCCAGCCGCCCGGGTGATACCGCAAACTCGTCGAGGCAGGCTTGTATCAGGAGCCGATCTGCCGGATCTTGACTGTGATGGCTACGGAGACCCGTCGCTGCGGCGGATCACCCGGATCCTCGCCGGAGGAGACCTGCATGCTCGGTACGCGCACGAACACCGACCTCGTCGAGGCGGCTGCTCGCGGTGATCAGGACGGGTGGGATGAGATCGTGCAGCGCTACCTTCCGCTCGTCTTCTCCGTCATCCGGCGCTACCGGTTGTCCAGCAAGGACGCCGAGGACGTCAGCCAGACCGTCTGGCTGCGGCTCGTCGAGCATCTGGACGCCATCCGGGAGCCTCGGGCGCTGCCCATGTGGATAGCGACGACCACCCGCAACGAGGCACTTCGGCTGGTGACGGCGCATCGTCGTACCACGCCGGTGGACCCGCTCAACACCTCGGCGCTGGACGCCGAGGTGGACAGTGCGGCGCTGGACGAGGAACTGCTGCGAGCAGAGCGACAGCAGGCGATCCGAGACGGGCTCGCCGAGCTCTCCCCGCGACACCGTGAGCTGCTGCTGCTCCTGGTGGTCGACCCCCCGCTCAGCTACGAGGAGATCGGCGCCCGGCTCGGCATGCCTGTGGGCAGCATCGGCCCGACCCGTGCCCGTTGCCTGGCTCGTTTGCGCGGCAGCTCGGCGGTGCAGGTGTTCTTGTCGGCTGGACGGGATATGGATGTCACGGGGGGTGAGCGACTTGACTTCAGCACGGTGGGATGACGACGACGCGCTGCTGACCGAGCTGCGGGCCGCACTGGACGTGCCTGCGGTGCCGGAGCACGTCGTCGCAGCGGCCAAGGCGGCCTACACGTGGCGGACGATCGACGAGGAGTTGGCGTTCGCCGTACTGGTCTACGACTCCTCGCTGGATGACTCGGCGCTGGTGCGGGGGGAAGGTCCGCGGACTCTGCTGTTCGAGGGCGATCAGCTGTCGGTGGAGATCGAGGTGACCGAACAGAGCGTGATCGGTCAGCTGATCCCGCCGGGCCCCGGTCGGATCACGCTGACGAACCCGGCCGGACCCGTCGCCGAGACCGACGCCGACGAGGTGGGGTGCTTCGTGCTCCCCCGTCCCGGCCGAGGTGCGGTGCGGCTGATCTGCCGCTGCGGTGAGGACGCTCTCTGCACGCCCTGGCTGCCGCTCTAGGCGCTGCTTGGACAGCGGGAGACCGCACAAGCTGTCCGCATCCGGTCACTGATGGTGGCAATCCATTGTCACGGAATGGTAACGTCGTTATCGTTGCGTGATAGTTAGCCAGGCTCTCCATCCTCGGAGCTCCATCGTGAGAAGCACAAAGCGGTCATTGCTCGGCGCGGCGTTGGCAACAGCGGCGACCGCTCTGGTCGCAATCGGTGTCACCGCCGGCCCCGCGCAGGCGGCCCCGTCGGCACCGTCGTTGAACCCGACCGCGGCCGCCACGCTGGCAGCTGATCTGGACTCGGCCGGCTCTTACCGCGATGCCCGCACCGGCGACATGGTCGTCACCGTGACCACCGAAGCGCGGGCCAGGCGGGTCCGCGACGCCGGGGGCACCGCCCGGATCGTGCAGTTCAGCGGCTCACAGCTTCGGGCCGCCTTCGACGTACTCAACCGGGATGCGCTGATTCCCGGTACGGCGTGGTCGATCGATCCCACCAGCAACCAGGTAGTCGTCAGCACCGACGAGACGGTGACCGGCGCGACGCGGACCGCGCTGACCGCGGTCACGGACCGGCTCGGCGCCAAGGTCCGGATCGAGAGCACGCCCGGTGTGCTGTCCCGCTTCGTCGCGGGTGGCGATGCGATCTACGGCAGCGGCTCGCGGTGCTCGCTCGGCTTCAACGTCACCGACGGCACCTATGCGTACTTTCTTACCGCTGGGCACTGCGGAAACACCGTCAACACCTGGTACACCGATGGCGGTCAGTCGCAGGCCATCGGCGACACCCTGGGCAGCAGCTTCCCCGGCGATGACTTCGCCTTGGTCGGCGACACCAATGACATCCCGCGCCCCGGATCGGTGCAGCTGTACAACGGCTCCTACCAGGACATCACCACGGCGGGCAACGCCTTTGTCGGTGAGCAGGTCCGCCGCAGCGGCAGTACCACCGGCCTGTTCGGCGGTCAGGTCCAAGCCCTGAACGCCACCGTGAACTACCAGGAGGGCTCGGTCTTCGGCCTGATCAAGACCAACGTCTGCGCCGAGCCCGGCGACAGCGGCGGCGCGCTGTTCGACAACAACATCGCCCTCGGGCTGACCTCCGGTGGCAGCGGCAACTGCAGCACCGGCGGCACGACGTACTTCCAGCCGGTCACCGAGGCGCTGAACGTCTACGGGATGAACGTGTACTGATCTGATCCATCGGACTCCGCCCAAGCGTTCAGGAGGAACCTATGAAGCTCAACATGACGTCACGCCGCCGGGCGGTCGTGGCCCTCGCCGCAGCCGCGATGGTGACGATCGGTGTGCAGGCGGCACCGGCCCAGGCGGCCCCCGCCGCGCCGACGCCGCTGTCCGCAGTCGCCGCCGCAGAGCTGGCCGCGGATCTGGGCTCGGCCGGCAGCTATCTCGACTCCGGCCGCATGGTCGTGACGGTCACCAGCGCGGCCGCCGCGCAGCGAGTCCGGGACGTCGGCGGTGTGGCGAGGATGGTGCGCTACAACGCGGCCGACCTGCGGGCGGGCACGGATCTGCTCAACCGCGACGCGCTGATCGCCGGCACCGCATGGTCGGTGGACCCGACGACGAACCAGATCGTGGTCAGCGCCGACGAGACGGTCACCGGCGACAAGCTGGCCCGGTTGACCGCCGTCACGGACCGGCTGGGCGACAAGGTGCGGATCGAGAGCACCCCCGGTGTGCTGAGTGAGTTCATCAACGGGGGCAAGGCGATCTACGGCGGCCAGTACCGCTGCTCCTTGGGCTTCAACGTGCGCAACGGCAACACGTACTCCTTTCTGACCGCCGGGCACTGCACGAACCTGGCGACTACCTGGTACTCCAACTCGGCCAAGACCAAGACCCTCGGCACCCGGACCGGCACCAGCTTCCCAACCAACGACTACGGCATAGTCCGCTATAACAGCGGCGTGTCACACGCGGGCAACGTGCACCTGTACGGCGCGGGCAGCCAGGACATCACCACCGCCGGCAACGCCTTTGTCAACGAGCAGGTCCGCCGCAGCGGCAGCACCACCGGCGTACGGTCCGGTCAGGTCACCGGCCTGAACGCCACGGTGAACTACGCCGAGGGCACCGTCTTCGGCATGATCAAGACGAACGTCTGCGCCGAGGGCGGCGACAGCGGGGGTCCGCTGTTCGACAACACCATCGCGCTCGGGCTGACCAGCGGTGGCAGCGGGAACTGCAGCTCCGGCGGCACGACGTACTTCCAGCCGGTGACCGAGGCGCTGAACGTCTACAACGTCAGCGTCTACTGAGCAGCTGACCGGGCGGTTCGCGGCTTTGTTGCCGACCAGTTACCGGCGTTGGCCGCGGTACGTGGCCAGCTCGGGATCACGACGTGCGGCGACGTTGCACGGTGCGGCAGGATGAGCTGCGCCCCTGTCCGTCCCTCGCGAGGAGCGCCATGTCCGACGTCGAGCTGCTCGTCATCGGGTCGGGACCGGGTGGGCAGAAGGCCGCCATCGCCGGTGCCAAGATGGGCCGGCGGTCGGCGGTCGTGGAGAAGGTCCACATGGTCGGCGGGGTGTGCATCAACACCGGGACCATTCCGTCGAAGACGCTGCGGGAGGCGATCGTCTACCTGACGGGATTGAGCCAACGCGAGGTCTACGGGCATTCGTACCGGCTGAAGCAAGACATCAGCGTCGGTGACCTGTCGGCGCGTACGCAGCACGTGATCGGCCGTGAGATCGACGTGATCCGCAGTCAGCTCGGGCGCAACCGGGTGGCGCTGCTGCCGGGAACCGCGCGGTTCCTCGACCCGCACACCGTCGGCGTCCGGTCGGAGGACGGTACCGAGCTGACGGTCCGCGCCGACCGGATCGTGATCGCCGCTGGCACCCGCCCTGCTCGACCGTCCACAGTGGACTTCGACGGTCGGACGATTGTGGACTCCGACCAGGTGCTGGATCTGGACCGGATCCCGGCGTCGATGGTCGTCGTGGGCGCCGGCGTGATCGGCATCGAGTACGCGTCGATGTTCGCCGCGCTGGGGACAAAAGTCACCGTGGTCGAGACGCGGGAGCGGATGCTGGACTTCTGCGATCTGGAAATCGTCGAGGCCTTGAAGTATCAGCTTCGCGATCTGGCTGTCACGTTCCGCTTCCGGGAGACAGTGGCGAGGGTGGAGCGGTACGAGCACGGGACGCTGACCCACCTGGCCAGCGGCAAGAAGATCCCCGCCGACACGGTGCTCTACTCAGCCGGCCGGCAGGGGGTCACCGAGGCGCTGGAGTTGGCGAACGCCGGGCTGCAAGCCGATTCCCGCGGCCGGATCACCGTCGATGCGAACTACCAGACGACGGTGCCGCACATCTACGCCGTGGGTGACGTGATCGGGTTTCCGGCGCTCGCGGCGACGTCGATGGAGCAGGGCCGGCGGGCGACCCACCACGCTTTCGGCGATCCGGTGCCCGGGTCGTTGACCGATCTCCAGCCGATCGGGATCTACACGATTCCGGAGATCAGCTACGTCGGGCAGACCGAGGAACAGCTGACCGAGTCCTCGATCCCGTTCGAGGTAGGAGTCGCCCGCTATCGCGAGCTTGCCCGCGGCGCCATTCTGGGCGACTCCTACGGGATGCTGAAGCTGCTCGTCCATGCGGAGGAGCGGAGCTTGCTCGGCGTGCATGTGTTCGGCACCGGTGCGACCGAACTCGTCCACATAGGACAGACGGTGATGGGCTGCGGCGGGACGGTCGACTACCTCGTCGACGCGGTCTTCAATTACCCGACCCTGGCCGAGTCCTACAAGGTGGCTGCCTTGGATGCGATGAACAAGATGCGCGCGGTGGCTCGCTTCGCCGGCTAGCCTAGACGCGGAGACCGATGCCCTTCGAGGGCGGGCCTCCTTCGAGGACCGGTCGATGCAAGATGTCGCCCGGCAGACCATCCGCGACTACATCGAGCGTGCCAGCCGAGCCGACCTGCTCGATCGCGTACTGGATGACGAACTCCCTCGGTACGCCGAGGCCCTCGAACGCCTGGGCCAGTGATCTGCCTCAACATCGAGGAGCTCCTGCACGTCGCCGAACGGGTCTTGGGGGAAGTGGCCGTGCGGGACGTCGGTCTGCTGGAGGCGGCATCGGGTCGTCCGCAGGCAACAGCGTTTGGCCAGGACGCCTATCCCGATCTTGTTGCCAAGGCTGCCGCCTTGACGCACTCCCTGGCCCGCAACCAGGGCTTGGTCGACGGCAACAAACGATTGGCGCTGGCCGGCAGCCTTGCCTTTCTCGGCATGAACGGGCAGCGGCTGACCCTGTCGAACGACGAGGCGTACGAGCTCGTGATGGCTGTGGCTACGGGCTCGCTCGACGATGTCGCCGACATCGCTGACGTCCTTCGCGCGGGCATTACCGCGCGTCGCTGATCAGCCGGTGGGCAGGTCGACGGTCTGGGTGCCGCCGCCGTAGCCGTTCTCCAGGTCGCGGCCCTCGACCACGACGCTAGTGACACCGTCCGGGATCTCCACGCCGGTCTGGGTCCGGGTGAACGGCTGCTCCGCGGCGTGGTCGTGGTCCAGCGTCATCTCGGCGTAGACCTCCTCGTCCGGTCCGAGGATCCGCCAGCCGTCGGCGTACCGCTCCGGGGTGTCGTACGGCGAGGACATCGTGACGTCGAAGGTGAACGTCCCGTCCTCGGCCCGACCGGCCACCACCTCGACCACGTCGGGGAACTGCTGATCGCTCTGCCCGGAGCTTTGGGTTTGCTGCTCGGTGGGAGCGGGGTCGGAGCAGCTGGTCAGAACCAGCGCACCCAGCAGTAACCCCAGCAGAAGACGTCGCATCGGTCCGACAGTAGGTGAACTGTCGGTGGTCCTGGATAGCCTCCCTGCGCGGCGTTACCGATCGGTAAGGCCGTCGGGGAGGATGACTGTGCACAGCATCGACGGCCGGCTGGTGTTGAGCCCGACCGACCTGACCAAGCACTTGGCCTGTGCTCATATCACGACGCTCGACCGGCAGGCACTCGACGGGATGGTCGAGCCGCCCGCCCCGGAGGATGACCTCACGGTCGCGCTGGCCGCCGAGCACGGGATGTCGCACGAGCGCTCTTTCCTCGCGACGCTGCGTACAGAGGGTCGGACCGTCGTCGAGATAGCGACGGCGTTCGACGGCGACGGTCGCCGGGCGGCCGCGCAGGAGACGGTCGCCGCGATGCGGGCAGGCGTCGAGGTGATCTACCAGGCGACCTTCTTCGACGAGACGTGGGGTGGACAGGCCGACTTCCTGCTCCGCTCCGACCGTCCGTCCGCGCTCGGGGCCTGGTCCTACGACGTGGCCGACACGAAACTGGCGCGGTCGCTGAAGGTGCCGGCGTTGCTGCAGATGGCGACGTATGCCCAGCGGCTGGCCATGTTGCAGGGCGGCGATCCGGAACACCTGTTCGTCGTGACGGGCGACGGCGTGCGCCGGCCGTGGCGGCTGCTCGACGTGTCGGCGTACGCGCGCCGCGCCAGGGCGCGCTTGCAGGACGCGCTGACCGATCGGCCGGTGACCGAAGCGGTGCCCGTGCAGCAGTGCAAGCAGTGCCGCTGGTCCCAGGTGTGCACCGACGGGTGGCAGGCCGCCGACGACCTGAGCCAGGTGGCGTTCATGCGGGCCGACCATCGCAGCGCGCTCCGCGAGGCCGGGGTGTCCACGGTCGCCGCGCTGGCCGCGGCCGATCCGGCGAGGCTGCCGGGCACGATCGGCCGATCGTCGCGTAAGCGGCTGGTCAGCCAGGCGGGCCTGCAGGTCCACGAGCGGGAGGCTGGCTCCCCGGCGTACGAGCTGCTGGTGCCGGACAGCGGCCAGCAGCTCGGGTTTCTGCGGCTGCCGGAGCCCGATCCCGGCGACCTGTACCTCGACTTCGAGGGCGACCCGTTCGCCGAGGACGGCACCGGCCGGGAGTACCTCGCGGGCATCGGGGACCGGTTCGGTGGCTTCCGGACGCTGTGGGCACACGGCCCGGCGGAGGAGGCGGCCTTGACCGAGCAATTGGTCGACCTGCTGCTGCAGCGTTGGCGCGAGCACCCTGGGATGCACGTCTACCACTACGCGCCCTACGAGCCGACCGCGATCAAGCGGCTGACTGGCCGGCACGGGGTGCGCGAGGCCGAACTGGACCAGCTCCTGCGCGGAGGGCGGTTCGTCGACTTGTACGCCGTCGTCCGGCAGGGCCTGCGGATCAGCAAGCCGTCGTACTCGATCAAGTACCTGGAGGCGTTCTACTGGGGCACGGTCCGGGTGGGCGGCGAGGTGTCCGGCGCTCTTGACAGCGTGGTCGCGTACGAGCGGTGGCTGACCGATGGCGATTCGGAGATCTTGCGCCAGATCGAGGACTACAACCGGCTCGACGTCGAGTCCACCGCCGCTCTGCATCTGTGGCTGGAGCAGCGCAGGGACGAGCTCGGCCTCCGGGTCGGCCCCTTGCCGCGGCCGGGCGAGGCCCTGGTCGAGCCGCAGCCCCCGAGCGAGGAAGAACTCGCCGAGGCGGCGCTGGCCGCGCGGTTGCGCGAGGCTGGGCGGTCGCTGCTCGCCGGGCTGGTGCAGTGGCACCGCCGGGAGGGCCGGCCGCGGTGGTGGGACATCTTCCGGCTGAAGACCCTCACCGACGACGAGCTGCTGCACGACACCTCGGCGCTCGGCGAGCTGTCCGCGCCCGAACCAGCCGGCGTCGACAAGCGCAGCACGTTGTGGCGCTACGCCTTTCCACCGCAGGACACCAAGGTCCGCGAGGAGGTGCTGGACGTCGACTCCGCCGCCGGGCTGGGGACGGTGTTCGACATGGAGGCCGCTGACGGCTGGCTGACACTCAAGGTGGGTCCCGGCAAGCCGCCACCCCGGCCGCGCGGCTTCGCGCCGGGCGGGCCGCCGCAGGACAAGGTGCTGCGCGAGTCGATCGCGTTCGTCGGCACCGAGTGGCTGGCCGGCCGGTCCACACCCGGGTTGCGGTTGCTGGAGCGCGCCGTGCCTCCCGGTACGCCGGTGCGGGCCGGCGAGTCGCCGGCCGAGGCCGTGCTGCGGGTGGGCCGAGCGCTGTCCGGGGAAGTACTGGCGGTCCAGGGGCCACCCGGCAGCGGCAAGACCACCGTCGCGGCGGCATTGATCAGAGCACTGCTCGACGACGGCAAACGGGTGGGGGTCACGGCGACGTCGCATGCGGTGATCGGCAACCTGCTGAGCGCCGTCGGGCGGCCCGGCCTGCAGAAGTGCGACACCAACGACCATTGCGGGGCGCCCGGCATCGCCAGCACGACCCGCAACGACGAGGTAGCAGCGAAGCTCGCCTCGGGTGAGGTCATGCTGGTCGGGGGGACGGCGTGGCTGTGGGCTCGAGCGGACCTGCGAGGCGCTGTCGACGTCCTGGTGGTGGACGAGGCCGGCCAATTCTCGCTGGCCAATGCGGTCGCGGTGGCGCAGGCGGCCCCGTCCTTGGTGCTGCTCGGCGACCCGCAGCAGCTGACCCAGCCGACGCAGGCCCTCCACCCGGACGGCGCCGACGCCTCCGCGCTCGGGCACCTGCTGGGCAATCACGACACCATCCCGCCGGAGTGCGGCATCTTCCTGGACACGTCGTGGCGGATGCACCCGCACATCACGGCGTTCGTGTCCGACCTGTCCTACGACGGGCGGCTGTCCTCAGCAGCCGGGCGGGAGCGGCTGCAGGTGTCCGCGCCCGGGCGGCTGCGCGGTAGCGGGGTGCGGTTCGTGCCGGTGGAGCACGCCGGCAACGCCGCCGGCTCGGACGAGGAGGTCAAGATCGTCGCGGAGCTGGTAGCCGACCTGTGCGGCGGCTCCTGGACCGACCACGCTGGGACGCCGCATCCCCTCGGGCTGGCCGACATCCTCGTAGTGGCGCCGTACAACAACCAGGTCGGGCGGCTGCGGCAAGGCCTGCCGGCCGGTGCCCGGGTCGGGACGGTGGACAAGTTCCAGGGTCAGGAGGCGCCGATCGTCCTGTACTCGATGGCGAGTTCGTCCGCGGCGGATGCGCCGCGCGGAGTCGGCTTCCTCTACGACGTGCACCGGCTCAACGTGGCGGTGTCGCGGGCGCAGGCGATGGCTGTCATCCTGGCCAGTCCGCGACTGCTCGACGCCGCGGTGCACTCCCCCGAGCAGCTGCGAAGGGTCAACGCGCTCTGCCGGTACGCCGAGGTCGCCGAGCGGCAGGCTGCCGTACTCTGAAGACAACGGGGAGAGAGGCGGGTCTCATGACGACCCCGGGCCAGGAACGGCAGCCCTCTTACCGCCTTCTCAAGGTCGTGCTCCCGCTGGACGGGTCGGCGTCGTTCTTGCTCCCGGTCCTGCTGTTGGCTGCAGTGCCCGTTCTTCGCTGGCTCGATCCCTCGGCCACGTTGGTGGGAGCGGTCGTGATCGGCTCCGCCGTCGTGCTCGGTGCCTGCGGTGTGCTGATGGCCGCAGCAATGGCGAGGACGATGCTCCGCGGAGAGGCCGAACACCCGGAGATGGCGCGGTTCCTGGCCAGCAGCAGGCGCTAGTCCTCCCACCGGGTACCAGGCGCCTGCCCGATCTAGTGTCGTAGCGGTGAACGCAGTCGAAAGCTTCCGCGCCGTGGTAACCCGATCGGGGTGGACCCTCGATGAGGCCGCGCTTGCGATCGCAGCCGGCGCGGATCCGCGGCTGGACACCGGACGCTGGTTGACCGAACTCGACCGGCTCGCCGAGGGCGTCGGCTCCTTCGGGGCCCTCACCCGTCGGCTGTTCGTGGAGGCCGGCTTCGCAGGCAACGGGGAGCGCTACCACGACCCGCGGAACTCGCTGCTGCACCAGGTGCTCGCTCGCCGGCTCGGCCTGCCGATCACACTCTCGGTCGTCTGCTTGGAGGTTGGCCGCCGCGCCGGCGTCGACATGGAGGGTGTCGCGATGCCGGGTCATTTTCTGGTCCGCCACGTCGGCAGTCAGCAGTACGTCGATGCGTTCGGCGGCGGCGAACTGCTGGACCTGGCCGGTTGCGAGGCTCGCTTCCGTCGCTCCACCGGCATGCAGATCCCGTTCGGGGACCATCTGCTGCCGACCGCGACTCGGCCGGCGATCCTGGCGCGCATTCTGGAGAACCTGCGCGGGGTCTACCGGGCCGGCCGGCCGGCCGACCTGGAGTGGGTGCTGCGGATGCGCCTGATCCTGCCGGGCGCCGGCATCGAGGAGGTCATCGAGTTGGGCGAGGCGATGGGTCGGCAGGGCAAGTGGCTCGACGCGGCCGCCCAGCTGGAGTCCACTGTGGACAGCTGGCCGCAGTACGGCGAACGGTTGACCGTCGCCGCGCGCTCCCTGCGAGCCCACCTCAACTGAGCACCCGCGACGCCACGATCCTCGCGTGCAGGGCCACGCCGGGGCAGTCAGGCGGCCATCACGTCCCTGTCGCTGCGGATCGCCTGCCGGTAGTGCCCGATGAGCTCGTCGCCGATCTGCTCCCAGGTCCGCCCCAGAACCGAAGCCCGGGCCCGCAGCCGCATCGTCGTCAGCCGAGCCGGGTCCTCCGCCAGTGCCCGCACCTGCTCGCGCAGCACTCCCGGCTCCACGGCCGGCCATAGCCAACCGTTGTCGTCGTGATGGACCAGGTCCAACGGCCCACCGCGAGCCGGAGCGAGGACCGGTACGCCGGAGGCGAGCGCCTCCTGGATCGACTGGCAGAACGTCTCGTCGATTCCGGTGTGGACGAAGACGTCGAGGCTGGCTACCACCTCCGACAAGGCCCGCCCTCGTTGAAAGCCGAGAAACGCGGCGCCCGACAGCGAACGCTCCAGCCGAGCCCGGCGTGGGCCGTCGCCCACCACAACGACTCGGATGCCCGGCAAGCCAGCCAGCACCTGCAGCTGGTGCACCTGCTTCTCCCGGGCGAGTCGGCCGACGTAGCCGACGATCAGCTCACCCCGGGGCGCCAGGTCGCGCCGCAGCGCAGCGCTGCGATGCCACGGACTGAACGCCTGCTGGTCCACTCCCCGTCGCCAGAGCGCAAGCCGGTCGAAGCCGCGAGCGCGCAGCTGCCAGGCCGCCCAGGTCGACGGGACGAGCGTCACCTCCGCCAGGGCGTGGACCCGGCGTTGCCAGACCCAGGCCGCGTGGGCGAGCGGGCCGAGGTGATGCCGGCGGGCGAACCCGGCCAGGTCGGTCTGGAACACAGCGACCGCAGGAATGTTCAGCTTCCGGGCCGCCAGCGCGCCGGACCAGCCGAGCACCGTCGGCGAGGCCAGGTGCACCACATCCGGCCCGAACGCCGCCAGCATCGCGGTGAGACCACCACGCGGCAGACCGACCGGTACGCCGCGGTCCAGCGGCAGCCGAAAGGACCGGACCCGCTCGACCGGGATGCCGTCGTACGTGTCCGGTCCGGGTTCCGGGGCGATCACGAGGGACTGGTGGCCGGTACGGCGGAGGTGCGAGGCAGCCTGCTGTACGGAGTTGCTGACGCCGTTGACCGTGGGGTGGAACGACTCTGCCACAAAGGCGACCCGCACGACTCTGACGATGCTCGGTGATGTGAGGGATCCACGGACCGGCAGGTAAGCGGCGGATGACTATTGGCCGACGTCTCGACGTCGGCCGGCCCGACCCGCGTCGGGGCTTGCCTGTTCATTCAGCCGCCGTATGCTCCACGCTCGCCTCGCCGCCAGCTTCGTGCTCGGCAGATCACCGGAGTTCGCATGCTTTTCGACCCACCGCCGCGAACCCTGCTGGTGCTGGGCGGCGGCGGTGCGATGGGTGCCTACCAGGCCGGGGCGTTGCTCGCGCTGGCGCACGCGGACGTGTTCCCCGATGCCTTGTTCGGCTGCTCCGCGGGCGGGTTGAACGCGGCCTTTTGGGCGGTCGAGCCGTCGGCGGCTCGCGCGGAGGAGCTACGGCGTTGGTGGCTGGACCGGCGCACGCACCGGCTGCTGTCGGCGTCGTGGTTCGCACGGGCGCGCGGCATGGCGGGGGCGCTGTCCGCTCGGCGGTCGGCTCTGTTCGACCCCGGACCACTGCGTCGGCTCATCGCCGAGAACGTCCCGGCTCACGACCTGTGTGAGCTGCGGGTGCCGCTCACTGTCACCACGACGTGCCTGGACTGCGCGGCCGCCCGCCACCACGACCGCGGCTCTGTCATCGACATCCTCACCGCTAGCTGCGCGTTGCCCGGCCTGCTTCCACCGGTGCAGCTTGCCTGCGCTGCTGACCGATCTGGGCACCTGCACGTGGACGGCGGGGTGTTGTGCGGTGTGCCGCTGGCCGCGGCGCTGACCGCGGCCGGGCCGAACGACCGGGTGCTGGTTCTCGACTGCGGGTTGGCGCCGGTGACCTCCGGGTCCGCGGGTTGCGCAGCGTATCCCGCCGGAGCACCCGAACTCATCGCGGAGGCCTGCGGCCTGGCCGCGGTCGGAGACCGCGAGTACGTCGCGCCGGTCGAGTCCAGCCGGGGCGCCATGGACGTGGTGCTGCGGGCGTTCACCGTTGCCCGCTCCGTGGCCAACGTCGCCCACGTCGCCGAGGGACTGGGCGACCCGCGGGTTCGGGTGCTGCCGCACATCGCCGACGCGTGGGCTGCTGGACTGCTCGACGTGCTACCCGAGGGCCCCCGCGACTTCCGGTGTACCGGCATGCTCGCCGAGGCCGGCGCCGACGCGACCGCGCGCTGGCTGGACGGCGGCGGGCTGGAACGCGTCGCCGTCACCAGTGCCGGCGAGGAATTCGGGTCGGCCTGACCGCTCGACTCCCATCCTGAGAGCCGCCGGCGCGACCCTGCCGCCGTGCTGAATGAGCCACGGAATCCCGCATGCCAGCACCCATCTGATTCGGGCCGGCCGTCCTGGTGCTCCGGGAATTCGCTGCGGCGGCAGCGGGACGGGTTCCGGCAGGTCACTGCCGGTCAGCGCTCGCACCGCGGAGTCGGCGATGAGTCGGTGTCCGGCCGGCGAGAAATGGACTCGGTCCACCTCCCACGCGCCGAGGAGACGGAGGTCGTAGATTCCAGCCAGGTCCAGCACCCGGATTCGGTCATCGGCAGCGGCCAGAGCCCAGACCGTGTCGTTCACGATGGCGACCCGGGCGACCAGCTGGCGGCGCAACCGCTTCGTGAGCGGTAGCGGGCGCAGCGCTCCGGGATCGTGCAGGGTGGCGAGGAGCACGGTGGCGCCGGCCGCCCTGAGGGAGTGCACGAGCACGCCCAGCTCAGCGCGGAAGCGGTCGGGCCGGAAGCCGCTGCGGATGATGTCGTTCAGCCCGACCAGCACGGTGGCCAAGTCCGGTCGCTGGCTCACCGCCCGTGGCAGCTGGTGGCTGATGACGTCGCGGACCCGTGCGCCGGCGACCGCCATCTGGATCATGCTGGCCCCGGGGATTGCGTCGGTGAGCTGGGCCGCCCAGGTCTGCCCCGGTTCGACGTGGATACCTACACCTTCACCGCAACTGAGGCTGTCGCCCAGGGCGACCACCCGCGTAGCCTGTGGTCCCGCGCCCCGCCGACCGGTCCGCTCCTGTGGTGTGCTCCCGATCGACTGTGCGCTCATCGGGCCTCCTGTCAGTCGATCTGTCAGTCGTCGATCTGTCCGCGGTCGGCTTGTCTGTGGTCGCCGTGATCCCGTGCGCGGCAAGGAATCCGGTGATCGTCGTGGACCAGGGAAAGAGCTCGGCACGGGCGCGGGCATCGTGCCGTGCCGTGTCCAGCAGCGTCTCGACCGCGTCGGCGAAGGCGGCGGCCGTGCCCGCCGCCGCCACTCCTGCGGAACCGAGTACCTCGGGGAGCGCGGACGCTGCGTTGGCAACGACCGGCGTACCGCTGGCAAGCGCCTCGAGCGCGGCCAGCCCGAACGTCTCCACCGGACCCGGGGCGAGGAAAACGTCGGCGCAGGAGAGCAGACCGGCCAGTCGATCAGCCTCGGCGACGAAGCCAAGAAATCGGACCGGTAGGTCGGCCGCCTGCACCTGCAGACGGCGTCGCAGCGGTCCGTCGCCGGCAACGACGAGCTGGCTGCGCCGACCCCGACGGGCCAGCTCCCGCACGGCCTCGATCGCCAGACCGGGCCGCTTCTCGCGGGACAGCCGGCTGACCAGGAGCAGCAACGCCTCGTCCGGGCTGGCCAGAGCGGCACGAACCGACGCGGTCGCCCGGCCGGGGTCGAAGCCGCGCAGGTCCACTCCGAGCGGCACGCAATGCAGGTTCGGCGTACCGAGGCGGGTGAACTCCTCGGCCGCCCAGCCCGTCGTGCAAACTACCGCGTCGAAGCCCGCCGCCAACGCCCGATTGGACCGGTCCGCTGCCGCCCGCAGCGGCAGCCACGTCGGGAGCCACTGCGCCAGCAAGCGGTCGAGCCGCTCGTGGCTGACGACCAGCGAGCGTACGTCACGGCGCGCCGCCCAGGTGCCCAGCCCACGCAGCGTCGCCCGGTCGTGGACTTCGAGGCGGTACGGCCGCAGCCGCGTCAGCATCGGAGTGACCGCGTCAGTCCCGGTGAACATGCGGTAACCGGTGCCGGGGATGGCGGGTGCTCGAAGCGTCACCCTGGTGCCCCAGGCGGCAGGTGTCTCGGAGTCAGACCGACCAGGGATCACCTGTACAACGTCGTACCCATGCGCGTTGTATCCCGCGGCCAGTCGGTCGAGGGCCGTCCGCAGCCCACCGGAATGCGGGGCGACGAAGTTCGCCACCTGCACGATCCGGCTCATCGAGCCACCGCGTCCACACCTCCACGATGAACGCGTTGTGCAAGGGTCGGAGCCGAGCAGGGCCGCCCGAAGACAATGTTTCGCCAAGCCGTCCGCCGCCCGGCGCGTCCTGT
Source organism: Geodermatophilaceae bacterium (assembly GCA_013812145.1). Taxonomy (GTDB): domain Bacteria; phylum Actinomycetota; class Actinomycetes; order Mycobacteriales; family Geodermatophilaceae; genus JACCTY01. Next base: position 8,748 of record JACCTY010000002.1, on the reverse strand, counting down.
GCACCTGCAGTTTGCGGAAAGGGCCGTGACCCGGGCGAGCCGTACAACACCGAAGAGGTGGTGGTAAAGGTGCGCCGCGGCGGCGAGACCGCCCTGGTGGCTACCGCAACCGGGTGACCGAGCAGGCGCAAGGGGCCGGGTCGACGCCGCGAGGCGTGACCCGGCCCTTGCGGCCTGCTTACTTAGCCGACCGGAACCGGCTCACCATCGAGGGTGAAGGTGCCGCCGTCGTTGAAGACCTGCGGGCCGACCGGGGCGGTGTTGCCGAAGATGGCGGTGTTCGTCACCGTCATCGTGCCCGTGGAGGAGTTCCACAGACCGCCACCCTCGTTTGTCGCCGAGTTGAAACGCACCCGGCTGTCCGCGATCGTGACGGTGCCCGCGCCGGTCAGGTGTAGACCGCCGCCGTTGCCCGGGTTGGCGCCGGTGTCGTTGTTGCCCAGTGTGACCTCGGACAGCGACGTGTTCCCGACGTTAGCCTCGACGCCGCCACCGGCGCGGACCGAGCTGTTGCCCTGGATCAGCGTGTTGGCGACGGACAACGTGCCGAGGTTGTTCAGGATGCCGCCGCCGGAGCCGTCGTCGCCGTCAGCGGTGTTGTCTCTGATCTCGCTGTCGTTCACCGACAGCGAGCCGCCGTCGCTGAACAGGCCGCCGCCGCCTTGGTCGGCCAGATCACCGCCGGCGGTGTTGTCTCGAATCGAGCTACCGGAGACGACCATCGTGCCTGTCGAGGAGTTCCACAGACCGCCACCCTCGGCGGCGGCGGTGTTGCCGTGGACCAGGGCCCGGGAGACGGTGACGGTGCCGGCGCCGGTGAGGTGCAGGCCGCCGCCGTTGCCAGGGTTGGTGCCGGTGCTGTTGAACGACAGTGTGGTGCGGTTGACGGTGGTGCTGCCTACGTTGGCCTCGACGCCGCCGCCGGCCCGGACTGCGGTATTGCCGGTGATGGTGCTGTTGTCCAGGCGCAGCTTGCCCAGGTTGTTCAAGATGCCTCCGCCGGAACCGGCGGCTCCGTCGGCCACGTTGTCCTGGACGTTCGAGCGCTGAACCCGCAGGCTCCCGCCGTCGCTGAACAGGCCGCCGCCGCCCTGGTCGGCCGCTGGACCGCTGGCGGTGTTGCCCGAGACGTCGGTGTCAGACACCACCATCGTGCCGGTCGCGGAGTTCCACAGGCCGCCACCCTCGGCCGCCGCCGTGTTGCCGCCGACCGAGCTGCCGCTGACGGTGACCTGGCCGGCACCGGTCAGATGCAGCCCGCCGCCGTTGCCTGGGTTCGCACCGGTGGAGTTACCCCGGAGCGTCGTCAGGTTGATCGACGCGGTGACGGGGTTCGTGGCGGTCGTGCCCACGTTGACCTCGATGCCGCCGCCGGCCCGCGAGGCGCTGTTGCCCCGGATCGAGCTGCTTTCGACGGTGAGGACGCCGTTGTTGTTGAGGATGCCGCCGCCGGAGCCGGAGGTCCCGTTCGCCGCGTTGTTGAGCAGCTGCGAGTTGCTCACCGACAGCGAACCGCCGTCGTTGAAAAGCGCGCCACCCCCCTCGTCGGCGGCGAGCCCGCCTGCGACGTTGCCGATCAGCGACGTGCGGACGACGGTCATCGTCCCGGTGGAGGAGTTCCACAGGCCGCCACCCTCGGCGTTCGCGGTGTTCGCGACCACCCGGCTGTTGGACACCGACACCGTGCCGGTGTCGGTCAAGTGCAGGCCCCCACCATTACCGGGTTCGGACCCGGTCGAGTTGTTCGACAGGGTGCTGCGGCGGACCGCCGTCGTACCCGCGTTGGCCTCGATGGCGCCACCGGCGCGGGTCGCGGTGTTGCTGTCGAACGTGCTGTCCTCGACGGTGAGCGTGCCGCCGCTGCACATCGAAGACACGGTCGTTCCCCGTGGCGTCGACGGTGGACCCGGCGCCGGTGATCGTGATCGTCGACGTGACGTCGAGGTCACCGCTCGCGGCGGCGTCCTCGCCGGCTCCGGCCAGCGTCAGGCGGTATCTGACCGCACCCAGCGTGATCGTGTCCGCGTCCGGGTTGGAGTTGGCCTCCTGTACGGCGGCGCGCAGGGAGCAGCGGCCCCTGGCGTCGGCACAGACTCCGTCGCCGATATTCGCATCGACGCGGTCGGCGATGGTGTTCACCTGGAACGTGTCCGCCCAGGCCGGCGGCGCGGTGAGCAGGCTGATGGCCAACCCGCCCAGCGCCGCTGTGGTGATGGTTCTCAAGCGCATGGGATCTCCCGATGCTGTGAGTGGTGGATGGTGCCGATGATTACGGGGCAGCTGAGGGTCGCGTTCAGTAATCGGAGGAACCCTTTGTGTCGCTGCGGTGAACACTGTCCCGCCGGTGTGATGCACTGCGGTCATGCCTGGGCGGACGGTGGCCAGCATGAGCACCGCCGCTGCCCCGGCGATCTTCGTGTTGCTGTGGAGCACCGGCTTCATCGGTGCGAAGTACGGCCTGCCGTACGCCGAGCCGTTCACCCTGCTCGCCCTTCGGCTCGTCGTGGCCGCCGCTCTGCTCGGCGCGCTCGCGGTGCTGACCCGGTCGCCGGCGCCCCGGACGCGGGCGCAGTTCGGCAGGTCAGCCGTCAGCGGCGTGCTCCTGCACACGGCCTACCTGGGCGGCGTCTTCTGGGCCATCGACCACGGCGTCCCGGCCGGTGTCGCCGCAGTGGTGGTGAGCCTGCAGCCGGTGCTCGTCGCGGCGCTGGCCGGCGTACTGCTCGGTGAGCGGCTGGCCCCGATCCAGTGGATCGGGCTCGCGCTGGGGATCACCGGCGTACTGCTCGTCCTCGCCCCCGGCCTGTCCGCGGGCGGTCTGACGATCGCCGGTGTCGCGGCCTGTCTGGCGGCATTGGCCGGTGGCACGGTCGGCACGCTGCACCAGAAGCGCTACGGCGACGGCATCCCGCTGCTGTCCGGAACCGCGGTGCAGTACGCCGCCGCCGGCCTGGTGCTGGCAGTCGCCGCCGTCAGCACCGAGACGATGACGATCCGCTGGACCGGGCAGTTCGTCGCGGCGTTCGTGTGGCTGGTGTTGGTGTTGTCCCTCGGCGCCGTACTGCTGCTGCTCTTCCTGCTCCGCCGTGGCAGCGCCTCGGAGGTGTCGACACTGTTCTATCTGGTGCCCCCGGCGACGGCGATCGAGGCGTACCTGGTCTTCGGCGAGCAGTTGGCCGAACTGTCGATCCTCGGGATCGGGGTGGCCACCGTCGGCGTTGCGCTCGTCCTCCGCCCGCCACGCCGGAGGGCTGGCCGCCAGCGTCAGTAGCCTGGCCGGCTCAGTCCCTTTCTCCCGCCCCTCAGTCCCTTTCTCCCGCCGGCCGCGGCCGCCATCACACCGCGCGGCATGGCCACCAGCCGACCCCGGACCACGTCGGCGATCAGCAGCTTGTAGCTGCCGAAGTTCTGCTTGTTCTCCGCGTCGTACCAGACATGGGCGTCTCGATACTTCGCATTCGGCCCGTCCTTGGCACCGGCCCACCTGCGGACCCGGCCCTCGGCGGCATCGCCGTCCACTCCTCGTCGCGCTTGCCCAACGGAAGGTCCTGGACGGACGGAACGGCCATGGTGTCTCCTCACTGGTGAGCCGCATCAAAGCGTTCACGGACTTTGGCCGGAGCGCGCAGCCGCCACGACTCGGTGAGCAGTTCGGTCAGTTCACCGACGTCGATTCCGGCGAAACGCACACAGAGCACCGGGTGCCCGTCGTAGTGCGGCGTGGTGAAGAACTTGTCCGGCTCGGCCGCCACGAGGGCGTGCTTCTCCCCCTCGTCCGCACACCAGACGACAAAGGACTCGCCGTCCTCACGCAGGCGGGCGAACAGCTTGTCCCTCACTCGGTAACCAGGCATCCGGTAGGACGGTCGCTCGATGGTCTCGGGCAGCGACCGGGCGATCCGTCGTACGTCGGCTTCATCAACCATGTCGACATCCTCGCGCTCGCGCACCGGCACGCGTCGGGTGACCGGCCGATAGTCTGCCGAGCACCGTCGGAAACCGTCGGCAGGAGGACCCACGCATGCAGGTAGCGATACCGCACACCCCCAGCTTCGCCCTCGGCCGCTGAACTCCGGTTGCACGATGGGCTGGGTCGAGCGGCTGCGGGCGGACGGAACCGAACCTGATCCCCGGTTCAGCTTCGCCAACGAGCGGACGTTCCTCGCCTGGATCCGCACCGCGCTGGCGATGATGGCCGCCGGCATCGCGCTGGAGACCTTCGGCCCGGACTTCGAGATCGCCTGGTTGCGTCCCGCGCTGGCCGGCCTGCTCGTCCTGATCGGTGTCGTGATCTCGGGCAGCAGCTTCCGGCGCTGGCTGAACGCCGAGCGTGCGTTGCGCACGAACCAGCCACTGCCGGCCCCGCGGCTCGCTCCATTGCTGGCATACGGCGTCGCGGTGGTCGCGGTCGCCTCCGTCGTCGCGGTACTGCTCGCCCGATGAGCGGCTCCCCGCCCGGACTGTCTCGGGAGCGCACATCGCTGGCCTGGTCCCGTACGGCGTTGTCCTACGCCGCCTGCGCGTTGCTGCTCGCCCGGCTCGCGGCCACGTCCGGGGCAGCGGCGGCCGTGGCGGTGGGTGCGGTCGGCGTACTGGTCTCGATCGGGCTGCTCGCAGCCGGGGAACTGCGCCACCGCGCCTCGCCCGCCGTGGTGCTCACGATGCCGGCTCCGCGGGCGGGTCCCGCCCTACGGCCGGTCATCGGTCCGGTGCCCATCGCGCTGCTGGCCACCGGCTCGGCGCTGCTGGGCACCTGCGCCCTCGTCCTAATCCTGACCTGAGCCGCGCTGGCAGTCGCCAACCCAGCCCAGTCGCCGCGATCATCCGATTCATCCTGTTATGCCGGAGTTGAAGCGTCCTGATCGTCATGATCGCCGCCAACGGGGGCGCGGTAGGTCGCTGTCGGGCCCGCTGACGGCGACCGGAGCATCCCGCGGATCACCCGGAGGGCGACCACCAGCGTGGCCAGGTCCAGGCTGCCACCCGCCGCGATTTCCTCCAGCATCGCCAGCGCCCGCTCCTGCGCGGGTCCGGCGGCGGCCCGCCACGCCTCGAACCGCTCTTCAGCCGGCCCGTGACCGGCGCGGAGCATCTCGACGGTGAGCGCTGTGTGCTCGGCGTTGAGGTCGTCGCGCAGGGCGGCCCGGGCGATCGCCGCCCAGCGTTCCCCGCGGGGCAGTTGGATCACCCGCTCCAGCAGCGAGGCCAGCGACAGCCGCTCATCGAGGTAGTAGTGGATCTGGCCCACCTCCGGCACCGGGCAGCCGGTTACCTCCGCGGCCAGTACGACGTCCAGCGCGGAGATCGCCTTGGGGAACGTCGCCACCTCCCGGGCCAGCGAATCGGGTACGCCGGCCGCCTCCAACTCCCGGAACCGCCCCTCGAATGCCTCCTGGTCGATGCCCCGGAGTTGACCGGGCAGCGAGTCGATCAGCTGCCGTACACCGGTGCGGAAGCGCTCGATCTCGGCGTCGATGCTGATCGGCGATTCGGCCTCGGCCAGCAGCCAGCGGGTCGCCCGCTCGGCCAGTCGGCAGGCCTCCAGTCGAATCGTCGTGGTGATGCCAGCCGGTACGTCGTTGTCCAGCCCCTTGGCCTGAGCCCAGACACCATCGACGTCGAAGACCGTCGCGGCCGCCAGATGCGCACGGGCGATCGCCTCGGTGGAGTCCCCCGACTCCTCCTTCAGCCGGTACACCCCGGTGATCCCCGCCGTGTTGACCAGCGCATTCACCAGCTGGGTGGTGATGATCTCCCGCCGCAGCGGGTGCGCGTCGATCTGCGCCCGGCAGCGGTCTCGCAACCGGGGCGGGAAGTAGTCGTACAGCGCCCACTGCACGGCGGGGTCGTCGGGCAGGGCCGAATGCAGGATCTCGTCGGTGCTCACGATCTTGGTGTAGGCGAGCAGCACGGCGAACTCCGGCGTCGTCAGCCCGAGCCCCTCACGCTGGCGGTCGGTGAGCTGCCGCTCCGTGGGCAGGAACTCCAGCGCCCGGTTGAGCAGGCCCTGGCGGGTGAGGGTGCGGATGTAGCGCTGGTGGACGTCCAGCAAGGACAATGCGTACGCCGACTCGCAGGCCAGCGCCGCGTTCTGGTCGTAGTTGTCACGCAGCACTAGGGCGGCGATCTCGTCGGTCATCTCCGCGAGTAACCCGTTGCGGTCCTCGGCTGCGATCACGCCGTCCCGCTCGGCGAGCCGCAGCAGGATCTTGATGTTCACCTCGTGGTCGGAGGTGTCCACCCCGGCGGAGTTGTCGATCGCGTCGGTGTTGACCTTGCCGCCGGCCAGCGCGAACTCGATCCGGCCGAGCTGCGTGCAGCCGAGGTTCCCGCCCTCCCCGATGACCTTGCACCGCAGCGCCGCGCCGTCCACCCGGATGGCATCGTTGGCCTTGTCCCCCACCTCGGCGTTGTTCTCCGTGCTGGCCTTGACGTACGTGCCGATGCCGCCGTTCCAGAACAGGTCGACGGGCGCGGTGAGGATCGCCCGCATGAGCTCCGCAGGGGTGAGCACGTCGACCTCGTCGGCGAGCCCGAGCGCCCGGCGTACCGGAGGGGTGATCTCGATCCGCTTCGCCGTACGGGGATGAACACCACCGCCGGCGCTGATCAACTCGGTCTCGTAGTCCGCCCAGCTGGACCGGGGCAGCTCGAACAGCCGACGCCGCTCGACATGGGAGGCCGCCGCATCCGGTGCGGGGTCGAGGAAGATGTGCCGGTGGTCGAAGGCGGCCACCAGCCGGATGTGCTCCGACAGGAGCATGCCGTTGCCGAAGACGTCCCCCGACATGTCGCCCACCCCGACGACTGTGAAGTCCTGCCGCTGCGTGTCGACGCCGTGTTCGCGGAAGTGCCGTTTCACCGACTCCCACGCACCGCGCGCGGTGATGCCCATCACCTTGTGGTCGTAGCCGGCCGAACCGCCCGAGGCGAACGCGTCGCCGAGCCAGAAGTCGTACGCCGCGGCCACCTCGTTGGCGATGTCGGAGAACGTCGCCGTGCCCTTGTCCGCGGCCACGACCAGGTAGCTGTCGTCACCATCGTGACGAACGACGTCCAGCGGCGGCACCGTGCGGGTACCGCCGTCCGGTACGGGCTCGAGGTTGTCGGTGATGTCGAGCAGCGCGGAGATGAAGATCCGGTAGCAGGCGATGCCCTCGGCGAGCACAGCCTCCCGGTCATTGGGATCCGGTGGACGCTTGACGACGAAGCCGCCCTTGGCGCCGGTCGGGACGATCACGGTGTTCTTCACGATCTGCGCCTTGACTAGGCCGAGCACCTCGGTGCGCAGGTCCTCCAGCCGGTCGGACCACCGCAGACCGCCGCGGGCGACCGCCCCGAAGCGCAGGTGCACGCCCACCAGTCGCGGTGAGTAGACCCAGATCTCCCGGAACGGCCGCGGTTCTGGCAGGTCCGGTACCGCGTGCGAGTCCAGCTTGTAGGAGACGTAGGGATGCGGCTGACCGTCTTTGGTCAGTTGGAAGAAGTTCGTCCGCAGCGTCGCGAGGACCACGGCCAGCAGCGCGGACAGGATCCGGTCCTCGTCCAGGCTGGCCACCTGCGCCAGTCCTGCCTCGATCTTCTCCGCGATGCTGCGACAGCGCTCGGCCCGGTCCTCGTCCGCACCCGGAGTGAAGCGAGCCTCGAAGAGGTCGACCAGAAGTCGGCAGATGTCGACGTTGCGCACGAAGCACGCCTCGATGTATCCGAGGGTGAACGTGAGACCGCCCTGCCGCAGGTACCGGACGTACGCCCGCAGTACGGCAACCTGCCGCCAGGTGAGCCCCCCGAGGAGCACGAGCGCGTTGAAGCCGTCATCCTCGGCGCGTCCCCGCCAGACGGCGGCGTAGGCGTCCTGAAACCGCTCGGCCTGATCCGCGTCGGCAGATTCGGCCGGTAGCCGGCTGCGCAGCCCGAAGTCGTAGATCCAGGCGTGCTCGCAGTCGGGGCGGGTGACGTCGTACGGCCGCTCGTCGACGACGCTGACGCCCATGTGCTGCAGGATCGGCAGTAGGTCGGACAGCAACAGTGGCTCGCCCACCCGGTAGATCTTGAAGCGGACCTCCCCCGGCGCCGCGTCGTCGGGGACATAGAGCTTCATCGCCAGCTCGTCACCGGACAGCCGCTCCAGCTGCTCCAGGTCGTCGACGGCCTGCTCAGCCGGGAAGTCGGCCTTGAAACCCTCTGAGAATGCGGCTTCGTAGCGGGCGGTCAAGCCGGAGGCCCGGTTGACGCCGTAGCGGCTCGCCAACGCGTCGGCGAGGTCGTCACCCCACGAGCGAGCCGCCCTTTCAAGTCGCTCCTGCAGTGCGTCGGCGTCCACAGTGGACAGACCGGCGCTCTTGGGGACGCGGATGACGAAGTGCAGCCTCGCCAGCACCGATTCGGTGCTCCGTGCGGTGTACTCGACGCTGTCCCCACCGAGGGCCTCGACCAGGATGTCCTGAAGTCGAAGCCGAACAGCGGTCGTATAGCGGTCCCGCGGCAGGTAGACCAGCGCGGAGTAGAAGCGGCCGTAGGTGTCGCGGCGGAGGAACAACCGGGTCTGCCGCCGCTCACGAAGGTGCAGGACGGCCATGACGACCGGCAACAGTTCCGCGACCGTGACCTGGAACAGCTCGTCGCGCGGGTAGGTCTCCAGGATGTCGAGCAGGTCCTTGCCGCTGTGGCTGCTCTTGGGCAGGTGCGCGCGCTGCAACACCTCGGCGACCTTGCGCTGCAGCACCGGAACCGAGGTGACGCTCTCGG
>JACCTY010000175.1 GCA_013812145.1 Geodermatophilaceae bacterium | reverse complement strand
GACGACGACGGCGCCGACCACGACGAGCACCACCAGGCCGACGACGACGGCGCCGACCACGACGACGAGCACGACCAGGCCGACGACGACGGCGCCGACCACGACGACGACGACGAGCACCACCAGGCCGACGACGACGGCGCCGACCACGACCAGCACCACCAGGCCGACGACGACGGCGCCGACCACGACCACGACCAGATCTGGTGGTGGCGGCGGCGGCGGTGGCGGCGGTGGCGGCGGCGGTGGCGGCGGTGGCGGTGGCGGCGTCATCCCCTCGGGAAGCCCGGATACCGGCGTGGGAGGAGCTCCTTCCTTCGTTGACAGCGTTCTGGTGAGCTTCGGCGGTCTGGCTTTGCTTGGCGCGGCTGTGGCGATGAGCCACGCGATCCGTCGGCGCCGGGTGCTGGTCGCCGGGCGCTGGCATGGCGGGCATGAGTGACCCTGGCCGCTGCGCCGGGGGGAGCAAGCGCTGGTGGGTGGCGGCCGTTGTGCTGCTGCTCATCGCCGCGGGGAGCTTCACGGTGGGCCTGCGCGGATACCAGAGCGTGCTGGCCGGCCCGGTGCTGCCTTGGGTAGCGCCATCGGGGGTGATCGGCGGCAGCCAAGTGGCACCGCCACCCGCGGCCGGTGACGACCTACCGGCGCCGCCACCCGCGGCCGGTGACCGCGTACCGGCGCCGCCACCCGCGGCCGGCGACGGCGTACCGGAGCCATCCGAGGCGGTCAGTCCGGTAGTCGAGCGCTCGGTGCCAGTCTCGCTGCGTGTCCCGGCCATCGGTCTAGCAGTGTCGATGTCCGAACTCGGGCTCAACTCCGACGGGACCGTCGAGGTGCCCACGGACTTTCAGGAGCCTGGCTGGTTCCGGCTGGGGCCCTCTCCTGGTCAGGTGGGTTCGGCGGTCATCCTGGGGCACGTCGACTCGTACCGGGGCCCGGCAGTGTTCTTCCAGCTTCGGTCATTGCAGGCGGGTGACCGGGTCGAGGTGAGCTTGGCCGACGGCGCGGTCGCCGAATTCGTGGTCAACACCGTCGCGACGTACCCCAAGGCGCAGTTCCCGGCCGAGCAGGTGTATGCCTCACACGGCTACAGCGCGCTGAACCTGGTCACGTGCGGTGGGGAATTCGACAGCCAGACCCGCAGCTACCTGTCCAACGTCGTCGCCTACACCTCTCTTGTCGCAATCACCCCGGCTGATGCCGCGGTGGGCTCCCTGGCCAAGGACTACCTCGGCTGAGGCCTGCTGTGACCCTGAGTCGGACATCGTTGGAGACCGGGTCCCGCCGCGTCGTGGTGATCATTCCGACGTACAACGAGGTGGAGAATCTTCCGTCCGCGGTGGCGGGGGCGCGTGCCGCGGTGCCGTTCGCTGATGTGCTGGTGGTGGATGACCGGTCGCCGGATGGTACCGGCGCGCTGGCTGACGGTATGGCGGCGGCCGACCCGCGGGTGCACGTGTTGCACCGGGCCGCCAAGCAGGGTCTGGGGGCGGCGTACCGGGACGCGTTCGGCTGGGCGTTGGACCGGGGGTATGACGTGGTGGTGGAGATGGACGCCGACGGTTCGCACGATCCGGGGGATCTGCCGAGGTTGCTCGCGGCGTTGGTTGGGGCGGATCTGGTGCTGGGTTCGCGGTGGGTCGAGGGCGGCGCGGTGGTGGACTGGCCGCGTTGGCGGCGGGTGTTGTCTCGCGGCGGCAACCTGTACACCCGGCTGATGCTGCGGCTGCCGGTGGGTGATGCGACGGGGGGTTTTCGGGCGTTTCGCAGTGATGTGCTGCGGGCGTTGCCGCTGGCGGAGGTGTCCTCGGCCGGGTACTGCTTTCAGGTGGATCTGGTGTTTCGCACCGTGCGGGCCGGTTTCCGGGTCCGCGAGGTGCCGATCACGTTTCGGGAGCGGACCCGCGGTGACAGCAAGATGAGCGGATCGATCGTGGCCGAGGCGCTGGCCAAGGTGACACTGTGGGCGGTGACAAACCGCGAAGCTCCGGCGCGGCAAAGGTGGGTCCGAGCCGTAGCCAACCAAAACTGTACAAGATAAGCTCAGAGTTGTACGATTAAGACATGGCAACAATGAGTATCAGCACGGCGCGGGAGAGTCTGTCCGAAGCGGTGGAACTGGCCCGGACCGAGACCGTGTTCCTCGAGCGCTACGGGCGTCCGGCGGCCGTGCTCGTCAGTCCGGAACGCTATGAGCGGCTGATGGACGCACTCGAGGATGCCGAGGATGCCGTGGCTTTCGATGCGGCAATGGCCGAAGAGGGCCCGAACGTCCCGTGGGAGCAGGTCAAGTCCGATCTCGGCTGGACGTGACCGCGTATCGAGTCGAGCTGCGACCCGCGGCCGTTCGAGCACTGCGCAAGCTCGATCCGCCGGTGCGTGCCCGTCTGCACGGCGCCATCGCCTTGCTGGCCCATGATCCACGTCCACCCAATGCTCGCGCTCTGCAGGGTCGACCCGGGCTTCGTGTCCGGGTGGGCGACTACCGCATCCTCTATACAGTCGCCGACGACGTCCTTCTGGTCGTTGTCGTCACGCTCGGCCACCGCGGCACCGTTTACGATCGGTGACGACCTCGTGCGGACCCCTCGGCTCAGGTGGGGTCCGAGCCATACGTCGCGGGCAGCCAGAACAGCAGTCCGGCGGCCATCACGGTGGCGAACACGAAGCCGGCCGGGCCACTCCCGTCGATGTAGGCCCAGAGCACCCCGAGCAACGGCGCCAGCAGCACCACGACGGCATCGGCGCGAGCCTGCTGCGGCATCGAGACCTCACCGGTAGGCGCACCGAGTTCGCGCTCCGCGCCCTTCGGTGCAGTCAGCCGACGCCGCCCGGACGGCCACACCGTGGTCCCGTACACGTCGAAGGAGATCAGTGAGTCCTCCAGCGCCGAGCCGTACGCGGTCACCGTGGTCGGCTCCGCCCCGATCCGCTCCACCGCCGGATCCCAGTAGACCGGCACCCACGCTGGGCCGCGTTCGGTGTCGACGACGAACCAGGTCCGGTCGGACAAGCCACGCCGGTAGCGCGACCGATGCACCTGCACCTGGCGGCCTTCGGTGGCCGAGCGTCGCCGGCGGACCAGCCGCACGACCGTCACAGCCAGCGCGCCGATCAGGATCGCCGCGATGACCAAGACGCCGTTGAGCAGGTCGTTGACGGAGTTGCTCAGGGCGTCGCCCCGGACGTAGACAACGGCCGGCCGGTCCGGGTCGTACGCGACGTCGATCCGGGCGTCGAGCGGTACCTCCCGGACGTCGTCCAACGTCAGCCGACCAGTCTGCATCGTGCCGGATTCATCGGTGTACTCCACCGCGATCTGCCGCCCATCCGCACCGAGCCCGGTCGAGACGACAACGGCTTGGGCCTGCAACGTCGCGGCGCGCAGCGGCGCACTCGCCTCGTTCAGTCGTAGCCCCAGCAGCACGAGGAGGACGATCGCGAGCACGACGAGCGGGATCGTGCCGAGCAGCATCTGCCGTACCGCCCGCACCCGAACAAGGCCCATGGGCTGGCACTATCCCATCTACCCCGCCGGGTACCGTCGCCTGCGCTCCTGTTGTGTGCTCGCCGACGGCACCCGGCTCATCCCATCCGCCACGGCGGGGCGGGCCAGTCCACGCCGCTGCGCCGACTAACCTCACCAGCGAACCCTGTAACCAGTGCCGAGGAGGACGACTGCCGTGGCCAGCATCGAGGCCGTCGGGGCACGCGAGATCCTGGACTCCCGCGGCAACCCCACGGTGGAGGTAGAGGTCGCCCTCGACGACGGAACACTGGCTCGCGCCGCCGTTCCGAGTGGCGCCTCGACTGGCGCCTTTGAGGCCGTGGAGTTGCGTGACGGCGGCCACCGCTACGGCGGAAAAGGGGTACGTCGGGCAGTGTCGGCGGTGCTGGAGGACATCGGGCCGGAACTGCTCGGCTTCGAGGTGACCGAGCAGCGCCTGATCGACCAGCGGCTGCTCGACATCGACGGAACGCAGGACAAGTCGCGGCTCGGCGCCAATGCCCTGCTCGGCGTCTCCTTGGCGGTCGCTCGAGCCGGGGCACAGTCCTGCGCGCTGCCGCTGTTCCGCTACGTCGGCGGACCGTCAGCGCACCTGCTGCCGGTGCCGATGATGAACATTCTCAACGGCGGCGCCCACGCGGACAGCAACGTCGACGTACAGGAGTTCATGATCGCGCCGATCGGCGCGCCGACGTACGCCGAGGCGCTGGAGATGGGGGTCAGCGTCTACCACGCGCTCAAAGCTGTACTCCGGGGCAAGGGGCTCAGCACCGGCTTGGGAGACGAGGGAGGGTTCGCGCCGAACCTGGACGACAACCGGGCCGCTCTCGACCTGATCGCCGAGGCGGTCGATGCCGCGGGGCTGGCCCTCGGCGAGGACATCGTGCTGGCTTTGGACGTGGCGGCGACGGAGTTCCATGGCGAGGACGGCTATCGGTTCGAGGGTGCCCACAAGCGCGCCGACGACATGATCGGCTACTACGCGGACCTGCTTTCGGCGTACCCGATCGTCTCCATCGAGGACCCGCTGTCCGAAGACGACTGGGCCGGCTGGGCCGAGCTGACCGCCGAGGTCGGCGACCGGGTGCAGATTGTCGGCGACGACCTGTTCGTGACGAACCCGGTCCGGCTGCGGCGCGGCATCGACGAGGCGGCGGCGAACGCGCTGCTGGTCAAGGTGAACCAGATCGGCACCCTGACGGAGACGTTGGACGCGGTGAACCTGGCGCACCGCAACGGGCTGCGGTGCATGCTGAGCCACCGCTCCGGGGAGACCGAGGACACCACGATCGCCGATCTCGCAGTGGCCACCGACTGCGGGCAGATCAAGACCGGAGCGCCGGCCCGCAGCGAACGGGTCGCGAAGTACAACCAGCTGTTGCGCATCGAGGAGGAACTGGACGACGCCGCCCGGTACGCCGGGAGAGCTGCCTTTCCCCGGTACGCCGGCACCGAGCCCGGGCACGCGGTCGGCTAGCGGATGGTCTCGCTGTCCCGTCGTACCCCAGACCGGCGGCGCCCGGGCGCCCGAGCAGAACCCGCGGGCCGCTCGCGCAGCGCTCCCAGCCGTCAGCGGCGGACGACGGGACCCGGCCCGACCCGGGCC
>JACCTY010000161.1 GCA_013812145.1 Geodermatophilaceae bacterium | reverse complement strand
ACGAGGCGGCTGCGCGGCGACCGGGCCGGGTCGCGGTGATTGCGTGGGCCGGCTACGTCACCCCGGTCGGTATCGGGATGAGCGCCGCCCGGAGCGAGCTTGCCGAGGCAGGGCCGATCGTCTCCTCGCGCTGCTGAGCGGACTGGCGCCCTACGTCGACGCCCGGTTCTCGTTGCTGTGCCACAGCTACGGGTCGGTGGTATGCGCACACGCCGCCCCGTTGCTGGCGCAGACCGGGGTCCAGGTCAGCGACATCGTCAACCTGGCGAGCCCCGGCCTGGACGTGTCGACCGTCGGGGAGCTCGGCACGTCGGCGCGCGTCTGGGTGGCCCAAGCCGCCTCGGACCGGATCGGCTGGGTGCCCAACGTCAGGGTGTTCGGGGTCGGGCACGGCCGTGACCCGCTGGATCCCGCCTTTGGGGCGCGGGCGGTCGACGTCGACGATGCCCAAGGGCACGACGGGTACCTCGTTGCCGGTACGTCGTCCGTGCGCCGGCTAACGGCCATCGCAGTCGGAACCGGCGACGCACACAGCGTGCTTGCCGCGCGATGACGCCGGACCCGCTCGACCACTGGGGTCGTGACCGGTCCATCGACGGCTTGCGGGTCGGCGCGTTGCTCGCCGTGGTGTCGGGCCACTGGCTGGTCACGGCGGTTGTTGTCGACGACTACGGAATGTCCGTGGACTCCCCGCTGCGCCGGCTGCCCAGCCTCGCGCCGCTGACCTGGGCGCTCCAGGCGCTGGCGCCGCTCTTCTGCGCGGCGGGCTTCGCGGCGGCGCGCAGCCTGCAGAAGCGGCCGGGTTGGCGACCGTGGCTGGTCACCCGAGCGGGGGCATTGCTGGCCGCGACCGGGACGCTGGTTGCTTTCTGGAGCGTGCTGCTCGGCGTGCTGCTTCTCGGCGGGCTCCCACTGGCGAGCCTGCAGACGATCGGCAAGCTGGTCGTCAGCCCGCTCTGGTTTCTCGCGGTGCTCGCGGTGCTGTCCGCGGCCTGGCCGGCGCTGGACGGGCTGGACCGGCAGTTGCGCGGTTACGCCGTACTGCCGCCAGCGGCGGTCGTCGGGCTGGACGACCTCGCCCGGTACGGCGGACTGCCGATCCCGGACCCTGTTCTGTCGGTGCTGGCGCCGGCGGCCCTGGTCTGCGCCTGGGCGGTCCCGTTCCTGTTCGGCATCCGGCTGGCCCGTGGCGGCGGGCCGCGGCGAGTCGGCGGCCTCGCGATGCTGCTAACAGGCCTCGGGGCGCTGGCGGCCCTGATCATGGTGGCCGGCTATCCGGCCGGCGCCGTGGGGGTCACGGGCGAGACGCGCTCCAACCTCGGGCCGCCTTCGCTGCTGGTGCTCGCGCTGGCGGCCGTGCAGCTCGGGTTGTTCGTGCTGGTGCGACCGCGTCGTGCGGCAGGGCCACCCGGCCGAATACTCGCCGTGCTGAACGCGGTGGCGCTCCCGGTGTTCCTCTGGCACCAGAACGCGCTGTTGTTGCTCGTCATCGCAGCCGCCGAGCTGCTGCCGGTCGAGGGTCTGGTCGGCGTACCGGACAGTCCGTCGTGGGTGCTGCTGCGGCTGGCGTGGTTCCTGGTGCTGGCCGTCGTTCTGTACGGCCTCGTTCGCCTGATGGCTACTCCGTTGGCCGGAGAAGGAGACTCTGCTGTGCGACCAATTCGACGACAAGGGTGATCTGGGTTCGGAGGCCGACGTCGGCGATCAGTCCGTCCGGGCCGACTGCCTGTCGCGGGACGGGTAGCCGCACGCAGGCTGCCTCGATGATCTGGGCTCCGACGTAACCCAGCACCGTCCGCAATGAGGCGTCCGCGTTGGTCCCGCGGCCCTCTGCGGCAACGTTGATCCAGGCCACCGGCTTGCGGTAGATCTCGTGACCCCCGACGGTCCAGTCGAGCAGGTTCTTGAAGCTGCCGGGTAAGCCTCCGGCGTACTCGGGAGCGCAGAACAGCACGGCGTCGGCCGCGGCGATCTGGCGCCGCAGATCGGCCACGGCGCTCGGCAGCGGATCCCGATCGTGGTCCGGGTTGAACGCCGGCAGGTCCGCCAGCCCGTCGTACCGGACGGCGGTGAGACCCTCGGAGGCCGCGGTCTGGGCGGTACGCAGCGCCGCGGTGTTGGTCGAACCGTGCCGGGTGCTGCCCGATATGAGCAACAGTTGCGCCGCGCCGGGACCCGCCATACCCACGACCCTAGGGATAGAGCTTCTCGCCCCGGCTCAGCATCGCGACGAACTGCTCGATCCGCCGCGCCCGGGTCTCCGGCTTCTTCGCGTCCTGGACCCGGTAAAGCACGGCGTACCGGTTGGCGCTGTTGAGGTCCTTCCAGAACGCGGCAGCCTCCGGGTTGGCGTCGAGCGCAGCTTGCAGGTCTGGCGGCACAGTGGCCCTGCTCTGGGGCTCGTACGCCGCGTCCCAACGGCCGTCGGCTCGGGCCGCCTCGACCGCGGCGGCACCGGCGGGTTGCATCCGGCCGGCCTTGACAAGTGCGGCCACCTTGTCCCGGTTGATCTGCGACCACTTGCTCCGCGGGCCGCGCCGGCAGAAGCGCTGCAGCCAGTACGCGGCGTCGTAGGAGCCCTTCTGCCCGTCGATCCAGCCGTAGCACAGCGCGACGTCGAGCGCTTCGGCGTACGAGAGCGTCGGTGTCGTGGCGCCCTTCTTGGCGAGCTTGAGCCACAGGCAGCCGGATCCGTCATGGTGCTCGGCGAGCCATCGCTCCCAGGCGGCCGGATCGGCGAAGACGACGATCGGATCACCGTTCTTCAGCTCTTTCGGTTCGCTCACGCGCCGACGCTAGCCCCTGTCACCGACGTACCCTGGAGGCATGTTCTTCACTCGATCCAAGACCAACCTCGTCTCCCCCGAGGACGCGCTGCCCGGTCGGGACCAACCCCTTCCGGTCCGAGGCGTTCACGCAGTCAACGGCAACCAGATCGTCCCCCCGTTCCCGGCCGGCATGCAGACCGCCGTCTTCGGACTCGGGTGCTTCTGGGGCGCCGAGCGGATCTTCTGGCAGACCCCTGGCGTCTACTCGACCGCGGTGGGGTACGCCGGGGGCTTCACCCACAACCCGACGTACGAGGAGGTGTGCTCGGCCCGGACCGGGCACACCGAGGCGGTCCTGGTCGTCTTCGACCCCGCGGTGATCCGCTACGAGCAGCTGCTCGCGGTCTTCTGGGAGGGGCATGATCCGACGCAGGGCATGCGTCAGGGCAACGACGTCGGTACGCAGTACCGCTCGGCGATCTACGCCACCGACGCATCGCAGCTCGAGATCGCGGAGCGCACCAGGGCGGCGTACGAGCAGCGGCTGCGAGCGGCCCGGTACGGCGAGATCAGCACCGAGATCGCTCCGGCCGGTGAGTTCTACTACGCCGAGGACTACCACCAGCAGTACCTGCACAAGAACCCGATGGGCTACTGCGGGATCGGCGGCACCGGGGTCTCCTGCCCGGTCGGCCTCGCGCCCACCGCCTGATCCGGGCGGCAAACTG
>JACCTY010000160.1 GCA_013812145.1 Geodermatophilaceae bacterium | reverse complement strand
AGATCAGCCAGGCCGGACCGTCCGATGTGGACAGAGCGGTCAAGGCCGCCCGCACGGCGTACACCCAAACCTGGCGGCGGCTCGCACCGGCCGAGCGCAGCAAGTACCTGTTCCGGATCGCCCGCCTGATCCAGGAGCGGGCCCGCGAGCTGGCGGTGCTGGAGACGCTGGACAACGGCAAGCCGATCCGCGAGTCCCGCGACGTCGACGTACCGCTCGTCGCCGCCCACTTCTTCTACTACGCGGGGTGGGCGGACAAGCTC
Source organism: Geodermatophilaceae bacterium (assembly GCA_013812145.1). GTDB lineage: Bacteria > Actinomycetota > Actinomycetes > Mycobacteriales > Geodermatophilaceae > JACCTY01. The sequence continues at coordinate 9,450 of JACCTY010000160.1, read as the reverse complement.
GAGCACGCCGGCTTCGGCCCGGATCCGCGCCCGCTCGGCGTGGCCGGCCAGGTGATCCCGTGGAACTTCCCGCTGCTGATGCTGGCGTGGAAGATCGCGCCCGCCCTGGCCTGCGGCAACACCGTCGTGCTCAAGCCTGCCGAGACAACGCCGTTGACGGCGCTGCTGTTCGCCGAGATCTGCCAGCAGGCCGACCTGCCCCCGGGCGTCGTGAACATCATCACCGGTGCCGGCGAGACTGGGCAGGCACTCGTCGAACATCCGGACGTGGACAAGGTCGCGTTCACCGGTTCCACCGAGGTGGGCAAGGCGATCGCCCGGGCCATCGCCGGAACCCGAAAGAAAGTGACGCTGGAACTCGGTGGTAAGGCGGCCAACATCGTCTTCGACGACGCGCCCGTCGACCAGGCGGTCGAGGGAATCGTCAACGGCATCTTCTTCAACCAGGGACACGTCTGCTGCGCCGGTTCCCGGCTGCTCGTCCAGGAGAGCGTGTACGACGAGGTGCTCGACTCGTTGCGGCGGCGGCTCCGGACGCTGCGGCTGGGCGACCCGCTGGACAAGAACACCGACATCGGCGCCATCAACTCCGCTGCCCAGCTGGCCCGCATCCGCGAGCTGTCCGACGTCGGCGAATCCGAGGGCGCCGAACGGTGGTCGCCGCCGTGCGAGTTGCCCGAGCACGGCTTCTGGTTCCCGCCGACGCTGTTCACCGGAGTCGGCCAGTCCAGCCGGATCGCGCAGGAGGAGATCTTCGGGCCGGTGCTGTCCGTGCTCACCTTCCGCACGCCGGATGAGGCGGTGGCAAAAGCTAACAACACGCCGTACGGCCTGTCGGCGGGCGTGTGGACCGAGAAGGGATCGCTCATCCTCTGGATGGCCAGCAAGCTGCGCGCCGGCGTGGTATGGGCCAACACGTTCAACCGGTTCGACCCCACCTCGCCGTTCGGCGGGTACAAAGAATCCGGCTTCGGACGCGAGGGCGGCCGGCAAGGATTGGCGGCCTACCTTGCCTAGGCGGAGCGATGTCTAGGGTCAGCGATGTCTAGGGTCATCGTCCGCAAGACGTACAAGCTCTATGTCGGAGGCGCGTTCCCGCGGTCGGAGTCCGGCCGGTCCTACGCCGTGGCGGACAACGAGGGCGGCTTCCTGGCCAACGCCGCCCAGGGCTCGCGCAAGGACGTCCGCGACGCCGTTGTCGCCGCCCGCAAGGCGTTCCCCGGCTGGTCCGGCGCGACGGCGTACAACCGTGGACAGGTCCTGTACCGGGTGGCGGAGATCATGGAGGGCCGGCGCAACCAGTTCATCACCGAAGTCGCCGCCGCGGAAGGGATCACGCGGCGAGCGGCACCGTCCAGAGTGGACGCTGCCATCGACCGCTGGGTCTGGTACGCCGGCTGGACCGACAAGATCGCCCAGGTTGCGGGAAACGCCAACCCGGTCGCCGGCCCGTACTTCAACCTGTCGGTGCCAGAGCCGACCGGTGTCGTGGCGGTGCTCGCCCCGCAGCGCTCGTCGCTGCTCGGTCTGATCAGCGTGCTGGCGCCGGTGGTCGCCGGCGGATCCACATGTGTCGTCGTTGCCAGCGAGCGGCGCCCGCTGCCAGCCGTCACCCTCGGCGAGGTGCTGGCGACCTCCGACGTACCGGGAGGTGTGGTGAACATCCTGACCGGGCGGACGGCGGAACTGGCGCCTTGGCTCGCCGAGCACCGCGACGTCAACGCGATCGACCTCTGCGGCGCCGACCCGGAGCAGGCCGCCGACCTCGAGCGCAGCGCCGCGGACAACGTCAAGCGGGTGCTGCGAGCGGGGGAACCGGACTGGACCGCGGACCCGGGGCTCGACCGGCTGACCGCTTGGCTGGAGACGAAAACCGTATGGCATCCGATGGGCGTGTGATGGACGAGAATCTCCCGGCCGAGAGCATTGTGCCGATCGCCGTGGTGCTCGACGAGCGCACGGGCTACACCCTGTGGGCGCCGCCGTGGGAGGAAGACAGCGAGGAGTGGCAAGCCTTTCTCGGCACGGGCGGGCGGATTCACCTGTTCACCACACCCGCGCAGCTCGCGCACTTCATCGGCACAGACGTCGAGCACGACCTCAGCGACCACCCGGCCTGGCCCACGGTCTTGACGTCGTCAAAGCGGCAGCTGATGCCCGACGACGACTACGTGTTCGACCTCGACGGGCTCTACGACCTGGCCGCCGGCGGTCCGGACCGCTGGTCGGTCGGCGAACTCGCGGACACCATCGACATGGTCGAGCGGATGGCCGAAAGCTGCGAGGTCGAGGAGGTCGAGGAGCACCTCAGCAAGATCCCCGACCTCGGGCTGCTCGACAGCGGACACGAGGTGTTCACCACTCGAGCCGGAGACAAGGCGTGGACGGATATCGCCGAGGGACTCGGTGAGCACTGGGAGCCGATCCTGGAAGCGCTGGCCGGTGCCCTGCACTGGGTCGCCCCGGTCGATCTCCCTGATGACGACGACGAAGAAGAAGCCGAAGAGGACGCAGAGGGGGACCAGCCGATCGACGATGTCGTGGGGGCGACGGTGCTGCGCAGTGGAACTCTCGTTGGTGTCGAGGAGCCGACCGAGCAGGCCCGGGCCGCGTCAGAGTTCTGGGAATCCGTCGGCATCCTCCCGGTGCGGTTGACCTTCGCCGAGGGCAGCGGCCTGACCCTGCGTTGCTACGTCGAGGACACCGCGCGGTTCCTCGGCCGCGAGCTGACGGTGGACGTCTTTCGATCGGAGGAGGGTTTGTCGAGCTTCGTCGAGGAGGGCGAACCACACGACCTGACGGCGCTCGCGACGTGGGGCGCGGTAGTGGAGGCCGACGCCGACCCCATCCCAGCCGCGGAGGACAGCTACGACTTCGCCGAGGTCACCGACATGCTCGACGGTACGGCGGCCCACTGGGACATCGCCCTGCTCGGGCAGGTCGCGGAGGCTGCGCTCGACCTGGCCGAATACTGCCATCTGGAGCGGGTGAGCGACCTGCTCGCACCCGACACCGAACTCGGCACGGCGATCTCCGATGTCCAGGACAGCGGCGGCAGCGACGATCGGCCGGCGGAGTCCGAGATCACTGTCCTGGCCGAGCAGTGGAACGAGGTAGTCACCGAGATCACCTCCTGCCTGCGCTGGCGCGACTGACGCCGCAGCCGTGACCCCGCGCGCCGCCGACCAGTCCGCTCCTGCTGTGTACTCCCGATCGACGGCACGCTCACCCTGGTGGACATCTGCGGTCGTCTACCAGATATACCCGCGCAGCTTTGCCGACTCGAATGCCGATGGCATCGGCGACCTGCGGGGCATCCTCGGCAAGCTGGATTACCTGGCCGCGCTCGGGATCGACGTGATCTGGCTGTCGCCGATCTACCCGTCCCCGCAGGACGACAACGGCTACGACATCAGCGACTACCAGGACGTCGACCCGGTGTTCGGCACGTTGGCCGACCTCGATCGGCTGATCGAGCAGACCCATGCCCGCGGTATGCGGATCATCCTCGATCTGGTCGTGAACCACACCTCCGACGAGCACCCATGGTTCGCCGACTCGCGGTCGTCGACCGACAACCCGAAACGCGACTGGTACTGGTGGCGGCCGCCGCGGGACGGCCTCGCTGCGGGCAGCCCTGGCGCGGAGCCGACGAACTGGGCGTCGGCGTTCTCCGGGCCGGCCTGGGACCTCGACGAGGCTACCGGCGAGTACTACCTGCACCTGTTCTCCCGCAGGCAGCCCGACCTCAACTGGGAGAACCCGGACGTGCGCCAGGCCGTCTACTCGATGATGCGGTGGTGGCTGGACCGCGGGGTGGACGGCTTCCGGATGGACGTCATCAACCTCATCTCCAAGGACCCGCGGCTGCCGGACGGTCCGGTGACCCGCGACGGGCCGCTCGGCGACCCGTGGGATGCCGTCGTCTGCGGACCCAGGATCCATGAATTCCTGCAGGAGATGCACCGAGAGGTGTTCGCCGGACGACCCGAGCGCCTGCTCACCGTCGGCGAGATGCCCGGGGTGACGGTCGAGGACGCGGTGCTGTTCACCGACCCGGCGCGCAACGAGGTCGACATGGTGTTCCAGTTCGAGCACGTCACTATGGGCCCGCACAAGTGGGGCACCGCGCGCCCGCGGCTAACCGACCTCAAGGCCTCGCTCGGGCGCTGGCAGGCTGGCCTGGCCGAGATCGGCTGGAACAGCCTCTACCTGAGCAATCACGACCAGCCGCGGCCGGTCTCGCGCTTCGGTGACGACGGCCGCTACCGCGTGCAGTCCGCGAAACTGCTTGCCAGCGTGCTGCACCTGCACCGCGGTACGCCGTACGTCTATCAGGGTGACGAGCTCGGGATGACGAACTCGCCGTTCGCGAGCATCGACGACTATCGCGACATCGAGTCGCTCAACCATTACGCGTACGAGGTCGGCGTACGACGGCAGGATCCGGACCGCGTGCTCGCCACCCTGCGCGGGGTCAGCCGTGACAACGCGCGTACGCCGATGCAGTGGGACGCCTCGGAGAACTCGGGTTTCACGCCCGGACGGCCGTGGCTTCCGGTGAATCCCAACTTCGCCGAGATCAACGCCGAAGCCGCGATGGCCGACCCCACCTCGGTCTGGCACCACTACCGCGCGCTCATCGCGCTTCGGCACGACGAGCCGGCCGTCGCGCTCGGGGACTTCACGATGCTGCTGCCCGACGATGAGCGGGTCTATGCCTACACCCGCCGGTTGGCCGACGTCGTCCTGCTGGTGGTGGCGAACCTGTCCGCGGCCAATGCTGATGTCCCGATTGCTGACGCGGCTGGCTGGGCTGAGAGTGAACTCCTGCTCGGAAACTACCCGGATTCCGGCAACGGGCTCCGACTGCGTCCCTGGGAAGCGCGGATCTACCGCCGCCTCGATCCGACGTCAGGCTTCGGGCGTCGCATATCCCGGCTCGATGACGATATTGATAAGCTGCAGCCGTTCGCCGAGGACAGGACAGCTGCGACACTGCCACCGCACCAGCGTTCTGGGTAGGACACTGACTTCGCCACTCGTTGCGCTACGTCGGATCTTCGTCGCTAGCCCCCAACCAGCCACGGATAAACTGAGACCGCGGCGGCCGGCTTGAGCTGATCCAGCAGACCCTCCATTGTGGATCCCACCTGATTGAGACTTGCTAGCCTGGAGGTCATTTCGCTGAGACTTCTTCCGATAGCAGCGCCGGCAGGCCCGAGTTCTTCGGCGATACCGAGAAGCCCAAGAAGCGCCCCGTCAGCCCGCTGAGTCGCCGCGAAGAGTTGCTCCCCTTGGAATTGAAGTGCCTCGGCAGGCGGCCCTCAGGCTTTGAGCGAGGCGTAGCCCGGCTTGATGACGGTGTTGATGAGTTCCAGCCGCTCGTCGAAAGCGATAAAGGCGGACTTCATCGCGTTCAGCGTCAGCCACTGCAGATCGTCCCAGCCATAGCCGAATGCATCGACCAGGGCGCCCATTTCCGAACTCATCGACACACCGCTCATCAGCCGGTTGTCGGTGTTCACGGTGACCCGGAACGACAACTGCCGCAGCAGCCCGATCGGGTGCTCGGCGATCGACACCGCGGCCCCGGTCTGAACGTTGGACGACGGACACATCTCCAGCGGGATCCGCCGGTCGCGGACGTACTGCGCGAGCCGCCCGAGCCGAACGGAACCGTGCTCCTCGCTGCTGATGTCGTCGGTGATCCGGACCCCGTGCCCGAGCCGGTCGGTGCCGCACCAGGCGAGGGCCTCCCAGATGGAAGGCAGCCCGAAACCTTCGCCGGCGTGGATCGTGAAGTGCGCGTTCTCCCGGCGGAGGTATTCAAAGGCGTCCAGGTGCCGGGTCGGCGGAAAGCCCGCCTCCGCTCCGGCGATGTCGAATCCGACCACGCCGTCGTCGCGGTAGCGCACGACCAGTTCGGCGATCTCCCTGGACCGTGCGGCGTGCCGCATGGCCGTCAGCAAGGTTCCGACCCGGATGCGATACCCGTTCTCCGCCGCCGACCGGGCGCCGGTCTCGAAACCTTCGAGCACCGCTTCGACGACCTCGTTGAGGAGGAGACCGCCGTCCACGTGGAGTTCCGGGGCAAACCGCACCTCGGCGTACACGACGCCGTCGGCGGCCAGGTCCTCGGCGCATTCCGCCGCGACCCGGACCAGCGCCTCGCGGGTCTGCATGACCCCGACGGTGTGCACGAACGTCTCCAGGTAGCGCTCCAGCGACCCCGAGTACGCGGACTCGCGGAACCATTGGGCCAGTGACGCGGCGTCCGCGGCCGGCAGCTGGTGTCCCGTCTGTGCGGCCAGCTCAACGACGGTCTCGGCTCGGACGCCCCCGTCGAGGTGGTCGTGCAACAGCACTTTCGGGGCCTGCCGGATCGTCTCCGGCGTCAACGGGGTGGGCACGACAGTGAGGCTATCGAGCCTCAGCGGTACGGCGTCAGCAGCTGGTCGACCGGCGCGTAGTCGTCGGTGAGGACGGTGCTGTCCCCGACCAGCTGGCGTAGGTCGGCGCCGGACCGGATCCGCAGCAGCGATCCCCGCTCGGAAAGCCGCTGCTCGACCGCCGGCAGCGGAAGTTCCCGATCCGACGCGACGATCACGTAGTTGCCCCCGGTTGACAGGTCCAGCGCGCCCGCGGTTCCTATCACCGCGACGTGGTCGAACACGCTCATCAGGGTTGCCATCTCCGCACGGGCGAAGTCCGCGGGCGGGTAGTCGATGACGTTCAGCGCGTAGACGCCGTCCGGGCGCAGCGTCCGGCGTACTTCCTGCGCAGTCTCCTGAGTCGTCAGGTGCCAGGGCACGGACAACCCACCGAAGGCATCGCCCACCACCAGGTCGAAGGCATCGTCGTCCTGTTGACCGAGACCGACCCGACCGTCGACAACCCGCAGGTCCAGATCAGGATCGGTCGGCGGCTGCAGCCCCAACGCGATCGCAGCGACACCGGGATCGACTTCCAGTACGACGTTGCGCCCGCCTGGGCGGGTCGCCGCCAGGTAGCGCGGAAGGGTGAGGCCGCCACCCCCGATGTGCAGCGTCGCGAGCGTCTCCCCGGTGGGAGCGATGACGTCTGCCACCGAGGCGATCGCGGTGGTGTAGTTGAACTCCAGGTACGACGAATCCTCGGCGTCGACGTAGCTGTGCCGCAGCGTGTCCAGCAGGAGCAGCTGACCGGTCGGCCGCTCGGGGTCGCTGACCACCCGGGCGCAGTGGTAGCTCGTCTCCACGTCGCACAGCCGCGATCCGAAGACGGTCAACCCGGCCGCGAGCACGCCGACAGCGAGCGTTGCCGCGGCCGCGCGCCGGTCGGTGCCACGGGCGCGCAGGTAGAGCGACAACGCAGCGCCGGTCAGCAGGAGAACCCCGCCCGTCCCGACCAGGATGATGCTGCTGGGGACGAGGGTCACGAGGACGAAGCCGGTGAGGAACGTCCCGGCGATGGCCCCCATCGTGCCGACGCCGGACAGCCGGCCGACGACCGTGCCGGTCCGCGAGAGGCTGGCCAGCTGCAGCTTGACGACCATTGGCGGTATCGCAGACAGCACCGCTGCCGGGAAGAACACGGCCAACGCCGCGAGCAGCAGCACACCGCCCGCGCCGGCGCCAGTCAGCTCCTGACCCGCCCGGGCCACCACCGGCGGCACGAGCATCATCAACGCTCCGCCGGTGATCAGCAGGAGGCCGAGCCGGCGGCGCGGGTCGGTCTCGTCCGCGAGCCGGCCGCCGGTCCACGCGCCGGCCGCGATGGCCGCGAGCGCGACTCCGATGATGGCGCTGCTGGTCTCCAGCGTGATCCCGATGTACGGCGCAATCAGCCGCAGACCGACGATCTCGAGGACGAGTACGGCGGCGGAGGCGAGGAACACGAGCGCCGCGGCGAGCCAGTCCGGCAGCCGGCTGCTCTCCGACCGTGTCGTCACACGAGCGAGCGGTCGACGTAGCACCACCGCCAGTCCTCACCGCGCTCGAAGGAGCGCATCACCGGATGGTCGGTGTCGGTGAAATGAACCGCCGCGTGCCGGCCGACGGAGGAGTCACAGCACCCGATATGGCCGCAGGACAGGCACATCCGTAGATGCACCCACCGCGTTCCCGCCTGCCGGCATTCATCGCACCCCTCGGGTGTGACCGGCTCGACCGGTTCGAGACCGGCGGTGTGCGGGCAGGCCATGGCTGCTCCTTGGCTCTGGACGGATTGCGTCTCGGAATGCTGCGGCTACCCGGCAAGCTTCACATGCACACTGCCCAGGGAGGTGATCGGCATGGATGGTGGGCTGACCCTGTTGGGTTTGCTGATCGGCGCCGTCGCCGTCGCGGCCCTGGCCCGTCGGTACGGCCTGTCCGCACCGCTGATCCTGGTAGTGGCCGGGCTCGGTGTGTCGTTCATTCCCGGCGTACCGGACTACACGCTCGACCCGGAGGTCGCCCTGCTGCTGTTCCTCCCGCCGCTGCTGTACTCCGCGGCGCTGGAGAGTTCCTACCTGGGCATCCGGGCGAACCTGCGTCCCATCGGCCTGCTGTCCGTCGGTGCGGTGCTGTTCACGACCGCAGTGGTTGGTCTGACGGCGTACTGGCTGATCCCCGGTCTCGGCCTGCCGCTGGCCTTTGCGCTCGGAGCGATCGTCGCCCCGCCGGACGCGGTCGCCGCCACAGCGATCGCCCGGCGGGTGGGGCTGCCGCGGCGATTGGTGACCATCCTCGCCGGCGAGAGCCTGGTGAACGATGCGACCGCGCTGACGGCGTACCGGGTGGCGGTGGCCGCCGCGCTTGGCGGCAGCTTCTCGCTGCTGTCCGGGATCGGGCAGTTCTTCCTGGCCGCTATCGGAGGCATCGCCATCGGACTGCTCGTGGCGTACGTCGTTACACTGCTCAACCGGTGGTTGCGCGATCCGCTGGTGGAAAACACGGTGGCGCTCCTGACGCCGTTCGTCGCCTATCTCGCGGCGGAGAACGAGTTCGTGCACACCTCCGGCGTGCTGTCCGTCGTCGTGGCCGGGCTCTTCATCGGGCACCGCTCGCCGAGGCAGTCGTCGTACGCGAGCCGGCTGCAGTCGAGGTCGCTCTGGCGCATGGTCGACTTCCTGCTGGAGTCCGTCGTGTTCGCTCTGATCGGGCTCCAGCTGCGCACGGTGGTCGGCGCGCTGGGCGCCGGCGAACGGTCGCCCTGGGAGCTGATCTGGGCGGCGGTGCTCGTGACCGTTGTGGTGATCGTCGGCCGCTTCATCTGGGTGTTCCCCGCCACCTACCTGCCGCGGCGGCTCAGCCGCCGGATCGCCGAACGAGATCCGAGCCCGCCCTGGCAGGGGCCGTTCGTGCTGTCATGGGCCGGCATGCGAGGAGTCGTGTCGCTGGCCGCCGCGTTCGGCCTACCGGTGGCGCTCAACGAGGGTACGGCGCTGCCCGGCCGCGACATCGTCCTGTTCATCACGTTCGTGGT
>JACCTY010000153.1 GCA_013812145.1 Geodermatophilaceae bacterium | reverse complement strand
GCTCGAATCATGGCGCGCTTCGCGCGCGAGTCGCCTCCGCTCCTCGGAGCCGCCCGGCGGGCAGATCCGCAGCCAGGCCGCGGTCGCGTCTTCAGGCCCGCCGAGCAACTCCTGCGATGCTCGGCTCCAGCGCACCGCTCGCTCTCGGCTCATCGGAGCTTCCACACGTCGACCTCGGCTCCTGCTTCCAGCTCCGTCACGTCCTCGGGGATGACCACGAGGCAGTCCGACATTGCCAGGCTTGCCAGCAGATGAGAAGGCGGGCCGCCGACGAGGTGCACCATGCCGTCGGCGTACCGCCCGCGCTGGAACTGCCGCTTGCCGGCTGGTGATCGAGCCGAGTCGGCGAGGACAGCGCGCACGACCGGCCGGGTCAGCGCTCGGTGTCCGAGCGCCTTTCGGATCAGTGGGCGCACGAAGGCCTCGAAGGACACGAAGGCGCTGACGGGATTGCCGGGCAGCGTGATGACGGGGATGCCGCCGGCGTACCCGAAGCCCTGCGGCATTCCTGGCTGCATCGCCACCTTGGCGAACGTGACGCCTGCACCGGTGAACGCATCCTTGACAACCTCGTACGCGCCGGCGCTCACCCCGCCGCTGGTCAGCAGCAGATCAGCGTTGACGGTCGCGGCCTCGATCGCGGCCCGGAATTCCGCGACGTCGTCGGTGACGAAGCGCACTCGACGGGCCTGCGCTCCGGCCGCTTGGGCTGCCGCGGCGAGCATGATGCCGTTCGATTCGTAGATCTGCCCGGGTTCGAGGGGAAGACCTGGCTCGACCAGTTCGGTACCGGTGGACAGCACGACGACTCGCGGGCGGCGGTGAACCGGCAGGACCGCGCGTCCGATCGCGGCGGCCAGACCGAGCTGCGCCGCGTCCAGGATCGCACCAGCCGGCAGTGCAACGGCGTCCCGTGCGATGTCCTCACCGGTCCAGCGGATGTGCGCGTGGACGTCCGGCGTGACGTCGATGCGTACGACGTCGGTGCCGCCGTCGGTGCGTTCCACCGGCACGATCGCGTCGGCGCCGGGCGGCAGCGGCGCGCCGGTCATTATCCGGTGCGCCGTACCCGCTTTCAGCGCCGCCACGTTGGTCCGCCCGGCCGGTATGTCGTCGGCAACGGGTAGCACCGTGGGGGGCTCGGCGACGTCCTTGCGGCGTACGGCGTACCCGTCCATCGCCGAGTTGTCGAAGGGCGGCAGCGCCACCTCGCTGCGCAGGTCCTCGGCGAGCACCAGACCCAACGCCTCGGCCAGCGGCACCTCGACGCGCGGGCCTACCCGCAACAGGGCGAGCACGTCGGCGCAGTGTTCCTCGACCGTCTTCATGACCTCAGTCTCGCTGCTCCATCTGGGTATCGGCACTCCTAGTCGCGTCAATGAGCCGGATGAGGAGCTTGACCGGGTTCTGCCGAGTCGCTCAGGTTCGGGGGCTCGGCAGCGAGAGTGGCTGTCGGCTGATTGCCGGCACTCCGCTGGTCGGCGTAACGCATCCGCGACGTGTGTAGCCGTTCCCGATCGCCTCGTTCCAATCGCCAAGACCACCAACCGTCCTCACTGATTGTCCCGACGGCCCCCATCGCCGCCCTCGACACCGCGCTGGGCGTAAACGGCGCCCCATACTCCGGTTCAGCGACCCTGCCACATCGTTAGCAGCGATCTCGAACAGTGGCACGCTGGCTCTCTCTGGGTCGACGCCCCACGCCTGCGTCAATCGGCCCCGCGGGTTGGATCCGCCCATTCTCGCTCATCGGATGTGGATCTGGTCACGCAGCGACCACATCCGCATCCAATAGCGTCGAAATCAGGCGACGGGCTCCGTCGGGAACGGCACACTGCGCAGTCGTGGGACATCTCGAGGTCGGGCATCTCTCGCTCGTGCTGCCGGACGGGCGCACCCTGCTCGACGACGTGACGTTCCGGGTGGGCGACGGCGCGAAGGTCGCGCTGGTCGGTGCGAACGGGTCGGGCAAGACGACGCTGCTGCACATGATCGCCGGTGACCTCACACCCTCGTCGGGGACGATCAGCCGCTCCGGCGGTCTGGGAGTGATGCGGCAGTTCATCGGCTCGGTGCGCGACGACACGACGGTGCGCGAACTGCTCGCGTCCCTCGCTCCGCCGGCCGTCCGCGCGGCCGGTGGGCGGCTGTCGGCGGCCGAGCTGGTGCTGATGGAGACCGATGACGAGCGCAGCCAGATGCGGTACGCCGGAGCCCTGGCCGGCTGGGGCGACGCCGGAGGCTACGACGCTGAGGTGCTCTGGGACACCGTGACGGTGGCAGCGCTCGGCGTACCGCTGGAGCGTGCCCAGTACCGGATGATCCGCACGTTGTCCGGCGGGGAGCAGAAGCGGCTGGCGCTGGAGGCGTTGCTGCGCGGACCCGATGAGGTACTGCTGCTCGACGAGCCCGACAACTTCCTCGACGTGCCGGGCAAGGGCTGGCTCGAGGAACAGCTGCGAGCCAGCCTGAAAACCGTGTTGTTCGTCAGCCACGACCGGGAGTTGTTGGCCCGCACGGCGACCCGGATCGTGACGGTCGAGGCGCGCACCACGTGGATTCACGGCGGGGGATTCACCAGCTATCACGAGGCGAGGGCGCACCGGCTCGAGCGGCTGGACGAGTTGCACCGCCGCTGGGAGGAAGAGCACCAGCGGCTCAAGGACCTGGTTCGCACGCTGCAGCAGCAGGCCAAGATCAGCCCGGACATGGCCAGCCGCTACCACGCCATGCAGACTCGGCTGGCCAAATTTGAGCAGGCCGGGCCACCGCCCGAGCGGCCGGTGGAGCAGAAGGTATCGATGCGGCTGCGCGGCGGGCGGACCGGCGTACGGGCCATCACCTGTGCGCAGCTGGAGCTGACCGGGCTGATGCTGCCCTTCGACCTGGAGGTGTTCTACGGCGAACGGGTGGCCGTGCTCGGCTCCAACGGCTCCGGGAAGAGCCATTTCCTGCGGCTGCTGGCCGGCCAACCGGTGGCCCATACCGGGCGCGCGCGGCTGGGAGCACGGGTACGGCCGGGCTGGTTCGCGCAGACCCACGAGCAGCCCGCCCTGCTCGATCGAACGCTGGCCGACACCCTCTGGCACGGCGACGGCGCTCGCGGCGGAATGGACCGGGGCGCGGCCATGGCGGTCCTACGCCGCTACGAGCTGTCCGGCCAGGCCGATCAGACGTTCGGGATGTTGTCCGGAGGGCAGCAGGCCCGGCTGCAGATCCTGCTGCTGGAACTCGACGGCGCCACCCTGCTGCTGCTCGACGAGCCGACTGACAATCTCGACCTGGCCAGCGCCGAAGCGCTGGAGATGGGACTCGAGGCGTACGACGGGACGGTGCTTGCGGTGACCCACGACCGGTGGTTCGCACGCGGCTTCGACCGGTATCTCGTGTTCGGTGTCGACGGGGAGGTCTACGAAGCTCCCGAGCCGGTGTGGACCGAGGGGCGGGTCGCCAGGGAGCGGTGATGAGATTGTTAGCGGAGATGTTGACAACTTTCCCTCGTGCATCGCCGGTCCGCCGGTTACATTCCTGGCACAACCATTACTCGGGGAGTTTTCTTCAGTGCGTCCAGACCCGCGGGAGCTACGCCGCATCCAGTGGCTGCCGCCGTTGCGGCTTCAGCTGCGTCTCGGCGCGCCCCCGCCCTCGCTGTCCGAAGAGCATCTGCGCGAACTCGAACGCGCGCACACCCGACGGCGCGCTGGCATCGGTGTCCTCGCGGGACTCGCGATCTCCTCGCTGGTGGCGGGGTCCTCCGTCGCGGGGGCCGCGGCGTCGTCGGACCAGGTTCGGAACGCCGGTTCCCAGGGAGCAGGCTCGCAGGTGGCAGGGGCCGGGTCGGAGCCGTCGGGCTACCCCTGGGCGATGGTGCCTGACAACGGGGGCAAGGGTCGCGGCACGCTGCCCGGCGTCACCATCACCGTCCCCGTCACTGTGCCCGTTTCCACGGTCGGCGACCTCGGCATCCCCGAGGTCGCGTTGTCGGCCTACCGCACGGCTGCGGCCAGCCTGAGCGAAGCCGACGCCGGCTGCCGGATCGATTGGTCGCTCATCGCCGGCATCGGCCGGGTCGAAAGCGATCATGGCCAGTACGGCGGCCGGAAGCCTGCGGACAACGGGTCGGTGCAACCGCCGATCCTCGGAATCGCGCTGGACGGGCGTCCTGGCGTTGCGCTGATCCGCGACACCGACGGTGGCCGGCTCGACTTCGACACGACCTACGACCGGGCGGTGGGGCCGATGCAGTTCATCCCGGGCACGTGGTCGGCATTCCCGGACGCAGACGGCGACGGCAACGGTGTCGTGGACCCGCACAACCTGTACGACGCCGCACTCGCCGCGGGGAGTTACCTGTGCTCCGGTCCGGGCGACCTGTCCGAGGAGGCGGGCCAGCGCTCGGCGGTGTTCCGCTACAACCACTCCGACTCCTACGTCAACCTTGTCCTTTTCTATGCCGGGGCCTATGCGGCCGGTATCAGGCCGACCGACCCGCCGCCGCAACCGGCCGGACCCCCACCGGTCGTGCCGAAGGATCCGGTCACCGATCCAGCACACCCACCGACGTCACCGCCGCCGACGAGCTCACAGCCACCTCAGCCGACGACACCGCCGTCGACCACAACCTCGCCGACCGGCACGACCGGGCCGACCGGCACGACGGGGCCGACCGGCACAACGAACCCGACCGGCACAACGGACCCCGGGGGGACCACAGGCCCTGGTGGGACCGCAGACCCGACTGGAACCACGGAGCCGACGGACACGTCGACACCGCCCACCGCCACGACAGCGCCAGGGGCCACCGACCCGACTGCCAGCACGGAGGCAACACCGACCGCGAGGCCCTGACCGGCGTACCGGCTCGGTAGCTTTGACCCTCCCGACGGCATGCGGGTATCGTGGCCTGTCGGTGCGCGGTGCGCCGGTCCTGGCTGCCCGTGCATCCGACCATTGACGACCGGGGGACCGGCCGTCGCCGTCGATTCTCTGTGACGGCGCCCGATCAGCAACGAGACGAAAAGGCAGGTCTGTGCGCACGTACAGCCCCAAGCCCGGGGAGGTCACCCGGCATTGGCATGTGATCGACGCCACTGACGTGGTGCTCGGCCGGCTGGCGAGCCAAGCAGCGATCCTGCTGCGCGGCAAGCACAAGCCGCAGTTCGCACCGCACGTGGACACCGGCGACTTCGTCGTCGTCGTCAACGCCGCCAAAGTGGCTTTGACCGGCAACAAGAGAACGACCAAGCTGGTCTATCGGCACTCGGGCTATCCGGGCGGTCTCTCGCAGCGCACGGTCGGTGAGTTGCTGGACATTCGACCCGAGCGAGTCATCGAGACCGCGGTCAAGGGGATGCTGCCGCACAACAGTCTCGGCCGGAAGATGCTCACCAAGCTCAAGGTGTACGCCGGCCCGGAGCACCCGCACCTCGCCCAGCAGCCGGCGCCGTACGAGATCACCCAGGTCGCGCAGTGACGCGATCCCCGAACAGGAGAGCAGTTTGAGCCTCACCACGACCGGGCAACGCCCCGTGCAGACCGTCGGCCGTCGCAAGGAGGCCATCGTGCGGGTACGGCTGATGCCGGGAACCGGGCAGTTCACCCTCAACGGCCGCAGCATCGAGGACTACTTCCCGAACAAGGTGCACCAGCAGCTGATCCGTGAGCCGTTCGTCACCCTGGATCGCACCGATCAGTACGACGTCATCGCGCTGCTGCACGGTGGCGGGGTGAGTGGTCAGGCCGGTGCGCTGCGCCTGGGGATCGCCCGTGCGTTGATCGAGGTCGAGACCGCCGATCGCCCGGCGCTGAAGCGCGCCGGCTTCTTGACGCGGGATCCCCGGGCCAAGGAGCGCAAGAAGTACGGCCTGAAAAAGGCTCGCAAGGCGCCCCAGTACTCCAAGCGCTAAGCACCGCATGGCGCGGCTGTTCGGCACCGACGGCGTGCGGGGGCTGGCCAACGGGGATCTGACTCCCGAACTGGCGACTGCGCTCGCCGCGGCCGCCGCCCGCGTGCTGGCTGAATCCGACACCTCGCACCGACCGGTTGCGGTGGTCGGGCGTGACCCGCGGGCCAGCGGGGAGATGCTCGAAGCCGCGGTCGTGGCGGGGCTGACCAGCGCCGGGGCCGACGTGCTCCTCGTCGGCATCCTGCCGACACCAGCCCTGGCCTACCTCACCGGGCAAGCCGGCGCTGACGTGGGCATCATGCTCTCGGCCAGCCACAACCCGATGCCCGACAACGGCATCAAGCTGTTTGCCCGTGGCGGGCACAAGCTGCCCGATGTCGTCGAGGACCACATCGAGGCCACCTTGCGAACCAGGTTCGAGCGCCCGACCGGTGCCCGGATCGGCCGAGTGCGTTCGCTGGCCGACGGTGCGGAGCAGTACGTCGAGCACCTACTCGCCACTGTCAGCGCCCCGCTGTCCGGCGTACGGGTGGTCGTCGATTGCGCGCACGGTGCGGCGTACACCCTTGCCCCGGAGACCTACCGGAGGGCCGGGGCGGACGTTGTCGCGATCGGCGCCGACCCCGACGGGTTGAACATCAACGACGGCTGCGGGTCTACGCACCTCGCCCCCTTGATCCGGACCATGGTCGACACTGGCGCCGACCTGGGTATCGCGCACGACGGGGACGCAGACCGCTGCCTGGCGGTGGACAGCACCGGCAACGTCGTGGACGGGGACGCGATCCTGGCGATCTGCGCGCTGGCGCTGCGAGACCTCGGCCGGTTGCGCGCGGACACGGTCGTGGCCACGGTCATGAGCAATCTCGGGCTGCACCACGCCATGCGAGCGAACGGGATCACGATCCGCACCACCCCGGTCGGCGACCGCTATGTCCTGGAGCAGCTCAACCGGGACGGCCTGTCACTCGGTGGCGAGCAGAGCGGGCACATGATCTTCCGGGAGCATGCAACGACCGGCGACGGGTTGCTCACCGCGCTTCAGCTGATGGGCAGGATCATCGCGACCGGGCAGCCGCTGGGCGAGCTCGCCGCCGTCGTGCAGCGGCTGCCGCAGGTGCTCATCAACGTGAAGGTGACCGACAAGCTCGCGGTCGCCTCCTCCGACGAGGTCGCCGAGGCGGTCAACTCCGCTCAGGACGAGCTCGGCGACAGCGGCCGGATCCTGTTGCGACCCTCCGGCACCGAACATCTGGTCCGGGTCATGGTCGAGGCGCCCACCCAGCAGCAGGCAGACGCGATCGCGAGCCGGCTCGCGAAGGTCGTCGCCACAGCCTGACACCCGTCCAGCCCCTTGCGTCCGTAGATCTGAGCGGTATGGCGCTCATCCGTACGGATGTAACGGCTGGTCAGCCGACGGAGGCGTTCGCGACCGGGGCGGCGAAGCTGCGGCACCAGATCAGGATCGTCTGCGGCCCGCTCGCGTCGGTCCCGGCCGGTACGTCGTAGTTCTGGTCGCCCTGGTTGCCCTGCAGCTCACCGAGGAAGACGCCGTTGCCGGGGGCGCGCTGGTCGCTGCCCGGCACCAGGTAGACGACGTAGTCCGGCCCGTTCTCCACGTCGAGCCCCTCGAAGCGGACCAGCAGCTCATCCTCTGGCAGCTGGATGAGTCGGCCCACTCCGCTGGCCTGGTAGTCCAGGGAGGCAAGCTCCCCGGAGCCCAGCTCGACCGGCCCGGCCGACGTCGGAGCCGCGGACGTCGGAGCCGCGGACGTCGGAGCGGCGGACGTCGGAGCGGCGGTGGCGGACGTCGTACCAGCTGGTGACGTGCTGGCCGCCGTATCACCGGTCGTCGCGGCTGGCAGGCCGACGGGCGCGGCGTCGACTATCTTCTCGTCCTGGAACGCCGGCAGGAAACCCCAGACGAGCGCGGCCACCACGGGTATCAGCCCAACCGTGCGGGCCAGCATGGGGCGGTGGAAGACCCGCGTGCCCACCACGGTGATGCCCACGGACAACGCCACGACGCCGGCGACGAACAGCCAGGCAAGGGGGTTCTTTGCCGTGACGACGAGAGTCTCCGGGCTGGCGATCGCGAGTGCTACGAATACGAGCGCAACGGCGGCGGTGGGCCCCCAGCGCAACAACAAAGAGGACGCCACCCGGCAAGGGTAGGTGATCCCACGGCGGTAACGGCTTACGCGCCGGTTACGTCGTTGGCGGTCGGGTCAGGATTGCGCGGCTACCCTGTCTGGCATGTGCGGAATCGTCGGTTACGTCGGTCAGCAACCCGCGCTGGAGGTGGTTGTCGAGGGGCTGCGGCGGATGGAGTACCGCGGCTACGACTCCGCCGGCGTCGCCATAGTCACCGCCGACGGAATCGCGACGGACAAGCGGGCGGGCAAGCTGGCGAACCTGGAAAAGGCACTCGCCGAGCTCCCGTTGCCGCCGGCGACCACTGGGATCGGGCACACCCGCTGGGCCACCCACGGCGCGCCAAACGACGTCAACGCCCATCCGCACGTCAGCGAGCACGGCGACGTAGCCGTGGTCCACAACGGGATCATCGAGAACTACGCCGAGCTGCGGGACGAGCTGGAACGCACCGGCACCGAGCTGGTCTCCGAGACCGACACGGAGGTCGCCGCCCACCTGCTCAGCAGGGCGTACGTCGAGCTGCCCGACCGGCCCGGCCGGCTGGCCGAGGCGATGCGGGTCGTGTGCCGACGCCTGGAGGGCGCCTTCACCCTCGTCGCAGTCCACCGCGACCACGATGGCACCGTGGTGGGCGCCCGACGTTTCCAGCCACTCGTGGCCGGGGTCGGAGCCGGCGAGTACTTTCTCGCCAGTGATGTCGCCGCGTTCATCGCCCACACCCGAGACGCCCTGGAACTCGGCGAGGACCAGGTCGTCGAGATCGACCATGAGCACGGCATCACCGTCACGGACTTCGCCGGCCAACCCGCACATGCCCGGGAGTACCACGTCGACTGGGACGCCAGCGCGGCGGAGAAGGGCGGCTACGACTGGTTCATGCTCAAGGAGATCGCCGAGCAGCCGGCGGCCGTCGCCGACACCTTGCGGGGCCGGTTGAGTTCCAGTGGGGGCATCGTGCTGGACGAGGTGCGGCTGTCCGACGAGGACCTCCGCGATGTCGACAAGATCTTTATCATCGCCTGCGGTACGGCGTACCACGCCGGTCTGGTGGCGAAGTACGCCATCGAACACTGGACCCGGATCCCCTGCGAGGTGGAGCTGGCCAGCGAGTTCCGTTACCGAGACCCGGTCCTCGACCGTTCCACGCTGGTCGTCGCGATCAGCCAGTCCGGTGAGACGATGGACACCCTGCAGGCGTTGCGGCACGCCAAAGACCAGCAGGCTCGCGTCCTGACGATCTGCAACACCAACGGCTCCACGATGCCCCGTGAGTCCGACGCGGTGCTCTACACCCGCGCCGGTCCGGAG
>JACCTY010000133.1 GCA_013812145.1 Geodermatophilaceae bacterium | reverse complement strand
ACCGGGAGCCGTACGCCGACGTCGTTCATCACCGCGTGCACGAGTCCGGCGTCAGCCGGCGACCGGACAAAGGACAGCGCGACGAAGTCGACGCCGAGTCCGAGCGCGAACCGCAGATCCTCGGCGTCCTTGTCCGACAACGCCGGAGCGCTGACCGCCACCCCGATGAGGGACAGCCCCTTGCGGTCACTGACCAGCCCCCCTTCGTCGACCAGGCAGCGCACGTCGTCGCCCTCGACGCGCAACACGCTCACCGCGACGTTGCCGTCGTCGATCAGCAGCCGGTCGCCGGGCTTGACGTCCATGGCCAGCCGGGCGTACGTCGTCGAGATCCGGTCACGGCTGCCGACACACTCCTCCACGGTGATGGTGATCTCTTCACCGGCGACCCACAGCACCGGCGACTGCTCGAACCGGCCGAGCCGGATCTTCGGCCCCTGCAGGTCGGCCAGAATGCCCACACTGCGACCGCTCCGGTCGGAGGCCTGCCGGACCATGTCATAGGCGCGCGCGTGGTGGTCGTGCGTGCCGTGGCTGAAGTTGAGCCGGGCGACGTCCATACCGGCGTCGACGAGCGCCTGGACCATCTCCGGGGTCGAGGTCGCCGGCCCGAGCGTGCAGACAATCTTCGCGCGCCTCGTCATGATGCCGTTTCGGGAGGGGTCACCGGGTCAGCTTAGGAACCGTCAGCGCAGGGCCAGCGTCGTGGGGCGGACCGGGCGCGGCAGCATCGACTGGCCCGTCAGGTGCGCGTCCACCGCCGCCGCCGCGGCGCGTCCCTCGGCGATCGCCCAGACGATCAGCGACTGTCCGCGGCCCATGTCACCGGCCACGAAGATTCCCGGCACGCTGCTCTGCCAGCCGGCGTCGCGCGCGACGTTGCCTCGGGCGTCGAAGTCGACCCCGAGGTCGGTCAGCAGACCGTCGGGCTGCGCCCCGGTGAAGCCCATCGCGAGCAGCACGAGCTCGCAGGGCAGCTCCCACTCGGTTCCCTCGACCTTCTCGAACCGCCCTTCGACCGTCGCCACCTCGTGCAGGGCGATCGCGCGCAGCTGCCCGTCGTCATCACCGAGGAAGCGCTCGGTGTTGACCGCGAAGACCCGCTCGCCGCCCTCCTCGTGCGCGCTGCCGGCGCGCATCATCAGCGGCCAGGTCGGCCATGGCGTCGAGGCGTCCCGTTGGTCCGGTGGCGTCGGCAGGATCTCCAGCTGGTGGACGACAGCCGCGCCCTGCCGGTGCACCGTACCCAGGCAGTCCGCTCCGGTGTCACCGCCGCCGATGATGACGACCCTCTTGTTGGCCGCAGAGATGAGCGGGGAATTCAAGCTGCCTTCCTGCACTCGGCTGGCCGAGTGCAGGTAATCCATGGCGAGGTGGATGCCGGCCAGTCCCCGGCCGGGTGCCGGCAGGTCCCGTCCGACGGTGGCCCCGCCGGCGAGCAGAACAGCGTCGTACGACGTCCGCAGTTCCTCGGCGTGGAGGTCGACGCCCACGTCGCAGGAGGTGACGAACCGGGTGCCCTCCGCGCGCATCTGCGCGAGCCGACGGTCGAGGTGGCGCTTTTCCATCTTGAACTCGGGGATGCCGTAGCGCAGCAGACCGCCGATCCGGTCGGCCCGCTCCATCACCGTCACCTCGTGCCCGGCCCGGGTCAGCTGCTGGGCTGCGGCGAGGCCGGCCGGACCGGAGCCGACGACCGCGACGGACTTGCCGGTGCGGACCGCCGGCGGCAGCGGGGTCACCCACCCTTCGGAAAAGGCGCGATCGATGATCTCCACCTCGACCTGCTTGATGGCGACCGCTCCGGTGGTGTCTCCAGGGTTGATCGCGAGCACGCACGAGGCCTCGCAGGGAGCGGGGCACAGCCGGCCGGTGAACTCCGGAAAGTTGTTCGTTGCGTGCAGCCGTTCGATGGCGGCCTGCCAGTCGTCGCGGCGGACCAGATCGTTCCACTCCGGGATGAGGTTGCCCAGCGGGCAGCCGTTGTGGCAGAACGGGATGCCACAGTCCATGCAGCGTCCGGCCTGCGCGCGGACCTCCTCGGTCGGAAAGTCCTCGTAGACCTCGCGCCAGTCCTGGATCCGGACGTCGACCGGTCGTCGGCGCGGCACCTCCCGGCCGGTCTTGAGAAAGCCCTTGGGGTCAGGCACCGGCCGCCTCCATGACCGCCTCGTCGACCGACCGGCCGCTCTGCTCGGCCCGCCGGGTCGCCTCGAGTACCCGCTTGTAGTCCTTGGGCATGATCTTGGAGAACGCTCCGACCCGGCGCGGCCAGTCGGCCAGCAGCGCCGAGCCAACGGTCGACCCGGTGAGAGCGACGTGCCGGCTGACGACGTCGCGCAGCCACAGCTTGTCCTCGCCGGAGAGCTGCTCGACGTCCACCATCTGCCGGTTCACCCGGCGGTCCTGCAGATCCAGGACGTAGGCGATGCCCCCGGACATGCCGGCAGCAACGTTGCGGCCGGTCCCGCCGAGGATGACCACCCGCCCCCCGGTCATGTACTCGCAGGCGTGGTCGCCCACGCCCTCGACGACCGCCAGCGCACCGGAGTTGCGCACGCAGAACCGCTCCCCCACGACCCCGCGGAGGAAAATCTCGCCGCCGGTGGCGCCGTACCCGATCACGTTCCCGGCGATCACGTTGTCCTCGGCGGCGAACGGGGCGTCCTCGGCCGGCCGGACGATCAGCCGGCCGCCGGACAACCCCTTGCCGAGGTAGTCGTTGCTGTCGCCGTACAGGCGCAGGGTCATTCCGTGGGGCACGAACGCGCCGAAGGACTGTCCGGCGGACCCTCGCAGGGTGATGTCGATGGTCCCGTCCGGCAGCCCGTCCCCGCCGTAGCTGCGGGTCACCCGCGAGCCGAGCATCGTGCCGACGGTCCGATTCACGTTGCGCACCGGCAGGTCCAGGGTCACCGGGGTCGCATCGAGCAGCGCTGCATCGCAGAGCTGGATCAACATGTTGTCTA
>JACCTY010000128.1 GCA_013812145.1 Geodermatophilaceae bacterium | reverse complement strand
GCTCCAGCTGTGTCTCGTGTTCGTGTGCCCTCGCCTCCAGCGTCTCCCTGGCCTGTACGGCGGCCCGCTCCGCGACTGCAAGTTCCGCGTCCCGCTGACTCAGCCGTCGTTCGTCGGCGTCGAGGCGCTCCTCGCGCTCGCTGAGACGGTGATCGCGTCGCTGCAGGTCTGCGGACTGGGAGCGGGCGGCCTCGACCAGCCGCTCGGTCTCACGATGTGTCTGCTCACGCGCCGCGAGCGTTGCCTCGGAACGTTCGCGCTCGGCGGCGGCGCGCGCACCGGCCAGCAGCTCCTCGCGGTCCCGATGCGCATCCTGTCGGGCGGTGGCGAGCATGTCGTCGCGTTCGCGCTGTGCCGCGGCACGGACACCGGCAAGCAGCGCCTCGGGCTGGCTCCCGGCGTCTTCTGCTACCTCGACTGGAAGGTGCCGCTGTGGGGGCGACATCGGCGTGTCGTTGCCGACCCGACCGCGCCTTGCGATCAGGACCAGCAGCGCGCTCACGACCAACAGCCCACCGGCAAGGACGATCTCGACGGGACCCATGCCGACCCCCTCGCTTCTGTCTCGCCACTGGCTGACGAGCCACCCACTGCCTCCGCACGGGAACGCGCGAAAGCGCAACGAGAAGTTTGGTGTACGCCGCCGTCATGCCTAGGCCTGACACACCCGCAGAGAGTCAACCTCCAGGTGAGCGAAAGGGATCTGAACTTGCCTCTAGGTAACGCCTTGTTCACTGAAACGTCGTAGCCGTGCCATCGCGCGTGCAGACTCCTCGTGCACCGAGGCTAAGCCGAGCGCTCCAATAGATCAAGGAACCTTGGTAACGGTTGGCACGCTGGGCGACGGTCTACCGCCGCTCACTTGCCGTGCTGTCGGGCTGGCTTGACACTGAGCGGGTGCCCGACCCTGCTCCCCCTGTGGCCCGGGCCGTCGCGGACGGGGCGACGAGGCTTAGTGCCCTGGACGCCTCGTTTCTCGCATTGGAGCGCAGCGGCTACGCGATGAATGTGGGAGGGGTCGTCGTCTTCGATCGGAACGACGCGGCGCCGGCGGTGACCCGGCCGCTGCTACGAGAGCGGCTCGTCGCGCGCAGCCAGCGGCTGCGTCGGTTGAGGCAGCGCCTGTACGACGTACCGATGGGCGCCGGACGTCCGGTCTGGGACGACGATCCGGCCTTCGATGTGGACGACCACCTCACCGAGGCGGAGCTGCCGTCCCCGGGTGGGCTCGGGCAGATCGAGCGGTACGTCGCAGAGCACCACTCTCGTCCCTTCGATCTGGACAAGCCGTTGTGGCACTGCACGCTGCTCAACGGTGTCGCCGACGGACGAGTCGCCGTCTACATGCGCTTTCAGCACGCCTTCGTCGACGGCCTGCGAGGGATCGCGCTCGGCGCCGGCATCTTCGACGACCCGCGGGAGGCGCAGCAACCAGTCGCAGAGCCAGTTCCAACCGAGCGACCGATCCGGCCTCGGCTCGGCATCCTGCTGGCTGAGGCGACCGCGGAGGAGGGGGCGCGCGTCATGCGGCGCGCGTGGGAGTTCACGTTGGACGGCATCGACCCCCTGTCTACGCTGCGCCGGGAACAACGCCTGCTGACCGGCATGCTCGGCTTCCTCGACTCACCGTCTCCGCACACCCCGCTGAACCGCAGGGTCGGCCCGCACCGACGCATGACGTTCCGGGAGCTGGACCAGCCCGCTCTCACCGCGACCAGACGCCGGTACAAGGTCGATCTTCCGACCGCCGTTCTTGCCGTGGTGGCCGGCGCGCTGGCTCGGCTCTTCGACGCCCGGGGGCAGCTCTGCCCGGCGGTGCGCACTTTGGTCCCGCTGGCCAATTCGCGCGGGTCCGTGTACGGCAACGACGCCGCCTTCGTACTGGTGGATCTGCCTACCGGCCACCTCGCCCATGAGGAGCGGGTGCGAGCCATCGCCCAGGCATTCGCGACGGCCCGGGCAACGCAGCTCCCGGCCTCGCGAGCGCTGCTCAGTCGCTGGAACGACGACGGCCCGATCTCGAACGCGTTGGTGGCCGAGGTCGGCAACAATGACGACAGTGCCGGTGCACTCGTCAGTTTCTTGCGCTGGCCGCGGCCGCCGCCGCCGCTGTTCGGCCACCCGTACCGCATCACCTTTCCGACCCTGCCCGTCGGCGCCCGACTCGGCCTGATGGTGGGCGTGGTGGAAATCGGCGGTCGGCTGGCCGTCGGGTTGGCCTCCGACCCGGCGATCGTGCCGGAAGCGCAGTTCTTGGTCGTGTCGATGGGCCAGACGTTGACGGCGCTGGCAACGGGCTGAGTGGCTCAGCTCTCGTCGGCGGCCGGACGGCGCCGGGTGCGGGTCCCAGCAGCAAGGGGTTTCTTCTTCGCGGCCTTCGCGGGCTTCGCGGCCGTCGCTGTCTTCTTCGCGGCCGCGGCTGTCCGCTTGGCCGGGCGGTCCCCCGAGGTCGAGGTGCGCGGGACCCTCTTCCGGGCAACTGTTGGCCTGACCGCCTCCGGCTGCACCTCCGGCGGCGGGTCGACGACTGCCGTGGGATCCGGTAGCGGCTCCGGGGCCGCCGCCGGGGGATCGGGCATCGGGTCCGGGACGGCCGGCGGGTCGGCCGCCCACACCGTGAGTGCCAGCGCGACTTCGGGAAAGCCGATGACCTCGACCGTCCCGGAGTAGAGGTGGCCGACGACGAACATCCCCGGCTCCAGAACGACGCTGATCGTGACGGTCTGCACCGCGCCGCTGGCCAGCGCGAAATGCTGCGGTTCGATCATCACGATCGGCCGGAACACCTCGGGGCCAGGCCCGCGCAGGGGGGAGACGACGAAGGAGACCTGCGTCGTCGTCAGCTGCTCATTGCTCAGTTCGAATCGGGCCACGGCCCGTCCGCCCAGGTGCCCGTACATCTCCAGTGGAATCGGCTGCAGCGGCGCCCTCGCCGTGGCCGGCGTGGTTCCCATCCCGTTCATGACACGCTCATAGAACTGCCGCGAGTACTCGTTGCCGACCTCGAGCAGCTCGGCGTAATAGCGCACCGACAGGTCGGTGACCCGCCGGCCGTACTCCGCCGACACCTCCCGGGCGTAGCCGCGGTAGGCCTCGTTGACCTGGCGCTGCTCGATCGCGCCGCTGGCGACCAGCTGACGCAGTCCGTTGTGGTCGCGCAGGTTCTTGACGTGTCCTTCCAGCACGCCCCGGGACAGTCCCTGGATCAGGCGGCGTAGCGCATCGTCGTCCGGAACCATCCGTCAGCAGCAGCCCAGACCGCAGCGGATGCGGTAAACGTTGCAGACCCGTGGCAGCAGGACGACGGCGACCCGGATCGGCCGGGTGTCGCACCCTGTCAGACGCAAGTCGGCGTACGCCGTCACGCAGTCGTCGACATCGGTCGCCAGGGTGCTCCCGTCGTCGTCCCCGTCTCGGTCGATGGGCCCGACACCGTCGCTGAACGAGATGTTGATCGCGAGAAGCGCCTGCTCCTCCTGGCACGGAGAGAGTTTCATCGTCGTTGGGGTCACCACACCCGTGACCGGTACGGCGCCGCCACCGGCCGTGCGGAACTCACCGAGGTCGAGTTCGACCGTGCGCTCACGCCGTCGCTCATTCACTACCGTGAGCGGGACCACGCGACGCTCGCCGAGGCGCGCGTACACCACGAGATCGGCGTCAGACACGCAACAGGTGCACGCGCAGGAGTCCTCGGAGCAGGAGTCCTCGCAGTCGCAGTCCTTGTCCCGGTGGCCATGATGGCTGCCACACCCGCAGTCCTTGTCCTGGTGGTTGCACCCACAGCCCCAGTCCCGTTGACCGCCACAGCACCCGCAGTCGCGGCCGCAGCCACAGTCCTTGGTGCGCTCTGCGGGACGCACCGCGGGCCGGCTGGCCAGGGTGGACTGCTCGAGGGAATCGATCACCCGGCGCAGACCGTCGAACAGACCGGCAGGGGGAGCCGGAAGGAGCATGGGCCGAACCGGCGCAACCGCGCCGGCTCCGGGCCTTTGACCGCGGCCCCGCGATGGACTGTGGTGCCGGTGTCGGGCGTGGGTCGTCGATGCGGTCGACATCCTGCTGCTCCTGTCTGGACGTCTGGGCGGATTCAGTGGGGCCTGGGCCTGGGTGACCGGGTGCCTGCCGTGGCTTTCTTCCCGGCGCTGGGCCGGCCCGCACCGGTCTTGCGGGCGGCGGCCTTCTTCGGGGTGCGCGGGGCGGGTGCCGGCTTCTCGGGCGGGGCGGTGGTGTCGTCGGACGGATCGGTCGGTTCGCCTGCGGCATGACCGCGCAGGCCCGGCACCACACGCACCTGCAGGTCTGCGGTCGCTATGGGCACGACGGCCGTGTACCGCGTGTGCCGCTCCAGCGTGCCCGGTGCCGTGAACAGCAACGTGGCGAGCCGGGTCTCCCCCGGCTGCACTGTCAGCGTTCCCTCGGCGACGCGGACACGAAGGATCCCGGCGCGTTCCAGGGCTCGGTTGCCCTGCCGGACCACAGCGCTGAGGAAATCGTCGAAGACCACACCAGTCTCGCTGAACTCCTTGGCCCCTGCCCGCAGCGACCGGCAGTCGAGCAGGTCGTCGTCAAGGGGTACGGCGAAGCTGGCGATGCTCACCGCGACGTTACCGTCGTTGCTGACGGCGATCCGCCGCTCCTGCGGCTGCGAACCGCCGGCGATGAACACCTCCTCAGGGGAGACGGTGACCGCGACGTCCTCGAGCACGTGCAGCACGGCCTGGTGTACGGCGCCGCCCACGTCAACCTGAACCTGGTAGTCACCGGGAGCGGTGTGCCGCGGAATCCGCAGCCGCACCGGTATCTGGCCGACCGCGCTGGGATCGAGAACGGCTCGGCGGGCGACATGGGCCAGCAGCGGCGGACCGGACCGCGACAGATCCGAGCACACCCTTGGCACGGTGCGGCGGAGCCTGACCCGGTCGCTCGAGATGTTGCGCAGCGCTACGGTGCCAAGCATCGTGCCCGGGCCGCCGAAGAACTCCACCGTTGCGTCCTGGGTACCGTCGAGCGCGACGCGCTGCTCCGCCATGGCAGATCCGGCTCCTACGGCCCGAGCCGAATACGCAAACCCGGACCGCTGGCGCCCGCTCCCCCGTCGGCCGGTACGACGAACGGCTCGTGCTGCCCGTGAGCCGATGTCCCGTGGTCGCCGTCCGAGCCCACGTCCACCAGGGTCACCCGCGGGTGTTGCCGCGGAGCGTGGCTCTCCCCGCCCCAGGCAACCGTCGGACGCGGCGGCAGATCGGTGACGATCATGGCCTTTTCTCCGTGCAGATCGACGCCGAGCACCTCGACCCCCAAGACCCGCACCCGCAGGTGCTGCTCGTACGGCCGCTTGATGCACAGCCGGGGGATCTTCCCGATGTTGGCCGTGACCGACAGGTCCACGACCACCGGCTGGATGTCCATCCGCATGTCGCTGACGGTCTCGATCGGCCGGGTGATCGCCATTTCCGATACCGAGCGCATCGCCATCTCCGAGACCGACTTCATCTCGGTGCGGAGGACGTCGGGGGTGTGCATGGTCATGTCCGTGGCCAGCGGACGTTCGCCGCCGCCCATGGTCGTGACGGACAGGTTCTCCATCCGGACCGGCCGCTCGCCGCCACCGATGGTGGTGTTCATGTCGACGTCGGCCGCGACGTCGACGGTTACCGGCTTGCCCGAATCCCCGAGGACGGTGATGGTTCCGCCGCCCTTGCCCCCCTTGCCACCGCCTGGCATGCGAGCCTCCCTGATAGCCGGGACATGGCACCGGCGGTTAGCAGAGTAGAGCACACATGCGCTCGCCGCACTGATCGAAATGTCGGAAATGCCGATCGGGCGCGTACGGCGTACCGGCGCATTGCGGTGCCACGCTCGGAGGGAGGATAGTCCGCCGGGTGTCGATCGTGCTGGACGACGGGAAGAGCGCGGTGGCAGGCCACGACCGGGCGCTCGTCGAGCGCATTCTCGCCGAGGCACGGGCCATGGTGGCCGTCGAGATCGACGCCGTGGTACAGCGAAACCGGGTCACCGGATACGGGCCTCTGTACGACCTCGTCGCCGACTATCCGTTCCGCGAAGGCAAGGGCCTGCGACCGGCGATCTGCCTGGCAGCGGCCAGAGCGGCGGGCGGGTATGCCGACCAGGTGCGAACCTCGGCAGCTGCGCTCGAGCTGTTCCACAACGCCTTCCTCGTCCACGACGACGTGGAGGACGCCTCGGAGTACCGCCGTGGGTCGACGACCATGCTCAAGTCGCAGGGTGCGGCCGTGGCCATCAACGTCGGCGACGCAACGACTGTGCTCGCGCTGCAGATGCTGCTGGACAACACCTCGCGGGTCGGCGTACGCAAAGCCCTGCTCGTCATGGCCGAGGTCGAGCGGATGGCACGAGAGTCCGCCGAGGGCCAGGCGATCGAGTTGGACTGGATCGCGCGCGGTGAGTTCGAGCTGACCGATCAGGACTACGTCCGGATGGCGCACAAGAAGACGTGCTGGTACACGGTCATCGCCCCGCTCCGGATCGGCGTCATCTGCGGCCACGACGCGGGTGCGGCCTTTCCGCTGAACGAGGAGCTGCTGGTCCTCACCGAGCTCGGCCACCTGGCCGGCGTCGCCTTCCAGATCTGTGACGACCTGCTCAACCTGGAGGCCGACGAGGTCCTTTACGGCAAGGAGTCCGCCGGTGACCTCTGGGAGGGCAAACGGACGATCATGCTGCTCCACCACCTCCGTGCGGCGGCCCCCGCCGCGCGGCGCTCAGCGATCCGGCTGCTGCGCCAGCCCCGGTCGGCCAAGCAGGCAGCTGATGTCGCGCAGTTGCTGACGGCCATGCGGGACAGCGGCTCGCTGGAACGCGGTCGGCGGGTGGCCATCGAGTTCAGCGAGCGGGCGATGGAAGTCGACGCCCGCTCGTTGCTGTTCCTTACCGCCGATGACGACCGTCGGTTCTTGCGCGAGATGCTCCGGTACGTCATCGAGCGGGTGAAATGAACCGGGACCTCCTCCGGCATCGGGAGCACCTGTGGTGCACATAGTGACCGACCCGCCCAGCGAGACCGGCGGCGCCGCGCAGCAGCTGCTCCGGCTGCAGAACGACTTCCATGCCCGCCTCGCCGTGGAGACGATGCATTACCTGCGGGGCCTGCAGTCGGCGCTGGGCCCCGCTGCCCCCGGCACGGTGCTGGTGCCTCGGCGAGGGGCGACGCTTCGCGCCACCGCGGAGCCGGGGACGCAGGTGCGGTTACACGTGGAGGTTGCGAACGCCCAGGCTGTCCATTGCGTCGTATCCCCTGCGTTGTCACCGCTGGTCGCCGCGTCGGGGGTGACGTGGTTCGCCGCCGCCAACGTGGATCCGCCGTACCTGCTCATCGCCCCGGGGGAAACGGAGGCGGCAGCGCTGGACATCGCCGTACCGGCTGCACTGCCCACCGGTGACTACCGCGGGGTGCTGCTGATGCACGGCGCCCCAGACGGGGTGCCGGTCACGATCCGGGTGGCCTCGACTCCAGCCAAAAAGGCGGTGGCGACCAAACGCCCGGCGAAGGCATCGGCCGCCGTCCGGAAGACGCCGGGAACCGCCCGTAAGGCGACGGCGCGTCGCCCCGGCGGGACGACGTCGTGACTGCGGCGGAGTTCACCGCCAACGACGACCCGAACGGGCATGCCCGAACGACGCGCAGCCTGGTCGCCTCCTTTGCCGCGCGGCTCGGGGCGCTGGGCTACGTGAGCGGCGGCGATGCGATCGGCTCCCATCTCGCCGGGATCGGCGCTCTGGGCAAGCGGGTGTCGGCCACGGATGAAGGCTCGCGGCTGCGTACTGCCTTGACCCGAGAATTGGCCGGAAACAACGGCCAGGCGCTCTGGCAGGCTCTGAAGGTCGACACCTGGCTGTCCGGGATGCCTCCGAGCGCAGTGCTCGACGAGCTGCGCAACGACCTCGCCGTACTGCTCGCCGAGGATCTCGACGAGGTGCTCGAGACCCCGCCCGGGTCGAACGCCGTACCCACGGCGACGCTGGCACCGGCGGAACCGATCGGATTCCTGGACGTGATGGTCGGGTTGTGGGCATGGGGGCGTGAGCTGTCCACCGCGGTCGAGGTGGCGGCGGGTCGGCCGTCGCT
Source organism: Geodermatophilaceae bacterium (assembly GCA_013812145.1). Lineage (GTDB taxonomy): Bacteria > Actinomycetota > Actinomycetes > Mycobacteriales > Geodermatophilaceae > JACCTY01. The sequence continues at coordinate 3,154 of JACCTY010000128.1, read as the reverse complement.
GTCGCTCGGCGTGGTCCATGACCTCCGTGTCGACGGGCCGCCGGTCGACGGCCCGCTGCTGCGCTGAGGCCGGAGTAGGGTTGCTCGCCGGAATGAGCGCGCCGCTTCGACTGCCGAGGGCCGGCGACGCGACGGCGGCGGCGTACAAGGAGTGGTTGCACCTCAACGTCTTCGGCCATGGCGACGGCAGCGTCGGGCTGATCAACACGTCGCTTCATGGTGATCCGCGCGACCCCCGCGCGGTAGCCCTCGGTACGGCGTTGTTCCACCACCCGGCGACGGGATGGCACTGGCAGGTCGAGGTGCAGCCGGCCGGCGCGGTGTCTCTCGGTTGGGCCAGCGTGAGCATGCAGACCATCGCCCTTGCCGCCGGATTACCGGGCGGGGGTGTCGCGGCGTCGGTCGATGCTTCGGCGAGCGGCATCCAGGCGCGCTTGGTGGGTTCGGAGGTGGTACGGCAGCTCGGCGTACCGGGTCCCATGTCGTTCGGCAGTGGCTGGATCGGGTGGTCCGTCGCCCCCCGACTGCGGTTGTCCGGTCGTCTCGAGCTGGCCGGACAGGCCGTCGACCTCCGCCGGGCGAGCGGATACCACGACCGCAACTGGGGACGTTGGCACTGGGGGGACGACGCCGGCTGGGAATGGGGGGCCTTTCTCGCGCCGGAGCCGGCCCCGGCCGTCGTGTTCACGCGGGCCACCGACCGTGGGCATCGCCGCGGCGTGCGCACGCTGGGGGTGCACGGGGCGATTCGCAAGATGTTCCGCGGAGGCTGCGTGACGGTCAGCAGTGAGGGCAGCTTCGACGAACCGCTGGTCCGTATCCCGGGTGCGATGGCCAGCCTGCATTCGGGCCGGTCCAGACCGGCGCTGCCCCGGCGGGTGCTGATCACGGCGGAGGAGGGCCACCACCACCTGCGAATCGACTTCACGGTGCGGGCCGCCGCGCAGATCATCGCCGGTGACCCCGTGGTTCGTGGCTACGGGTTCCTGCACGAGCTGGTGGGTGGGTTCAGCTGCGAGGGGACGGTTGCCGGCGAGGACCTCGCCTTCGGCGGCCTCGGGGTGTACGAGCATGTCGATTGAGCCGATAGGGCTGAGCAGCTGGATCACGGCGATCGTGACGCACCTCGAGACCAGCGAACCGAGCGCCTATGCCCGGCTGGTCGCCGTCGTCGGGGCCCGGCGGGCCCGGATCACGCTGGACGGCGACACGGTGGTGGTCTCCGTCGTGCGAGGTCGGCTGATGGTGCTGCCCGGGGACACCGAGCCCGTGGACGGGGAGGGCGGCAGTTCGCGAGCCGCCGTACTGGCGCTGCTGGACGGGCGGCTGGAGACGTCCATCGCTTTGCGGGAGGGCCTGGTCTACGCGCGGGGGTCCGTCGAGTCGGTCGGTCGGATCTTTCATGCCATCGAGATCGTGCTCGATGTGTCCGCCCGGTCGCCGGCGCTGCGGTCGCTGGCTGCGCAGTATCGGGCGGTCGCACCGCCCGGTTCGCCGGTGTCGGGGGGGCGGTCGAGTCCGGTGGGCCGGGAGCTCGAGCTCCTCGACCGCTTAGGGCTGATTGGTTCCTGACGGTCCTTGCAGCTCGTGCAGAACGGCTGCACAGTTCGAGGGGAGTAGCTCGACGTCAGGAACTGCGTGCGGATCGGCGGTGAAGGAGAAGGCCATGATGCCGCCCATGTCGAGGATTCCGGCGAGCAGAGCCAGCCGCCGTCCGAGCGGGAGTGACGCGTAGGCGGCCCGTAGCGTCGCGCCACCGATGGTCATCGGGTTTCGCGGGCCGCGCATGAACGTCACCAGCAGGTTCGTCGAGCTGGTACGCGCCGCCAGGGGGACAGCGGCGGCGTACACGGGTGCGGGTACACGTTCACCCGCGTGGATGAACCTTGCGATGGCTTGGGCCTGCCCGGCGTCCTTTGCCGCGGCGGTGGCGAGCCGGATGAGGTCGAACCGTTCTGATTCGTCAATGGGGCCGACGGGCAGGTCGACGACGAAGAAGGCGGCGTGGTTGCCGAGCCGCAGCTGACGTTGTGGGACTGCTTCGGCGACAGGGATGACTGTGCGGAGCGCCTTGTGGCGCCTGCGCTTTCGGTTGGTTGGCAGCCGGGCGATGGCTCCGGCGACGACGGTGAGGGCGACGTCCTGGAGCGTGCCGTCGAACCGGCGGGCGAGGCTGCGGGCCTCCGCCGACGGCATCTCGAAGGTGACGAGCCGCCGGTCCTGGCCGACCGTGACGTTGAAGGGGCCGCGGCGGGGCGGCGGCATCTTCAGGAGGGGGGCGGAACTCTTGACGAGGCCGGGTTTGGCCTTTGGTTGTCGAGTCGGTCGTTGGGTCAGGGCGGCGGCGAGCAGGCGGCGCGAGGAAGGCAGCGCGGGGGGGCTCCAGGGCGGGACGGCTTGTTGCTGCGTTGCGAAGATCGTCTGGATGAGCCGGATAGCGCTCATCCCGTCGACGAGGGCGTGGTGGGCGCGGAGGAAGAGCACGGCCGTACCGTCGGCCACTTGCTCGGCGAGAAACATGTCCCACAGCGGCCGATCCCGGCGGAGCCTCCCGGCCTGTAGCCGCGCCATCAGAGCGAGTACGTCGGGCCAGGTTGCCGCGGTGGTCAGTGCGGCGCGCTGAAGGTGGTGGTCGAGGGTGAATGCGGGGTCGTCGACCCACACCGGGAACCCGGCATGCAGCGGTACCTCTAGCAAGCGCTGGCGCAGCCGGGGGACGAGGTGCAGTCGCGTTTCGAGGAGTTCGGTGAGTGTCGTGAGGACCAGCGGGGGTCGGCCGTCGGCGCTGGGCGCCAGGACGAAGACACCGCCCACGTTCATGCTCGTCGTCGGGCTCTCGGCGTACAGGAAGGTGGCGTCGTGGGCGCTGAGTCGGTCATGCCGGACTCTGGCCACGCCCGATTAAAGCGGTTGCGTTTGCCAGGACGCTACCGGCCCCTTGGGCGCGCTACCTAAACGCGGCGCAGGCCGGCCTCGGCGACCCCGCGCTCGAGCTCGTCCAGGCCGAACCCGTCCACCGGCCCTCGTGCGCCGGATCCGAGCAGCCCGCCAGCAGCTGCACGCTCCGCGGCCCAGGCGAGAACGCGCGCAGTGAAGTCGTACCCGTTGACGCCCTCCAGCCGAGCCGCCGCGAGCCGGCCGCCGTTCCCGTCCG
>JACCTY010000127.1 GCA_013812145.1 Geodermatophilaceae bacterium | reverse complement strand
TCCATGCGCACCGGGCAGCTGGTCGACGATCCGCCGCAGCGGCCACAGCGGCGGCGCCCCGACATCGGCCGAGCAGCGGCTCCAGACGACGGAGATCCCCTGGGCGCTCGCCCTAGCGGCCAGTTCCTCGGCCAGCCGAGTCTTACCCATCCCAGGTTCACCGTGGACGACGACCAGCCGCCCTCGACCGTTCTGCGCCTCCGCCAGCCAGCCGCGCAGCTCGGCCAGCTCGCGATGCCGGCCGACGAAACAGCTGGGGGAAGGGCCCGCACCGCGCATCCGAGCAGTATCCGGCCCAGCCACGGATATCAGTACCGCGTATCCGTACCGGCACCGATGTCCACCTGCCGGTCTCGAACGACGCTGACCTCACACCGACCAAGGAGGTCACGATGCACATGCGGATCACCCCCCTCGACTCCCCGGCCGAGCACGCCGCGGCTGAGCTGAAGCAACACTCCGGGCTGGTCTCGGCGTACGCGCTGCGGCCGATGGACCAGCAACAGCCCGTCCTTGTGAGCGTGTGGGAAACCGCCGCCTATGCGGACCAGGCGGCGGTCACCGCCGGCGGTCGAAAGTACGATGACACCCGCTTCCAGGATTGCGACACCACGGATGCGCCGCCGTCCTACGCGCAGCTCGTCTACTTCGACGGGTCGCGCTCACAGGCGGAGGCGGACGCCATCGAGCGCGCCAACAACGAGCGGATCGCTCCGGCGGTCCGCGCCATTCCCGGCAACCTCGGTGCCTACGTGGGCCGCGCCCACGACGGCTCGTTCGCCGTGCTGTCCCTCACGACGTCGTTGCAGGCGGTCGAGGACTCGCAGCGGGCGATCATGTCGACCGCGCTGCTGCCAGGCGAGGATCCCGCCCTGCTGACCGGCCCGCAGCGCATCCAGCTGGCCTGGGTGCTGTCCGCCTTTCCCGCTACCTCGGTCGCCGTCTGAACACCTGGCGCCCGACAACTCGATTGGAGTACGTCATGCCCCCTTTCTCTGGTTCTGCTACCGCCCGCCTGCTTCCCGCAGTCGGTACGTGGACTGTCCACGAGCCGATGATCGCCACCTTCAGCGTCGGCAACCTCGGCAAGCGCGTCGCCGGAACGATCCCGGTGACATCGGCAGAGGTCGACGTCGCTGAGGACGGCACCGTCCGCGGCGCGAGCGCCGAGCTTGACATCGCCGCCATCGACACCGGTCACACCAGGCGCGACAGGGACCTGCGCAAGCCCAACCTGCTCGATCTGGCCAACCATCCCAGGATGACGTTTTCAAGCACCCGGTTGGCCGAGCATGACAGCGGCTGGACCGTCGCCGGCCTGCTGACCGTCAAGGGCACGACACGGGAGATCTCGCTCGACGCGACCGCCGAACTGCAGGCCGACGGCACCGTGCGGCTGCGGCTGACCGGTCAGCTGGACCGCACGGACTACGGCATCAAGGCGCCGCGGTTCATGATTGGCAAGACCGTCGACATCGACATCGACATCACCCTGCGGCGCCAGTAGCACCCGCGTGCTCCGGTCAGCCGAACCCGATCCGGGTCTCCGGGGTCGATCCGGTCAGCCGGTAGTACAGGTAGGCCGCCGTCTCCCGGACGATCGCGCGCAGTTGGGTCTCACGGGTGAAGACCGCCGGACCCTGCCGGGTAGGGGAGGACAGCGTCGTCATCTCGAGGTCCGCGGCGATCCGGTTGGTCCGCAGCTCGTGCCACGGGTCGGTCACGATGATCAGCTGGGACCAGCCACGCTCGCGGTACAGATCGGCGACCGCTTCCAGGCTGCTCAGCGTGTTCGTCCCCGCCCCGACGGCAACAATCGCCTCGGCCGGTACGCCGAAGTCCTGCAGCCACAGCGACCCGGACTCGGCCTCGGTGAACCGGTCGCCGTCCTGCTTGCCGCCCACCGTCACGATCGTCGGCGCCAGGCCCTGCTCGAACAGCTCCAGCGCATGGTCCAGCCGGGCCTCGAAAACAGGGGACGGTACGCCGTCGTACTGGGCCGAGCCGAGCACCAGGATGGCATCGGCTGGGGCTCGCTCGTCGGCGCGGGCCTGCTTCCAGACCGCGTACGCCGTACCGCCGACGACGAGCACCGCGGCGATCACCACGGCGGCGACACCGCGTGCGGCCCACCGGATCATCGGGAGTCGCTGCCCCCGCCCAACAGCGCCGCCCGGCCGGCTTCGAGGCGAGCGACCGGAACGCGGAACGGCGAGCACGAGACGTAATCCAAGTCGACCTCGTGGAAGAAGTGCACCGACTCGGGGTCGCCGCCATGCTCGCCGCAGATCCCGATCTTGAGGTCGGGGCGGCCCTCACGGCCCTTCCGTACGCCGATCCGCACCAGCTCCCCGACACCTTCGAAGTCCAGCGTCTCGAACGGGCTGATGCCGAAGATGCCGAGTTCCAGGTACTGCGAGAAGAACGACGCCTCGACGTCGTCCCGGGAGAAGCCCCACGTCGTCTGGGTCAGGTCGTTCGTACCGAAGGAGAAGAACTCAGCCGCCTCGGCGATCTGGTCGGCCGTCAGCGCCGCGCGCGGCAGTTCGATCATGGTGCCGATGAGGGCGTGCAGCTCGACGTCCTGCTCGTCGGCGACGTCGGCGAGGACCTGCTCGGTCTGCTCACGGATGATCTCCAGCTCCTGCACGGCGCCGACCAGGGGAATCATGATCTCCGGGATCGGATGCTTGCCTGCCTTGATGAGCTCGGCGGTGGCCTCGGCGATGGCGCGGGTCTGCAGCTTGAACAGTCCGGGCACGACCAGCCCGAGCCGCACGCCACGCAGGCCCAGCATCGGGTTCTCCTCGTGCAGCCGCTGCACCGCCTCCATCAGGGTCTGCGCTTCCTCGTCCGGCTCGTCCCGCGCCTCCGCGACCGCCACCCGCACCGACAGATCGGTGAGGTCGGGCAGGAACTCGTGCAGCGGAGGGTCCAGCAGCCGGATCGTCACCGGTAGGCCGTCCATCGCCTCGAGGATCTCGACGAAGTCCGCCCGCTGGAACGGAAGCAGCGCGGCCAGCGCTGCCTCGATGTCCTCGTCGGACTCGGCCAGGATCAGCCGCTGCACGTGTTCGCGGCGCTCACCCAGGAACATGTGCTCGGTGCGGCACAGGCCGATCCCCTCGGCGCCGAAGTGGCGGGCCCGCCGGGAGTCATCGCCGGTGTCGGAGTTGGCGCGCACCTTCAGTCGGCGTACGTCGTCGGCGTGGTTCATCAGCCGGTGCACGCCGCGCACCAGGTCGTCGGCCTCCTCGGAGTCGGGATCGAGCTTGCCCTCGAAGTACTCCACCACCGGTGAAGGCACGACCGGCACCTCCCCGAGGTAGACCGCGCCGGTACTGCCGTCGATCGAGATCACATCACCCTCGGAGACCTGCACGCCGCCACCGGCGCTGAAGTACCGACGCTTGACGCGCACGTCGAGGTTGTCCGCGCCGCAGACGCAGGTCTTGCCCATGCCCCGGGCGACGACCGCCGCGTGCGAGGTCTTGCCGCCGCGGCTGGTGAGGATGCCCTGCGCGGCGATCATCCCGTTGAGGTCGTCGGGGTTGGTCTCCCGGCGTACCAGGATCACGTCCTCCCCCCGGCCGGCCCACTCCACCGCGGTCGCCGAGTCGAAAACCACCTTGCCCACGGCCGCGCCGGGCGAGGCGGACATGCCCTTGCCGATCTGTGTCTTGTCGGCCTCGTCGTCGAACTGCGGGAACATGAGCTGCATCAGCTGCGCACCGGTCACCCGGTTCAGTGCCTCGTCGAGGTCGATCAGACCCTCGTCGACGAGTTGGGTGGCGATCCGGAACGCCGCACCCGCTGTCCGCTTGCCGACGCGGGTCTGCAGCATCCAGAGCTTGTCGCTCTCGACGGTGAACTCGATGTCGCAGAGATCGAGGTAGTGCCGCTCGAGTTTCGCCATGGTCTGGAGCAGTTCGTCGTACGCCTGCTTCTGGACGCCCTCCATGGCCGAGAGCGGCAGGGTGTTGCGGATGCCGGCCACGACGTCCTCGCCCTGAGCGTTCTGCAGGTAGTCGCCGTAGAGGCCTTGGGCGCCGGTCCCCGGATCGCGGGTGAAGGCGACGCCGGTGCCGGAGTCCATTCCCAGGTTGCCGAAGACCATCGAGACCACGCTGACCGCCGTACCGAGGTCGCCCGGGATCCGCTCCTGTCGGCGGTAGAGGACGGCGCGGTCGGAGTTCCAGGAGGAGAAGACCGCGTTGATGGCCAGGTCCAACTGCTCGCGGGGGTCGGTCGGGAAGTCCCGGCCGGACTCCTTGGCGACGATCTCCTTGTACGCCGCCACGAGTTCGCGTATGTCGTCGGCGTCGAGGTCGAGGTCGTCGTCGCTGCCGTTGGCCTTTTTTGCCGCATCCAGCGCCTCGTCGAAGCGGCTGCCCTCGATGTGGAGGACGGTCTTGCCGAACATCTGGATCAGCCGGCGGTAGGAGTCCCAGGCGAATCGCTCGCTGCCGCTTCGGGCCGCCAGTCCGTGCACCGACTCGTCGTTCAGCCCGACGTTGAGGACGGTCTCCATCATGCCGGGCATCGAGAACGCCGCCCCGGAGCGAACCGACACGAGCAGCGGGTCCTCGGCGTCGCCGAGGGTCTTGTCCATCGCCTTTTCCATGCTCGCGAGGTGCTCGCCGATCTCGTCGGACAGGCCGACGGGTACCTCACCGGTGTCGAGGTACACCTTGCAGGCAGCCGTTGTGATCGTGAAGCCGGGAGGCACCGGCAGGCCCAGGTTGGACATCTCGGCGAGGTTCGCGCCCTTGCCGCCGAGCAGGTCCTTGAGGTCCCGGTTGCCCTCGGCGAAGTCGTAGACGTACTTCATGAGCCCACCTCCGCATGGGAGCACACCACTGGAGCGCACCATGTGGAGGTGGGCGGAGCAATAGTCACTGGACGCTCCCTCGAGCCACAGTCGGTCGCCGCAGCCTACCCAGGCGCCACTGGCTGTACGCCTGAACGAACCGATGGTTCGCGCGGCCGGTCTACGCGAGCAGGACGAAGGGAGCGAGCTGGCACGGCCGGCCGGACTCGTCGACGATCCAGAGCAGGTACGGCCCCGGCGGGGCGACGCCCCCAGCAGGCGGGGCAACGGCTTCGAGCACACCCGGTGCCGGATTGTCGAACTCCAGACCCACGTACCGCTGATCTCCGTCCCAGGCGTGCGTCACCGATCCGCATCGCATCAGGGCGACGCGCTGGATCCGGCCGGCGCTGCCGGTGACGATCTGGAACGTCTCGCCGTACGCCAGCGACGGGGGTGCCTGCTCGATCTCGGGACGCTGCGCGTCACCGTCGTACGGCGGGCTGAAAGTCTCGATCCGGTACTCCTTGACCGAGTCGCCACCGCTCTGCCCGTCGAGGTTCGACCCGGCGGTGAGGACGAGGCCGTTCGGCAGGAGCAGCGCGACCGAGTGGTAGTTGCGCGGGACCGTGGCCCTGGCCGTGGTGGTCCACGACTCCTCGGCGCCGTAGGACCCGGTGTCCCAGTCGATCCCCGGCTGGTAGATCTCGCCCTCCAGTACGGCGTCGGTGTCGAGCAGGCCGGTGTCATCGGTGGAGTCGATGCCGCCGGCCAGCAGCACCTCACCCGTCGGCAGCAGCACTGCACAGCCATGCCGGCGCAACGGGCGCTCAACCGGCCAGTCGCGCATCGCGGTCGGCTGCCAGGCCGGGGGGTTGTCCGGATCGGAGGTGTCCAACGTGATGCGATGCGACCCCTCCGGGCCGACCATCAGCAACCGCGCGGTGTATCCGTCCTCGGGGAGCAGCGGGAGCAGGACGGCGGTGTGGTTGGTCTCGGCGTACTGCACCCCGCCGACCGGCGGAGCGATCGTGAGGTCGTCGACCAGACCGGTCTGCGGGTCGTACCACCCGCAGACGCCGTTGTCGGGGGAGGCGAGGAAGACGCGCCCGTCGGGAAGCACGAAGATCCTCGGGTAGTACCGGTAGCTGTTGACGGAACCGAAAGGCTGCCCGGGTGGCAGCGGCGCCGGACCCACCTCGGACCACTGCACGTAGATCCAGTGACCGTCGGAATGGGTCCAGGTGTCGGTGCCGGGATCGTAGATCTCCGGCAACCAGTTGCCGTGCCGGCCGTCGTTGACCTCCGGGTCGTCGCTGACCCGCGGGTGACCACCGACGGCCAGGATCCGGCCGTCGGCCAGGGTGAGGAGGGTCGGATACCAGCGACCCCCGCCACGGGTAGGCTGGCCGGGCTCGGTCAGCATCGGCGCCAGGGCCGTCCAGGTGCCGTCGTTGTTGTACGCCGCGCAGTCACGCGCACCGCTCCAGTGCTCCTCGGCGTGCATGTGGGCGTTGATGTGCTGGCTACGCCAGCTCTCCGTGCCACCGCCGACGAGCAGCCGGCCGTCGGGCAGGAAGGCGTGCCCACAGCAGAACGCATCGGCCTCGGGTGAGTCGATGTGCAGCACCGCGTTGGTTGCCACGTCGTAGATTCGCGTGTTGAAGATGTCACCGGCCTCGGCGTTGTCGAAGTCGTGCTCGTCCCCGCCGAGCAGCAGCACCTGCCCCTGGGGGCCGTGCGGCACGAGGGCCGCATGCACGGCCAGGACCTCGGCGTGGTCGTGGGCCACTCCCACGGCCGGCGCTGGTGGGCGGGCAGCGTGTCGAGGTTGTTGCCGGGATCCTCGTCGGCGAAGGAGCGCAGGTACCGGCCGAACGGCGCGTGCACCACCCCGATCCTGAGATCCGGCAACCCAGCCCTCGGCACGAAGTAGCGGTGCCGGCCGGCCTCGATGTCGTCGATCGCCCAGTCGCGGCGGCGCTGGAACCACGTCGTCTCGGGGTTGGCGATGGACAGGATGTCGCCATCGGTGTCCCTGGCGACGTGGGTGACGAGACGATCGGCCATCGGTTACCTCACCATCACAGTGCTGACCCCGTGTGGGAATGAGACGTATCAGCGCCGCCTGAGACAAGCAAGTCCCTTGCCGCGCTGTGCCGGCGAGCCCGTAACTGTGACGACGTCCGACCTGTCGGCCACTACCGTCCCCACGTGAGTCGCCTCGTGGAAGCGGTTGCGCCTACCCGCCTCGGCGTCGGATTCCGCTGGCTGCTCGGCTCGTCGTGGACGAGCAACCTCGGCGACGGGATCGCGATCGCGGCAGGCCCGCTGCTCGTGGCCTCACAGACCAGGGACCCGTTCCTGGTGGCGCTCGCCGCGCTGCTGCAGTGGCTGCCACCGTTGGTGTTCGGCCTGTACGCCGGAGCCGTGGCGGACCGGCTGGACCGGCGGCTGATTGTCATCACAGTGGACCTGGCCCGGGTGATCGTCCTGATCGGGCTCTGCCTGACGATCGCCACCGATTCGATCTCCATCGTCGTGGTACTGGGCTGCCTGTTCCTGCTCGGTACGGCGGAGGTCTTCGCCGACAACACCTCCGCCACGCTGCTGCCGATGCTGGTCCACCGGGACGATCTTGCGATCGGCAACGCGCGGCTGCTGACCGGCTTCATCACCGTCAATCAGCTCGCCGGCCCTCCCCTGGGCGCAGCACTCTTCGCGACCGGCATGATCTGGCCGTTCGTGGGTCAGGCCGTGCTCGTGTTCCTCGGGGCGCTGCTCGTTTCACGCATCGTGCTGCCGCGGCACGGGCGGTCCCGGCAGGAACGACGTCACCTCCGGCACGACATCTCCGAAGGGGTCCGGTGGGCCTGGCGGCATCCGGCCGTGCGCACACTGCTGCTGACCATCTTCACGTTCAACATCACGTTCGGAGCGGCGTGGTCGGTGCTCGTGCTCTACGCCACCCAGCGCCTGGGTCTGGGCGAGATCGGCTTCGGCCTGCTCACCACCGTGGGAGCGGTCGGCGGGCTGCTCGGCATCGTGGCGTACGGCTGGATCACCCGGCGACTGAGCCTGGGCAACATCATGCGGATCGGGCTGATCATCGAGACGCTCACGCACCTGGGTCTCGCCCTCGCTACATCCGCGTGGCTGGCGATGCCCATCTTCTTCGTCTTCGGTGCCCACGCCTTCATCTGGGGCACCACATCCGTCACCGTGCGCCAGCGGGCAGTTCCGTCGCAGCTGCAGGGTCGGGTCGGCAGCGTCAACCAGGTCGCGACGTTCGGCGGTCTCGTGGCGGGGTCGGGGATCGGCGGGCTGATCGCCCGCGAATGGGGCGTGACCGCACCGTTCTGGTTCGCCTTCGTCGGGTCGGCGGTCTTCGTCGTGGTGATCTGGCGGCAACTCGCGCACATCGCCCATACCGACGCCGCGGTTCCCAGCCCCTGAATCCAGGCGAACCTGGTGCCAGTCCTGCGCCGATGATCTCGGACATTCGCCGCCGCAGAAGGCGGCGGTTAGCCGGAGCTCGCGACCAGCGCGGCGACCGCCTCGGCATCTGCGGGATCGACCCGGCGCAGACCGGGGATCCCGTCGAAGCCCCGATCGGTGGACAGGATCGTCGTCAGGCCGTGGCGGAGGGCCACGGCCACGAGGACGGCGTCGTTCATCTGCAAACCCTCATGCGCCTGGAAGGCGTCGAGGGCGCTCGCGGTATCCACGTCGTCGATCGGATGCAGCAGGACGACCTGCGCTGCGGCCCGCCCGTCGGCAACGGCTCGACGACGGTCGCCGGTGCGCCGGTGACGAACATGGACGATCTCGTTGATGATGACGACAGCCGCCTCACCGGCCAGACGGTCTTCGGAAACGGCGTCGATGATCGACGTGCAGGCTGCTCGTAGGGCGGCGTCGCTGCCCAACGCGTGCAGGAAGACGTTGGAGTCGAGCAGCACGCGCTTCACTCGTCGTAGATCGACTCGAGTTCGCGACGGATCTCGTCGGGGGTGCTGATGTCCATCAGCGGGGCGGTGCGGAAGTACTCCGCGGCCTGCGCCTTGGTCATCGCTTCCGACGGGAAGGCACGGTCGATGGCCTCGCGAATGACCGCTCCGACCGAACGGTTGGTCGCGGTAGCGCGCTGCCTCAGGCGGGCGTAACGATCCTCGTCCAGGAGCAACTGGGTCCGCCGCGTCAACATGCACATACGGTAGCATGTGCAGGTACCACGTCAGCCGCCGCTGTGGTCGAGTTCGGCGCCGAAGGGCACCGCGCGGGACGTGGAGTCGAGAAGCCAGCCTTCGGGGAGTACGACGTGGCGGGTGCCGGTGCTGCGGCCGCGCGGCATACCCAGGATCGCGGTCGGGTACGACTGGTCCGTCAGTGTCGCCAACCGCCCTTCCAGCTCGCTGAGACTGTCCACAGTGGATAGTTCGGCGCGCACCGGGCCGCCGACGCCGAAGCCCTTGAGGTACCAGCCGACGTGCTTGCGGAAATCCCGGATTCCCCGGTCCGCGCCCATGAACTCGATCAGCAGCGAGGCATGCCTGAGCATCACGTCGGTCACCTCGCGCAAGCGCGGCAGGTTCCGCCGCGGGTGACCCGCGAAGACCGCTGCGAGGTCACCGAACAGCCATGGCCGGCCCAGACAGCCGCGGCCGATCACGACGCCGTCGCAGCCCGTCTCGGCCACCATCCGGACGGCGTCCGAGGCTTCCCAGATGTCGCCGTTGCCGAGTACCGGAATGTCCACAGTGGACTTCAGCGCCGCGATCGCGGCCCAATCCGCTGTTCCGCCGTACATCTGGGCCGCCGTGCGCCCGTGCAACGCGACCGCCGCGATCCCCTCGTCCTGGGCGATCCGGCCGGCGTCGAGGAACGTGGCGTGTGACGGATCGATGCCGAGGCGCATCTTGATCGTCACCGGGATCCGCCCGTCCGCTGCGGTCACCGCGGCCCGGAGGATGTCGCGCAGCAGCCCCCGACGGAAGGGCAACGCCGCGCCGCCGCCCTTGCGGGTGACCTTGGGGACGGGGCAGCCGAAGTTCAGGTCGACGTGATCGGCCCGGTCCTCGGCCACCAGCATGCGGACCGCTGCACCGACGATGGCAGGGTCGACGCCGTAGAGCTGCAGCGACCGCGGTGACTCCGCCGGCGCGAACCGGATCATCCGCATCGTCCGCTCGTTGCGCTCCACCAACGCCCGGCTGGTGATCATCTCGCAGACGTACAGGCCGCCGCCGTACTCGCGGCAGATCTGCCGGAAGGCCGGATTCGTGATCCCGGCCATCGGCGCGAGCACCACGGGCGAGTCCACCACCAGGGAGCCGATCCGCAACGGTCGAGCCAGGGTTACAGCAGCCACGTCAGCACCGGCTCGTCGTCGGAGCCGGCGGCGGTCCACTCGACGTGGCGCAGCGTCGCGGCATGGGGTAGCACGAAGTAAGTGTGCCCGGACACCGACTCCCCCGAGCCGACCGGACCGTTGCGATAACGCGGATACGCCGTCAAGGTCGCCACCGCCCGGCCGTGCCGGTCGCCACCGCTGTCCACCAGCACCAGCCCGAGATCCGGCGGGGCGAGAAAGTCGTCCTCGGCCAGGTTCGTGAGTTCACTGGCGACGAGGGCAGACCGCTGACCGGCGGGTACGCCGATGCCCTCGGCAGCGAAGTACTCGTCCGCCGGGTCGCTCACCCACAGCACCCGCACGGCAACCCACACGCCGGAGTGCTCCAGCCACTCTCCCAGCCGCCCAGGCATCGACGCGCTCAGGCGCCGACCAGGCGGCCGGCCAGGTAACCCTGAAGCTGGCCCATCGCGACCCGCTCCTGCTGCATGGAGTCCCGCTCTCGCACCGTCACCGCCTGGTCGTCGAGGCTGTCGAAGTCGACGGTGACGCAGTACGGCGTACCGACCTCGTCCTGTCGACGATAGCGACGGCCGATCGCGCCGGCGTCGTCGAAGTCGACGTTCCAGTGCCGGCGCAACTCCGCGGCCAGGTCCTTGGCCTTGGGGCTGAGGCTGGGATTGCGCGACAGCGGCAGGACCGCGGCCTTGAACGGCGCCAGCCGGTGGTCCAGGCGGAGCACCGTGCGCTTTTCCGGCACACCCTTGGCATTCGGCGCCTCGTCCTCGGTGTAGGCGTCCACGAGGAAGGCCATCATCGAGCGGCCGACACCGGCGGCGGGTTCGATCACATACGGAACCCAGCGCTCGCCCTTTTCCTGGTCGAAGTACGACAGGTCGGCACCGGATTTCTCCGAGTGAATCGTCAGGTCGAAGTCGGTCCGGTTGGCGATGCCCTCCAACTCACCCCACTCGGAGCCGGCGAAGCGGAAGCGGTACTCGATGTCCACTGTCCGCTTGGAGTAGTGCGACAGCTTCTCCTTGGGATGCTCGTAGAAGCGCAGGTTGTCCTTGTCCACCCCGAGGTCGGTGTACCAGCCCATCCGCTCGGCGAGCCAGTACTCGTGCCACTCCTCGTCGGTGCCGGGTACGACGAAGTACTCCATCTCCATCTGCTCGAACTCGCGGGTGCGGAAGATGAAGTTGCCCGGCGTTATCTCGTTGCGGAAGCTCTTGCCGATCTGGCCGATCCCGAACGGCGGCCGCTTGCGAGCGGACTGCATCACGTTGAGGAAGTTCACGAAGATGCCCTGCGCGGTCTCCGGGCGGAGGTAGGCAAGGCCGGACTCGTCCTCCACGGGGCCGAGGTGGGTGGACAGCAGGCCGTTGAACATCTTCGGCTCGGTGAACGCCCCCCGGGTGCCGCAATGCGGGCAGCTGATGTCGGCCAGTCCGTTGGCCGGCGGCCGGGCATGCCGCTCCGCGTAAGCCTCCTCCAGGTGGTCGGCGCGGAACCGCTTGTGGCAGCTCTGGCACTCCGTCAGCGGGTCGACGAACGCGTTGACGTGCCCGGAGGCGATCCACACTTCGCGGGCCAGGATGACGCTGGAGTCCAGGCCCACGATGTCGTCGCGGCCGGTGACCATGCAGCGCCACCACTGTCGCTTGACGTTTTCCTTGAGCTCGACGCCCAGCGGGCCGTAGTCCCATGCGGAGCGCTGCCCACCGTAGATCTCACTGGAGGGGTAGACGAAGCCCCGGCGCTTGCTGAGGCTGACGATCGTGTCGATCCGGTCTGCGGGCACGCGTTGCTCCATCCGGCTGGCGGTCGGCGGTTTCGCTGTCCAGCTTACCGAGCGTGGTCACCGCGATTGCCCGGTCCGCTCACGTCCGCGCTCCGGTCGCTGGGTGCACTCACTGCCTGTACGCCGTCGTTGTACAGCAAGGTCTCGTAGGCGCTCGGCTCGTCCCTGGCGAGCGCGAGCAGCGGCGTCGCGCGGACCTTGACGTCGTACGCCGACAGCGCCCGGCGGTAGGCACCGACGCCCTCCCACTCGGTCACCACCGTCCACACGCCGGGCTCGTCCACGCTGCGCCCCACCCGGCCGGTCAGGTAGCCAGGCCGGGCGGCCAGCGCAGCCAGCGCTTCTCGGGCCCTGCCGAGGAAGCCGTCCGCATCCCCGGCGGAGACGTCGAAACGGACGACGACGAACACAAGGCACTCCCTGGGCTGTCACGATGAGCGTCCACGGTAGCGAGGAGGTAGGCGTGAGCGCGCCGTCGATCGGGAGCACACAGCCGGAGCGGACCGGTCGACGGCGGGCGGGAACATCGTGAGCAGCCCGCTGCGGCGGGCGGTCGAAACCCGCAGCGTCACCGCGTTGCATGCGCTGTCGGCGGTCCCGAAGTGGGCGGTGTTCCTTGCGGTGCTTGCGGTCGTCGTTGGCGGTTTGTTGCTGACGGGACTTGCGGCGCTGCTGCTGCTCGGTGCCCTCGCGGTGTTCCTCGGCTGGCTGGCCTACCTTGCCTGGCCGGCGCTGGCTG
The DNA here is from genome assembly GCA_013812145.1 of Geodermatophilaceae bacterium. Lineage (GTDB taxonomy): Bacteria > Actinomycetota > Actinomycetes > Mycobacteriales > Geodermatophilaceae > JACCTY01. The sequence goes on along the minus strand of JACCTY010000127.1, from coordinate 5,624 downwards.
CCGGTCAGCGGGTGCTGCGGCTGCTAACGGTGCTTCTTGTCGCCGCCGCTGGGATTGCCCGGTTCACGGCGTAGCTGTACCCGCCGTGCCGTTCCATGATCACGAGTCAGGATCAGGGGTTTCGCCTGACGTCACACACATGATCATGGTCCAGTCCCTACGACCCCCTCGGCACCAACTGCACGCCCCCGGTGCAGCACCATCTCGTGTGCCTCGGCGTAGCGATCGACGATCCACCCGAGCGGGTCCGCGTCATAGTGCTCGGTCGCGGCCAGCTCCCAGTCCGGCGGCTCGACGGCACCCGACAGAACCCACGCGGCTTGCCGCGCGGCGCCGTCGGCGACGTACTCGCCGGGCGCGGGCACGGACACGGGGTACCCCAGGATCGCCGGCGCGCTCGCCCGCACCGCCGGCATGCGGGCACCCCCGCCGATCAGGACGACCCGGCCGACCTCGACCCCCTGGGCGACGAGCGCTTCGAGGCCCGCGCGCAGCCCGCAGAGCACGCCCTCCACGGCGGCCCGAGCCACGTGCGCGGCCGTGGAATTGGCCAGCCGCATCCCGTGCAGCGCACCGGTAGCGGTGGGCAGGTTCGGAGTGCGCTCGCCTTCCAGATACGGGATGTAGACCAGACCGCCGGCACCAGCGGGTGCGGACAGGGCGAGATCGGACAGGGTGTCGTGGTCGACGCCGAGCATGCGGGCGGTGGCGTCGAGAACCTTCGCAGCGTTGAGTGTGGCGACCAATGGGAGGAACCGTCCAGTGGCGTCGGCGAACCCGGCGACGACACCAGACTGGTCAGCGATCGCGCCCGCGGACACCGCGCAGACCACCCCGGACGTTCCGATGGAGACGATGACCGTGCCGGGCGCAGCACCAAGACCGAGCGCAGCTGCCATGTTGTCGCCGGTCCCGGCGCCGAGTACCGCGCCGCTCGTCGAGGTGCCGGGACTGTCGGCGGGCCCTAGCACGGTCGGCAGGACGACGTCCTTGCCGAGAGCCCGGACGAGCAGGTCCCGCCGGTAGCCGCCGGTCAGCGGTGACCAGTACCCGGTGCCGCTTGCCTCGCCCCGATCGGTGGTGAGGGTGTCGATGCCGGCGGCACCGGCGGTTCGCCACGTCAGCCAGTCGTGCGGCAGCGCCACCTGTCGGGTGAGGTGGGCCTCGGCGGCGGGATCATCCTGGGCGGGCGAGCGCTCGCCGGAGCCGGCGGGTACGCCGGCGAGATCGGTCACATGAGCATCAACCCGCGCGGCCGGATGTGCCGGTGCGGGCGCCGCGGCTGCTGGGAGACCGAGATCGGCGAGGACGCTGTTCTGCGGGCCACCGGCAAGGCACCCGGTACGACCATGGCCGAGATCGTGGCAGCACACGCTGCCGGCGATCCGGTGGTACGCAGGGGACTGAACCAGGTTGGTCGCTGGCTCGGCATGGGCGTCGCCGACCTGGTGAACATCTTCAACCCGGACGTCGTGATCTTCGGGGGTGACACCCGGCAGCTCTTCGAGGTGACCGAACCCGTCGTTCGGGCGGCGCTGCACACTGCTCTGGCGGCACCGAACGAGCACGTGCGGCTCACGCATCCGGGACTGGGAGCCGACTCGTCTTTGCTGGGCGCGGCCGAACTGGCCTTCGCGCCGCTGCTGCGCAACCCGTTGGCCACGCAGGGAGCGCCCGCAGCAGCAGGCTAGGGGCGCCGTCCGACGTACACCGTCCGCGCGGCGAGCAGGAAGAGGTCCTCGCGGATGCGGCGGTGCAGAGCATCCTCGGGATCGGTCACCCGCCGCAGCACGGCGCGCTCCTCCTCCGGCAGATCCTCGCGCCCGTCACGGTCGGCGAACCCGCGAAGCCGGCCGAGGACATGGTCGAGCTCGCGCGAACCGAGCGGTGCCGGCAGGTCGAGCAGGAACGACCGGGCGGTGACGTCGACCAGGCCGGCGCGCTGCAGCGCGGTCGACCAGCCATCCAGCATCGGTACGGCGCCGGGCAGGTCGCGGCGCATCCGGGCGAACCACCGATCCTGCGCAGCATCCAGGCGCAGCTCCAGACCTGGCTCACCGACACCCAGGTCCCACGGCAGACTGCGGCTGTGCAACCCGCCCTCCCCCAGGGCCAGTCGCCCGCCGGGAGCCAACCGATCAGCGAGGTCGGCCAGGACGGCTTGCTGATCGGGAAGGTGGTGGATGACGCCGCTGGCCCAGATCAGGTCGGCAGACCCGGACTCGACCGGCAGCTCCGTGCCGAGGTCGGCAAGGACTGTCTCGACCCCGGCCCGGCGGCGGGTCGCTGCCAGCAGCGCTGGCTCACCGTCCACGGCGACGACGCGGGAGTCCCGCGGGGCGGCCGCACGCAGGGCCGCGGTCATCCCACCCGCCCCGCAGCCGAGGTCATAGATCAGCCGTTCGTCACCGGCAAGCAGCCAGTCGGCGATCTGCGCGTTCAGGTCGGCTTCGATGTCGTCGGCGCGCCCGAGGGTCTCGAGCATGCTCGACCAGTCCAGATCCTCGGTTCTGCCGTGCTGGTGCGGCATCGGACGTCCTCTCGGTGAGCCATGCGTCTTTGACAATGATTGTCATCTTGGTCGACAGTTTGCAACATGACGGCAGCAACCCTCCTGGCCGGCGGCACCGCGCTCGCGTTGGCCGTCGCCGGCTGCGGGGCGGCCGCAGGCAGTGCCGAGGACGGATCGGTGCAGGTGGTGGTCGGCTTCTACCCACTGCAGTTTCTCGCCGAGCGGGTCGGCGGCGATGGAGTCCAGGTGAACAGTCTGGCCCAACCCGGAGCCGAGCCGCACGATCTGGAACTAGCCCCGCAGCAGATCCAGCAGGTCGCCGAGGCCGACCTGGTGCTGTACCTCGGCGACTTCCAGCCGGCCGTGGACGACGCGGTCGAGCAGAACGCACCGGACACGTCCTTCGACGTCCTCGGAGCCGATGACGTCGACCCACATGTCTGGCTCGACCCCGTCAGGTACGCCGAGCTGGCCGGCGCGGTTGCCGACCAGCTGGCAAGCACCGATCCCGACAACGCCCAGCAGTACCGCGCGAACTCGGGAGACCTGGTGGTGGAGCTGACCGGGCTCGACGAGGAGTTCCGGACCGGTCTGGGAGCCTGCGAGCGTCGCGAGATCGTCACCACCCACAGCGCCTTTGGCCACCTCGCCGCGCGCTACGACCTGGAGCAGGTGGGCATCGCCGGCCTGTCACCGGAGGACGAGCCGTCCCCGCAGACGCTGGACGAAGTCAGCCGGTTCGCCGCGGAGAACGGCGTGACGACGATCTTCTTCGAAGAGGCGGTCAGCCCGGAGTACGCCGAGACGGTGGCCGACCAGGTGGGCGCCGACACCGCCGTGCTGTCCCCCGTCGAGGCGGTGGATGAGGGCGAGGACTACCTGTCGGTGATGCGGACCAACCTCGCCACCCTGCAGGATGCGCTTGGCTGCACATGATTGACCGCGTCGTAGACGTAAAGGCGGTCTCGGCGGACCTCGGCGGCCGGCGCATCCTGCACGAGGTCGACCTGCAGGTGACCACCGGCGAGGTCGTGACGCTGCTCGGGGCCAACGGCTCCGGCAAGTCCACGCTGGTCCGGGGGGTCGTCGGTCTGGTCCCGCTGTCCGGCGGGACCGTCGAGCTGTTCGGTACGCCGCTGCCCCGGTTCCGGGAGTGGGGCCGGATCGGGTACGTGCCCCAGCGCGTCACCGCGGCCAGCGGCGTACCGGCCACGGTGCGGGAGGTGGTCGCGGCCGGGCGGCTGTCCGGGCGCGGGGTGCTGGCCCGGTTCGGTGCCGCCGACCGCACCGCGGTCGACGACGCCTTGGACGTCGTGGGCCTGCGGCCGCTCGGCCGGACCGGTGTCGCCAAGTTGTCCGGGGGCCAGCAGCAACGAGTGCTGATCGCGCGCGCGCTGGCCGGGCGGCCGGACCTGCTGATCCTGGACGAGCCGATGTCCGGCGTCGACGCGGACAGCCAGCTGGCCATCGCGGCTGCGCTGGAGCAGATGGTGGCCGGCGGCACGAGCGTCCTACTCGTCCTGCACGAGTTGGGGCAGCTCGCGGCGCTGATCGACCGTTCGGTGGTGCTCGGCGACGGCCGGGTGACCTACACCGGCAGCGAGCCGCCGGCGCCCGGCGACCACCGCGACGCCGACCACGACTTCCTGCCGCCGCCCGCCGGTGGCTTCGGGCTTTCCTCCTCACCGTTCGGCGTCAGGCAATGAGCCGAGAGCGAGTGAGCATCGCAGCGAGCCTCAGCGAGCGAGGAGCGGTGCGCCGGAGCCGAGCATCGCAGGAGTTGCTCGACGGGCCCTACGGCGCGACAGCCGGCCAAGCGCGGAGCTGCCCGCCGAGCGGCTCCGAGGAGCGGAGGCGACTCGCGCGCACAGCGCGCCATGACACAGCGCACGAGGCGGGCACGCAATGAGCTATCTGACCCTGCCGTTCATCGAAAAGGCGCTGCTCGCGGCACTGCTCGTCGGGCTGGCCGCGCCCGCCGTCGGGACCTACCTCGTCCAGCGCCGGCTCGCGCTGATGGGCGACGGCATTGGGCACGTCGCGTTGACCGGCGTGGCGATGGGATTCCTGCTCGGCACGTCGCCCGTGCTCACCGCCGTCATCGTCGCCTCGCTGGGCGCCGTCGCCATCGAGCTGGTCCGTGCCCGCGGCCGGGCCAGCGGGGACGTCGCGCTGGCGATGCTGTTCTACGGCGGCCTGGCCGGCGGGGTGCTGCTCATCAGCCTGGAACCCGGCGGGAACACGAACCTGCTCACGTACCTGTTCGGGTCGATTCTCACCGTGAGCGGCCAGGACCTCGTCACGATCGGCGTACTGACCGTTGGCGTGCTCGTCGTGGCGATCGGCCTGCGCCGCCAGCTGTTCGCGGTCTGCCAGGACGAGGAGTTCGCCCGGGTCTCGGGCCTGCCGGTCCAGCTGCTGAACATCGTGCTGGCGGTGACCGCGGCGCTCACCGTGACCGTCGCGATGCGCGTCGTCGGGCTGCTGCTGGTGAGCGCGCTGCTCGTCGTCCCGGTCGCCGCGGCCCAGCAACTGACCCGCGGATTCGCCGCCACGATGGCGCTGGCCATGGTCATCGGCGTGGTCGTCTCGGTGGGCGGCGTGGTGGCGTCCCACCCGCTGAACGTCGGCCCGGGGGCCCTGATCGTCGTGCTCGCCATCGTCGTGTTCGGTTTCGCCTCACTCGCCTCCACGCTGTTGACCCGGCCGACGCGGGTGTCCCCGTAAGGGCGCTGCGTACAGTGGTTGCCGTGACGACAGCACCGCCCGCCACCCGGGTGGACCCGTTCACCGACGCCGGGGAGCTGCTCAAGGCGCTGTCCGCGCCGGTGCGAATCGCTCTGGTCACCCAGCTGCACACCGGCGGACCGAGCTGCGTTCACGAGCTCGTCGACGCCTTGGGAGTCGCCCAGCCGTTGGTCAGCCAGCACCTGCGGATCCTGCGGTCGGCCTCGATCGTCGAGGGCCGGCGCCGCGGCCGCGAGGTCGTCTACGTGTTGGTCGACGAGCACGTAGCCCACATCGTCGCCGACGCGGTCGCGCATGTGCAGGAGGTCCGGTGAGCCGAGAGCGAGCGAGCATCGCAGCGAGCGCTAGCGAGCGAGGAGCGGAG
>JACCTY010000119.1 GCA_013812145.1 Geodermatophilaceae bacterium | reverse complement strand
TCCGGTTCGACGGCCAGGTGGCGGTGTTCTGGGACTCCCACGGCCCGAACTACCGCGACCTGTACCCGGTCCCGCCGCCGCCCGGCATGGTGCCCTCGTGCGCCGAGGGCGGCGTGCTCGGGGTGCTGTGCGCGACGATCGGCGCGACCCAGGCCACCGAGGCGATCAAGCTGATCACCGGGATCGGGGAAACGCTGCTGGGCCGGCTGATGGTCTACGACGCCCTGGAGATGACCTGGCGGACCATCAACGTCCGCAAGGACCCGAACGCCGAGCCGATCACCGAGCTGATCGACTACGACGCGTTCTGCGGCGTGGTGTCCGAGGAGGCCACGGCGGCCGCGCGCGGATCGACGATCACCGTCGGCGAGCTGAAGGACATGATCGACGCCGGCAAGGACTTCCTGCTCGTCGACGTCCGGGAGCCGAACGAGTACGAGATCATCAAGATCCCCGGCTCGGTGCTCATCCCCAAGGACCGCATCCTGCGCGGCGAGGCGCTGGCCGAGCTGCCGCACGACAAGCCGATCGTGCTGCACTGCAAGTCCGGCGCGCGCTCGGCGGAGGCGCTGGCCGCGGTGAAGGCCGCCGGCTTCTCCGACGCAGTCCACGTGCAGGGCGGCGTACTCGCCTGGCAGAGCCAGATCGACCCTGCGCTTCCCACCTACTGAGCCGCACGGCACCGTACATCCCGCCACCGTCCTGCTGAGTCGCGCGGATTACCAACGAGAGCGCGGGTTGCTCAGGGTCCGCCGGTGTATTTCAAGATGTACAGACCGAAGTCGATGTCACTGGCGGCGACGTACTCGGTGTTATCGGAGCTGAACACCTGCACGCCCCAGAAGTTGTTCCCGCCGCGGTCGATGAAACTGCCCACGTCCGCGAGTTCGTTGTTCCGGATGTCCAGGACTCGGAACCCACCGGCGTAGTAGGACAGATAGGCCCGGCTCGGGTTGATCGACGAGGTAGCCACCTCGTGCACGCTCAGCGCTCCGAATCCGGAGGCGAAGCGTGGTTTGTGCGCCTCGCGGATGGCGTAGGTGTCCAATTCGGTGCCCGTGCTGGCATCGAACAGGTGCACGTAACCCCAGCCGTCGAAGTACGACGTGAACACCACTTCGTCCCCGACCGTACCGATCGGAATCGGGGCGGTCTCAGTACCGTCGCCGGTCAGGCAGGCCTCATCGTCGTACGGCTCGTCGAACAGGGCGTAGCCCTGATCCCGCGGGATGACGCCAAAGGTCGGGATGTCGCCTTCGACGCTCATGCCGAGCGTGGCTGTGCACGCGTCGGAGCCTTCCCGGTTGAAGATCAGCACCGCGATGTAGCCGCCGGCCCGCTCCACGTTGGGAAGCTTGTCGGTGAAGTCGCACTCCCCGCGTTCGACAACCGCGACCTGGGACCCGTCGCCGGGCGGCACTGCTGGATCGGTGTCACAGGCGCGACCGACGAAGACGGTTTGGCCCTGGATGGCCTCCCCGGGCTCGAGCTGGGGGGTGTCGCTGCCCTGACTGGCACTCAGCGTGGTGTCATCGGTGAGGTTACGGCCCTCCAAACCAAGCGGCGAGAAGTCTTCGTCGGCGCCGATGAGGTACTCGTTGTCCCTGGTGAATTCCGCCTGATGGCCGTTGCCCTCCGGCACCTGGGCCTCACCAGTGGATTCCAGCAGCTCCGGGTCGGGGTTGGTGAAATCGGTGTCGCCGATGTACCGCGGCCTGGTCGGGTCGGACACGTCGAGGGCGACGTAGCCGGCGTCCCAGTACGAGGCGACCATGACCTGCCGCCCCTCGATCCGCTTCACGGTCACGTCGTGGAAGAAGACCTCGGTCAGGGTTGGCTGGTCGGGCTGCAGGATCTGCGGGAACAGTGCGTCTAGGTCGTACTCGGCGATCTTGACCGGCCGGCGGGGATTTGTGATGTCGACGTCCTCGCCTTCCTCGTCGTCGACCAGCACGGCGTACGCCTTGAGTCCGTCCTGCCAGGCCAAAAGCACTGTGCACCTGATGGGCGACGTCGTCCCCGTCGGGAACGCCGTCTGTGTCGAAGTCACCGAAGCCGGCTGCCAGGATCCGAGGATTAGCCGGGTCGGTAACGTCGACGAGTGTCGCTCCACCGACCGCCGTCTCCGACTCAGCACAGATCTCGTTGTTGAAGATCAGCACGTCGCCCCGGAAACGGAGGGTTCTCACTGAGGTGACCTGAACGCCCTCGCCGACGAAGCTTCCTTCGCCCGTGGGGATGAACCCGATCTCCTCCGGATTCTCGACGTCGGAGATGTCCACGACATGCACGCCACCCTCGCCGCACGGAGTGGTGTATGCCGCCAGGTAGGCGGTGTCCCTGAATACGGTCACATCGGCGATCCCGCTCGGTACGGCGGTCAGCTGGAGTTTGCTGATGAGCACGACGTTGTCCTGGCGAGGAGGCAAATGCCCGTCGAGCCCGTCGTGTTGGCCCGGATCGCGCTTCGCAGCGGTCTTGTCCACCCCATCGCGAAGCAGGTCGGTACGGGGGCGATCGGACCACGCCTGCGGTACGACGTCGGCGACCCGCCGACGATGTCTAGGACCGTCCGGCTGATCGTCCCCAGACTCCTGAAGCCGACATCGAGGCAGGCGTCGGTGACGCTCCGATCGGTGTCACGCAAGAGGAACATCGCGCGTTCGACGCGGCGGCGCTGCAGATACCGTGTGGCGTCTCGCCAAACGTCGCCGGGAGGGTCCGGATGAAGTGCGCCTCGGAGACGTACGCGATCCGGGCGAGCGCGCTGACATCTAGCGGCTGGGCGTAGGTCGTCTCGGTTACGGCGCCCCCGGGTTCAGCGTTGGGCGCGGCCCTCTCGCAGCCTGTCGACCGCCTTGCCGATGCGGCGCTGCCTGGTCTCGGCGGTCTTCGCGCTGTCGATACCCAATACGAACCACTGGCGCTGGCTGTAGGACAGGCCGGCGAAGAACCGGCTGGCGTCCGCATCGCCGGCGAGCGCTGCGGCGAAGTCAGCCGGCACGGCCACCTCGCGCGGTTCGGTGTCCAGCTCGATGTCGACATCCACCTCGTCGCCGGCGGCGACACCGGCACCGCTGCGGTTCTCCGCACTGACCGGGATCAGGTACTCACCACCGCGAGGGGCCACGGTGGTCCGGTAGGTGTGTCCGCGCATCATCACGCGCACGGCGGGCTTCTTGCCGGCGCCGAGACCGGCGATGATCGCCGGCGGCACGCGCATCCCCGTCGCCGTCTTGCCGCCCAGCTCCACCGTGGTGCGGAATCTCATGCGGCAGAGTATCCAGGTGTCGATGTCGGACTGGATCCTGCACGTCGACCTCGACCAGTTCATCGCCGCGGTGGAGGTGGGACGCCGGCCGGAGCTGCGCGGCCGGCCGGTCGTGGTCGGCGGCTCCGGCGACCCGACCCAGCGGCGCCAGGTGGTGGCCACCGCCTCGTATGAGGCCCGTGAGTTCGGTGTGCGGTCGGGCATGCCGTTGCGGGCGGCGGTACGGCGTTGCCCCGACGCCGTGTTCCTGCCGTCGGACCCTTCGGCGTACGAGGCGGCCTCGGCACGGGTGATGGACACCCTCCGTCGGTTCCCGGTAGTCGTCGAGGTTTACGGCTGGGACGAGGCGTTCCTAGGTGCCCGGACTGAGGATCCGGAGGGGTTGGCCGCGGCTGTCCGGCGTGCGGTGACCGCCGCGACCGGACTGTCCTGCTCGGTCGGCATCGGGGACAGCAAGCAACGCGCGAAGCTTGCCACCGGCTTCGCCAAGCCGGCCGGGATATACCGGCTCACCGAGGACAACTGGATGGCCGTCATGGCCGACCGGCCGACCGAGGCGCTGTGGGGCATCGGGGCCAAGACGGCCAGGAAGCTGGCGGCCGCCGGGCTGCTCACCGTCGGCCAGCTGGCGCGGGCCGATGCCGGTGAGTTGGCCGAGCGGTTCGGTCCGACGATGGGCCCGTGGTACCGGCAACTCGCGCTCGGCGGTGCAGACACCCAGGTGACCGGAGCTCCCTGGGTGGCGCGTTCCCGGAGCCGGGAGACCACGTTCCCGCAGGACCTGACCGAGCGGTCGGAGGTCGACGAGCAGCTCGCCGTACTGGCCAGGGAGCTGACGCGCGACGTCGTGGCCGATGGCCGGCGGGTGGCCAGGGTGGCGGTCAAGGTCCGGTTCTCGTCGTTCTTCACGCGGACCCGGATCATGACCCTGCCAGCGCCGACCTCGGCGGCCGGTGACGTCGAACGCGCAGCGCTGGCTCTGCTCGACCGGTTCGAGATCATCCGGCCGGTGCGGCTGCTCGGAGTCCGGGTCGAGTTCGAGCCAGTGATCAGCCATGCCGGCTGATGTCAGGATGGGCCGTGCCCGCCCCCGATCCGGCGTACGACGACCCGGCCGACTTCGACGAGGCGGTGTACGAACTCGTCGAGCGGATCCCGCCGGGATGGGTCATGTCCTACGGTGACATCGCCGAGTACGTCGGCGTCTTCGGCCCGCGGCGGGTGGCGCAGGCGATGTCCCGCTGCGGCGGCGCGGTGCCCTGGCACCGCGTCCTGCGGACCGACGGGACGCCCGCGCCGCAGATCGCCGTGGAGCAACTGGCCCGGCTGCGCGCCGAAGGCGCTCCGGTCCGCGGTTCGCGGGTCGACATGCGGATTGGCCGGTGGGACGGGCGTTCTCGGCCCCGATGATCATGGGGTTACGCCGATCTGAGCCGGCCAAAGCCCGTGATCATCGGCAGCTGGCGCCGACCGTCCCGACGGTGTCGGACCGCCGTGGTTGTATCCGGGGATGCCCCCGTCGTACCGCCTGGTCCGACCGGAATCGCCTGCGGTCCGGCCGCTCGTGCTGGACGACGCCCAGCGCCGGGTCGTCCAGCACGAGCAGGGGCCGCTGCGCGTGCTGGCCGGACCGGGGACGGGTAAGACGACAACCCTCGTCGAGGCCGTGGCCGCCCGGATCGAGGCGGGAGTCGACCCGGAGTCAACCCTCGTCCTGACGTTCAGCCGCCGGGCCGCCGCCGAACTGCGGGTGCGCATCGCGGCTCGGGTGGGCCGCACGATCCGGGAGCCGCTGGCCCGGACCTTTCACTCCTACGCCTACGGCCTGCTCCGCCGGGCAGCGGCGCAGCGGGGTGAACCGCCGCCGAGGCTGCTGTCCGGTCCCGAGCAGGACGCGGTCATCCGTGACCTGCTCTCGGGTCAAGCCGAACGCGCCGGCTCCGTGGTCTGGCCGGCGCGGCTCGGCGAGGCCGTCAAGACCCGCGGCTTCGCCTCCGAACTGCGCGACCTGATGCTGCGGGCGTACGAGCGGGCGGTTCCGCCCCGTCAACTGGACGAGTGGGGCCGCGAGCGCGGCCGCGACGATTGGCGCGCCGCGGCCAGATTCATGCAGGAGTACGCCGATGTGACGGCACTTGCCGCGAGCCACTCGGTCGCGATGGACCCGGCCGAGCTGATCCGCGCGGCGATCGACCTGCTTCGAACCGACGCGGACAAGCTGGCCGCGGAGCGCGCTCGGCTGACCAGCGTGTACGTCGACGAATACCAGGACAGCGACCCGTCGCAGGAGGAGCTGCTGGGGCTGCTCGCCGGCGGCGGTCGCAACCTGATCGTCGTCGGCGATCCGGACCAGGCGATCTACGCGTTCCGCGGTGCCAGCCAGCGCGGCATCCTCGACTTCCCGGAGCGGTTCCCGTGCGTCGACGGCGCGCCGGCGCCCACCATCGCCCTGACAACGTGCCGGCGCAGCGGGGCGACGCTGCTCGCCGCGTCCCGGCGGGTGATCGATCACGTGTCGGGGCCGCGGCGACAGGACCATCGAGATCTCGGGACCGCCGCCGACGAGACCGGCTCGGTCGACGTCCACGTCTTGACATCGGCGAGTCAGGAGGCTGCCTTCATCGCCCATCGGTTGCGCGAGGCACATCTCCGGGACGGAACGCCCTGGTCGCAGATGGCCGTCCTCGTCCGATCAACCTCTCGCCGGCTCGCGGTGCTGCGCCGCGCCTGCATCTCGGCCGGAGTTCCGGTCGCCGTCACCGGCGACGAGCTCCCGCTGGCTGAGCAGCCCGCGGCCACCGCGCTGCTCGACGTTCTGGACGCCGCCATGGCCGCGGACGGCAACTGGCCGGCCGGCTTCGATGAGGCGCTGGCGATGGCTCTGCTGGTCTCACCGCTCGGCGGCGCCGATGCGTTGACGTTGCGCCGGCTGCGCCAGCAACTGCGGCGGGCAGCAGCGGTGGCCGGCGACCAGCTGCCGTCCGGGACGCTGCTCGTGCAGGCGCTCCAGGAGCCACGCGATCTGCTGGCCGTCGAGGACCGGGTCGCCGCACCTGCGCTGCGGATAGCAGCGCTGCTGGCGAAGGCGCGGGCGGTCGAAGCCGAGCCCGGCAGCACGGTCGAGGACGTGCTGTGGTCGGTGTGGCAGGCCAGCGGCCTCGGCCCGCGGTGGCAACGGGCGGCGCTGCTGCCCGGCCCGGCTGCCGCGGTCGCGCACCGAGACCTCGATGCCGTGGTGGCACTGTTCGATGCCGCTGGCCGCTTCGTCGACCGGCTGCCGCGGGCCGGCTCCCGCGCGTTTCTCGACCACGTGCGCAGTCAGCTGATCCCGGCCGACACTCTGGCCGCGCGGGCGCCCAGCGGTGAGGCGGTCCGCGTGCTGACCGCCCACGCCGCCAAGGGGCTGGAATGGGACCTCGTCGTGGTGGCCGGCGTCCAGGAGGGGCAGTGGCCGGACCTGCGGGTCCGCGGCAGCCTGCTGGGCTCCGAGCAGCTCGTCGAGCTGGCCGCCGGTCTCGACCCGAGCACCGTCTCTCCGGTCAGCGCCCTCCGCGACGAGGAGTGGCGGCTTTTCTACGTCGCGGTCACCCGGGCCCGCCGGCGGCTGCTCGTCACCTCGGTGGATAGCCCGGACGGCGTCGTCCCGTCCCGGCTCGTGGACGCACTCGACGAACGGCTGCTCGCCGACGGCGCCCGTCCGCACAGCGAGGTGCCTCGGCTGCTGGCGCTGCCGGCTATGGTCGCCGAGCTTCGGGCGGCCGCAGCCGACCCGGTCGCGAGTGACGGGCGGCGAGATGCTGCGGCAGCGGAGCTTCGCCGGCTGGCTGCCGACGGCGTGCCCGGCGCGGACCCGGCCACCTGGTGGGGTGCCCTGCCGTTGTCCGACGTGCGCCCGGTGCGCGACGACGACGAGCCGGTTTGGGTGTCGCCGTCGAAGGTCGAACGATTCTCCACGTGCGGGCTGCAGTGGCTCCTGGAGTCCTGCGGTGGCTCCAGCGGACCAGGACCCAGCCAGAGCGTCGGCACCCTCGTGCACGACGTCGCCACCCTTGCCGTGGACGCCGGCGTTGAGCTCGACACCCTGCTGGCCCGGCTGGACGAGAGCTGGGAGCAGCTCGACCTGGGCGGCCCGTGGTACTCCCGCCACCAGCGAGAGGAAGCCCGGAAGATGCTCGAACGGCTGCGGACGTGGCTCGGCCGAAAGGGCGCCAGGGAGCTGATCGGCTGCGAGCTGGACTTCGAGGTCGAGCTCGGCAGGGCGGTGCTGCGCGGGCGGGTGGACCGGCTCGAGCGGGACAAGGAGGGCCGCCTGGTCGCCGTCGATCTCAAGACCGGCACGACCCGGCCGCGCAAAGCCGACCTGGACAGCCACCCCCAGCTAGGTGCCTACCAGGCCGCGGTGGAGAGCGGCGGCTTCGCCGAGCACGGGCAGAGTTCGGGCGGCGCAGATCTGGTGTATCTCAAAGGCTCCACGTCGGTGTTGCCGCAGGGCGCGCTCTCCGGCAGCGATGACCCGGGCTGGGCCGAGCAGCTGATCCGCCGAGTCGCGGACGGCATGGCGGCGGCGACGTTCGTGGCCACCGAGAACAAGCACTGCCGGATGTGCCCGGTCGCGACGTCATGTCCGCTGGTCGCCCGCGGCCGGCAGGTGACCGGATGAGCCGAGAGCGAGTGAGCATCGCAGCGACGAGCCGTGAGCGCAGCGCACGAGGCGGACCAGCGATGACCGCGGCTACCCGCACATTCGTCGATGCCTGCGCGCTGGCCGAGCTACTGGGGCAGCCGGCCCCCACCGCGGAGCAGGCGGCGGTGATCCAGGCGCCGCTGCGACCTGGGCTCGTCGTGGCGGGCGCCGGGTCGGGAAAGACCGAGACGATGGCCGCCCGGGTCGTGTGGCTGATCGCCAACGGGCTGGTGCGGCCGGAGCAGGTGCTGGGACTGACCTTCACCCGCAAGGCGGCGGGGGAGTTGGCGGCGCGGATCGGTAACCGGGTCCGGCAGCTCGCCGCCGCCCGGGTGGTCGCGGAGGAAGTGGTGCTGGCCGGTGAGCCGACCGTCTCGACCTACCACTCGTACGCGGCGCGGCTCGTGGCCGAGCACGGGGTGCGGCTCGGGGTCGAGCCGACGTCGCGGCTGCTGACCGATGCGGTGCGCTGGCAGTACGCCGCCCGGGTGGTCCAGGCCTACGACGGTGACATGAGCCACGTCACCATGACCCCGGCCTGGATCACCAAGGAGCTGCTCGACCTGGCCGAGGAGATGGGTGAGCACTTCGTCGTACCGGAGGAATTGCGCCGCTACACCGAGCGGCTGGTGGCTGACGTCGAGGCGCTGCCCGGTTCGAGTCGGAAGACTGGGGTCTACGCGAAGGTGCGCGGCGCGCTGGACAGGCAGCTTGCCCGGCTGCAGCTGTTGCCGCTCGTCGAGCAGTACACGCGAAGCAAGCGGGCGACCGAGGCGATGGACTACGGCGACCAGATGGGCGTGGCGGCCCGATTGGCGCAAGCCGTTCCGGAGATCGGCCAGGCCGAGCGAGGCCGCTACGCCGCCGTCCTGCTGGACGAGTACCAGGACACCAGCCACGCCCAGCTGGTCTTGCTGCGCAGCCTGTACGGCGACGGGCACCCGGTCACTGCGGTAGGTGACCCGTGTCAGTCGATCTACGGCTGGCGCGGGGCAAGCGCGGGGAGCCTGCAACGCTTTCCCGAGCAGTTTCCGGTAGCTGATGGGACCCTGCTTCCCGAACCGGCAGCGGTGCAGGAGCTGTCGACGAGTTGGCGCAACGACGGTCGGATCCTGGATCTGGCCAACGCCGTGGCCGGGGAACTGCGCACCCGCGGGGCGGTCGTCCCTGTGCTTGCCGCGCGGCCCGGACGCGAGACGGCCGGCACGATCCGTTGCGCGCTCTTGGAGACGGCCGAGGACGAGGCGCAGTGGATCGCCGCTGGAATGGCTGAGGTGTGGCGGGACAACGCGGCCCGGACCGCGACGGGATTGGCCGGACGATCCGCGGCGGTGCTCACCCGGCGGCGTTCCCAGCAGCGGGTACTGGAGACGGCGCTGCGCTCGCGGGGGATCCCGGTCGAGGTGCTCGGACTCGGCGGCCTGTTGGACACCCCCGAAGTGCTCGATGTCGTGTCGACGTTGCGGGTCGCGGTGGATCCCAGCGCCGGGGACGCGCTGCTGCGGCTGCTGTCCGGCGCCCGCTGGCGGCTCGGCCCGAGGGATCTCGCCGCCCTCGGCCGCCGCGCCCGGCAACTGATCGCCGACCCCGGCACCGGCGAGCTGCCGGTGAGGAGTGATCGCGAGGACGAGGGCAGTGTGGTCGACGCGCTTGACGACCTCGGTCCGCCGTCGGCGTACTCCCCGATGGGGTGGCGCCGGCTGACGGCGCTGCGGGACGAGATCCGGCTGCTGCGCCGGCGACTCGACCAGCCCTTGCCCGACCTGCTCGCCGACATCGAGCGGACGATCGGTCTCGACGTGGAGGTGGCAGTCCGCCGGCCGGGAGAGCAGGCGCTGGCCCGCGGCCATCTCGACGCGTTTCTCGACATCGCCGCCGACTTCGCCGCCGACCTGGCCGGAGGCGGCGCGGGCGGGTCGCTGACCGGTTTCCTCGGCTACCTGCAGGCCGCCGAGGAGCAGGAGCGTGGACTGGAGGCCGGAGTCGTCGAGCGCCGCGCCGACGCGGTGCAGATCCTCACCGTCCACGGAGCCAAGGGGCTCGAGTGGGACGTCGTTGCGATCCCCGGTCTCGTCAAGGGGGTGTTCCCGGCAAAGGACGCGGCGGGTGACGTCTGGACGACGAAGCTGGGCGCCGTCCCGTACGCGCTGCGCGGCGACCGGCACGAGCTGCCGCAGTGGGAAGTGTCGGCCTGCCTCGACCAGAAGGATGCCGACCTCAGCCGGGAGGCGTTTCTCGACGACTGTGCCGCGATCGGGCTGCTGGAGGAACGCCGGCTGGCCTATGTCGCGGTCACCCGGGCGCGTTCGGAGCTGCTCTGCTCCGGGTACTGGTGGGACGACGCGGTCGGCTCCCGCGGCCCGTCGGCGCTACTGGATGAGGTGCGGGAGCACGTCGGCTCCCCGGAGCACTGGGAACCGCCGCCCGAGGAGGGAGTGGCCAACCCGCGACGTGCCGCGGTCCGCACCGCGAGCTGGCCGGCCGATCCGCTGGGCATCCGACGGGCCACGGTCGACGATGCGGCCGAGCGGGTCCGCGCGGCGCGCCCCCCTGACGCAGCAAGCGAGTGGCACGAGGACGTCGAACTCCTGCTCGCCGAACTGGCCGCTAGCGGGTCGGCTCTCGAGAATGTCGCCCTTCCTGCGCACCTGTCGGTCTCGCAGCTGGTCACGCTCCGCCGGGATCCGCAGCGGCTGGCTGCCCAGCTGAGCCGGCCGATGCCGTTCCCGCCGGCCCCGTTGGCCCGCCGTGGTACGGCGTTTCACGCCTGGCTGGAGCACCGCTTCGGCGCGCAGCGGCTGCTCGACCTGGACGAGCTGCCCGGCGCGGAGGACGCCGGTGCCGACGACGGCGACCTCGCCGTGCTGCAAGAGGCTTTCCTGGCCAGTGTGTGGGCTGACCGGACGCCGGTGGAGGTGGAGGTTCCGTTCGAGTTCCGGTTGAGCGTGCTGTCGGTGCGCGGCCGGATGGATGCGGTGTTCCTCGACGAGGGCGGGCAGTACGAGGTCGTCGACTGGAAGACCGGCCAGCCACCGACCGGCGCGGACGCGGCGGCCAGCGCCGTGCAGCTGGCGGCGTACCGGCTTGCGTGGGCCGAACTCAGCGGGGTACTACCCGATCGGGTCGGCGCCGCGTTTCATTACGTCCGGCACAACCGGACCGTCCGCCCGGCCGACCTGTACGACGCGGACGGCCTCAGGAAGCTGGTCGAGCGACTTCCTACTGCCAGGTCGGGATGAGCGGCACGTCATAGGCAGCAAGTGCCCTGTCGCCGGTAATGAGCGTCAGCCCTTCGGAGCTGGCCTGAGCCAGCAGCATCCGGTCGAACGGGTCACGATGGTGACAGGGCAGCGTGGCCAGGGTGGAGCCGTGCCGAATGAGCAATGGCAGCTCGATGAAGCCATTCGCCTCGACCTGGTCCGCCAGGTCGTCGGGCGCCCGCAGCTTGCCGATCGACTGCTTGATGGCAATTTCGGTCGAGCTGATCGCCGACACGTACACCGCGGCGTCCGGATCGGCGATGCGGTCACGCGCCACCGCACCGAGCCGTTCACCGTCATCGGCCAGCCACCACAGCAGAGCATTGGTGTCGAGCAGCAGCCTTGCGGTCACGAAGCGGGCTCGCCGGAGTCCGCCCCGAGCCGCCGATACAACTCATCGACCATCTCGCCGTACTGTCCACCCGGATTATCGAAGTCCGTGGCCATCCAGACGCGGCCCGTCCAGCCGCCGGGAACCCTAGCCGACCGGTGCTGACGCATCGGCACCAGCCGGGCCACCGGACGCCCGTTGCGGGCGATCACGATTTCCTCCCCAGCTTCGACTCGGACGAGCAGCGCGGACAGCCGGGACTTCGCTTCGTATACATTCACCTGCTTCACCTACCGAAGCTACTTGACCAGCCTTGACCAGATCAAGCGGACACGGTAGCCACTCGCTGCAGGATCGCGTCGACTAGGGCATCCGGGGCCTGCTCGGGGATCCAGTGGCTGATGCCCTCCAGCTCGACGAACCGGTAGTCGGCCGCGACGTGCTCCCCGCAGCGCTCCGCACCGGCACGGGCCAGCGCCACGTCGCCGGTACTCCAGACGTACGTCGTCGGCACGGTGACCGGACCCAGCCCGTCGGCGTCCCGCCCGGACATCGCGCGGTACCAGTTCAGGGCGGCGGTCAGGGCGCCCGGCCGGGACAGCTGATCGACGTACTCCTGGATCGCCTCCGGGTCGAGGTCAGCGCCGTCCATGACCCGGCGCAGCCGCCGGGCGTCATCGGCGAGCAGGACCTCCTCGGCCCTTTTACCCGGCAACCGGAACAGCGCGATGTAGGACGCCTTGTGCTGCTGCTCCGGGTCGTGCCGGAACGCCCAGCCGTAGGCCAGCGGGTGCGGGACGGATACCGCGGTCAGGGTCCGGACCCGGTCCGGGTGCCACGTCGCGAGCAGCCAGCCGACGTTGGCGCCCCAGTCGTGCCCGACGACGTCCACCCGGTTCAGGCCGAGCGCGTCGAGCATCCCCACGGTGTCGGCGACGATCGGCCGCATCGCATAGTCCTCGACCGCGGCCGGACGCGCGCCGGGGGAGTAGCCGCGTTGGTCCGGCGCGATGCAGCGGCACCCGTCGGCGGCCAGCCGCGCCGCCACCGCGTCCCAGCACCGACCGGTCTGCGGGAACCCGTGCAACAGCAGCACCGCCCGGCCGTCCTCCGGTCCACCTACCCGCGCGTCGTACACCATCTCCCCGACCGTGATCTGCATGCCGCGGACGTTACCCACGACGCGACGGCGCTGACGGCGGGGTTGACGGCCCAACCGGCCGAGCAGGAATAGATTGCGACCTTGTGGCCAGAGCGAGGCTGTTAGCGCCGGATCCGGGTCGAGGCAGCGGCATCACCACGCTGCTGCCGCAGTCGACGGTGAGCCCGCTGTATGCGATCAGCCGTCGCATGCTGCTTGCCTTTTCGATCCTGGCCTCGACCGTCCTGGTCGTGTACCTCGACCGTGCGGGCTATCGGGACAGCAACGGCGACGGGGTGGATCTGCTCGACGCGGCGTACTACACGACCGTGACGCTGTCGACGACCGGCTACGGCGACATCGCGCCGTTCAGCGACAGCGCTCGGCTGGTGAACATCCTGATCATCACCCCGCTGCGAGTGCTGTTCCTCATCATCCTGGTCGGCACGACGCTCGAAGTGCTCACCGAGCGCGGCCGGATGGTCCTGCAACTGAAGCGCTGGAGGTCACGGGTGAGAGACCACGTCGTCGTCTGCGGCTACGGGACGAAGGGACGCAGCGCGATCCGGGTGCTGCTCGGCGAGGGGACGCCCGCCGAGCGGATCGTGGTCGTGGATGCCGACCGGACCACGCTGGAGGAGGCGCGGGCGGCCGGCTTCGTCGTGGTGGCGGGGTCCTCGACCCGGTCGGAGGTTCTCCGAGAGGCGCAGGTGAGCCGCGCCAGGGCGGTCGTGGTCGCCACCGATGCCGACGACTCCGCGGTGCTGACGACGCTGACTGCACGAGAACTGTCAACCTCGGTGACCATCTCGGTGGCTGTCCGCGAGTCCGAGAACGCGCATCTGCTCCGGCAGAGCGGAGCCAACAGCGTGGTCGTGTCCTCCGAGACCTCCGGTCGGCTGCTCGGCCTGTCAGCAAGCGCCCCGCTGATCGTCGACGTCGTCGAGGACCTGCTCACCTCCGATGCGGGCCTCGCCCTCCTCGAACGTCCCGTGCACCAGGAGGAGATCGGCAAGGGACTGCGTTTCGTCGCCGACCCGGTCCTCGCCGTTGTGAGGGACGGGGCGGTGATCCCGTACGCCGACGACCGGGCCTGGTCGCTGCGCGCGGGTGACCGGCTGATCTGCGTCCGCGCCCGTCCGGCTACGCCCGACGTCGAATCCCTGACGTAGACCCGTTACGTCCGTGCGTTGGTCGCCATACCGACCAGATCTACGGACGTAAGGGTCGCGGATGCCCCCGCCCTGGTTCAGGGCGTTTACGCTGGCTGCCATGAGTGTGACGCCCGGATGGTACGACGACCCGGACGGCGTCCCCGGTCGGCAGCGCTGGTGGAACGGCGCCAGCTGGAGCGATGTCACGAGCGGTGGCACGACCGCGACGGCGCAGGCCATCCGGCCGGCGTACGACGTGATCGAGGGCGGCCGGCCGAAGCGGCTGCGCAGCTGGCTGCCCTGGGCCATCGTCGGAGGTGCGGTGCTGCTGATCGTCGTACTCGCGGTGACTCTCGTTGGTGGCTCCCGCGGCGGCCCGGCGATCGCCGAGCCGACGATCGGCCCGATACCGACGACGGAGCCGAGTGACACGTTCGCGCCCGGTACGACGCGCATCCTCGACCCCGATGCCAGCATCTCCTACGCCTATCTGGGCGAGGGCTGGCGGGAAGTGGACTCCTTGCCCCGCCCGGAGATGCTCGCGGTGCACGGGCAGTACATCGTGACTCAGGAGGCGGTGCCCGACGGTGGACAGTTCGTCGCCGAGTGCAGCTCGGGACCGCTTGCCCGGCAGTTCCAGGTCACCGGCCCGCAGGACTTCGCAGGCATCATCGATCCGCTCTCGGAGTCCTTCCGGGCCAACTACTACCCCGCGCCGAACGAGAGGGACGTGCTGTCATCCGAGGCGGTCACCCTTGCCGGGCGGTCCGGTCACCTGCTGAAGTTCGACCTCACCTGGGACGTCGCCGGTTACGACTCGACCGGGGAGCGGGTGGCGCTGCTGCTCCTGGACACCGGCAAGGAACGCCCCGCCCTGGTCTACATCTCCGTCCCGAACACGCACGCGGAGTTGTACGGCGTCATCGATCAGCTCATCGCCTCCATCGAGTTGCTGTAGCCGAAGCCGGGTTAGGGTCGCGGGCGTGTCCGCAGCCCCGTCGTATCCCATCGAACGCCTGACCCTCGACAACGGTCTGCGCGTCGTGCTCGCCCCCGACCGTCAAGCCGCCGTGGTGGGCGTGGCCGTCTACTACGACGTAGGCATGCGCTCGGAGCCAGAGGGACGCACCGGCTTCGCGCATCTCTTCGAGCACTTGATGTTCCAGGGCTCGGAGAACGTGGAAAAGATGGCGCACATGCGGCACGTGCAGTCCGCAGGGGGCGTCGTCAACGGCAGCACCCGTCGCGACTACACGAACTACCACGAGTTCCTGCCCAGCAACGCCCTCGAGCGGGCGCTGTACCTCGAGGCGGATCGGATGCGCAGCCCACGGATCACCGCGGAGAATCTCGCCAACCAGATCTCCGTCGTCAAGGAGGAGATCCGGGTCAACGTCCTGAACCAGCCGTACGGCGGGTTCCCGTGGTTGTCCCTCCCGCCCGTGCTGTTCGACACGTTTCCCAACGCGCACAACGGTTACGGCGACTTCGTGGACCTCGACAGCGCCACAGTTGCCGACGCCACCGCGTTCTTCGACCGCTACTACGCACCCGGCAACGCCGTGCTGTGCCTCTGCGGGGATCTCGCCATCGAGTCGACCGCCGACCTTGTCGAGCGGTACTTCGGTCCCATCTCGCGCCGGCCGACGCCGCCGCGTCCGGACGCCGGCGAGCCGGACCTGACCAGTGAGCGGCGACAGTCCACTGTGGACTCGCTAGCGCCGGCGCCGGCGGTGGCGATCGGATGGCGGGTCCCGGATCCGGTCGCCGATCTGGACAGGTACCTGCCGTACGTCGTACTGGCCGAGGTGCTGTCCGAGGGCGATGCTTCCCGGCTGGAACAACGGCTGGTCCGCCGGGACCAGGCGGCTCTGTCGCAGGCGGCTTACCTCGGCCTGTTCGGGGACCCCTTCGACAGCCGTGACCCGGTGACCCTGACGGTTCAGGCCATCCACCCCAAGCAGGTCGGAGTCGACAAGCTGATCGCGGCGGTGGACGAGGAGCTGGACCGCGTCGCCACGCACGGCCTGGACGACGGTGAACTGCGCCGGGTGAACGCCCGGATCACGACGCAGCTCCTGCGCGAGGCCGACTCCGTGCACGGCCGGACGCTGCAGTTCGCGGCGTACGAGCTGGTGCATCAGCGGGCCGAGCTGCTCGCCGAGCTGCCCGGCCGGCTCGCCGCCGTCACCGCGGCCGACGTGGCAAAGGCCGCCGGGACGCTACGTCCCGAACGCCGTGCGGTGCTCGAACTCGTCGCCGGCGGTGCCCCTTGAGCGTGGTGCCTGCGCTAGGGCCGTCGCGGGCGGTCAGGAAGCCGACTACCGCCGAGCGGGTACTCGGCTCCGGGCTTCGGGTGCTTGCCGTCCGCCGGGCCGGCGTACCGCTCATCGAGCTGCGGTTGCGGATTCCGTTTTCCGGGCGTGCGGCGGCACATCGCGCGCGGGCATCCCTGCTTTCCAGCGGCATGCTGCTCGGAACCGCCGAGCGGACCGAGCTGGAGCTGGCTCACGCGCTTCAAGAACTCGGCACCGAGCTGACTGTGACGACCGACGTCGACCGGCTGCTGATCAGCGGCGCCGTTCTTCGCGCCGGCCTGCCGGCACTTCTGGAGCTGCTCGCCGAGCTGCTCACCGCGGCGTCGTACCCGGTGTCGCTCGTCGACAGTGAGCGGCGGCGACTCATCGACCAGCTCCGGATCGCCCGGTCGCAGCCCCACGTTGTCGCCAGTGCCGCCCGGGCTCGGCGGCTGTTCGGGGAGCATCCCTACGGTCGGGTGCTGCCCGACGTCGAGGATGTGGCGGCGCTGACCGCAGCGACAGTACGAAGGCTGCATCGCGACCGGGTGCAGCCTGACGGCAGTACACTGGTGCTCGTCGGGGACCTGTCTCCCGCCCGCACGCTGGACGAAGTCGAGCGGGCACTGGCGGTCTGGTCGCCCGGTGCGGCGCCGGTTGTCACGCGGCCGGCGCCGGCGGTCTCGGTCGGACCCGCCGTCCTGGTGGACCGGCCGGGCTCGGTTCAGTCCAGCCTGCGACTGGCCGGCAAGTCCTGCGAACGCACCGATCCGGCGTATCCGGCAATGCAACTGGCCAACCTCGTCTTCGGCGGCTACTTCTCCTCCCGATATGTTGAGAACATCCGTGAGGACAAGGGCTACACCTACACCCCACGCAGCAGCATCGACCACCGTCAGGCCGGCTCGTCGTTCTACGTCGACGCCGACGTGTCGACGAGCGTGACCGCCGCCGCACTGCTGGAGACCCTTTACGAGCTGGGGCGGATGGCGGTCATGCCGGTCGGCCAGCAGGAACTCGACAACGCCCGCCAGTACGCGCTGGGCACCCTGGCGCTGTCGACCGCCACCCAGGCCGGTCTGGCCGCCACGCTGATCGGCCTGAGCGGGCCGGGCCTGGGCCTGGACTGGCTGGCCGACTACCGCCGGAGCCTGCTCGGCGTGACCGTCGACGACGTGCAGGAGCAGTCGCGCGCCTATCTCGCGCCGGCCAAGCTGGTCACCGTCGTCGTGGGGGACTCCCGGGCGATCCGCGCGGGACTGGCGACGCTGGTCGAGGTCGACGTCCCATGACGGATCGGCGGCCGGTGCTGTCTCGTGCGGTCCACGATCGTGCGGCCATCCGCCGCCGGGACACCGACTGGCTCGCCGCGTCGTGGGGGACGGCGCAGGTGCTCGCCGTCGACCCGGACTACACGGTGCCAATCGTGGAGACCGACGATGGGCCCGTGCTCCTGTGGCGGACAGCGTCCACTGTGGACAGTTCTCAGGAATACGTCTTTCTCGGCGAGCACGACGGGACTGCCTACGCGGTGGTCCGTAGCGCTCGTGACCTGCACGCCGACCGCTGGCTGGGGCTGCGGGAGATCGGAGCGGAGCTGCCCGAGGTGGAGGCCGGGCTGCTCGTCGAGGCGATTGCCCTGGCGCAGTGGCACGACCGGCACCTGTACTGCCCGCGATGCGGGCGGGAGACGGCCTCCGAGCAGGCCGGTTGGGTACGCCGCTGCACGCAAGGGCACGAGCAGTTCCCACGGACCGATCCGGCGGTCATCATGCTGGTGCATGACGGTGCCGATCGCTGCATTCTGGGCCGGCAGGCGGTCTGGCCGGCCGGCCGGTTCTCCATCCTGGCCGGCTTCGTGGAGCCGGGGGAGTCCGCCGAGGCCGCCGTCGCCCGGGAGGTCTTCGAGGAGGTCGGGGTGACGGTGACCGATGTCCGATATGCCGGCAGTCAGCCGTGGCCGTTCCCCAGTTCGCTGATGCTGGGTTTCACCGCTCAGGTCAGCGGCGACCCGACGTTGCACATCGACGAGCACGAGATCGCCGAGGCGCACTGGCTGACCAGGAGCGAGGTTGCCGAGCAGCCGGCGTACCGGCGGCTGCCCCCACCGCTGTCCATCGCCCACCGGATCATCACCGACTGGGTCGACGGCGTACTGCCCTAGCTTCGCTGGATCGGGCGAAGCGCCGTCAGACGTAGCGGTCCAGGAACGCCACCACCCGGTCGAAGACGTCACCACTGGGCGGGGTGTCGGGGCCGGCCCCGGGCGGGTAGACCAGCAGCTGCGCGTGGGCGAAACCGGGGATCACGATCAGCTCCGAGCGCTCGTCCATGGTCGCGTCGAACAACGCCTGGGCGTCTTCGACCTGAGAGACGCGATCCTGCTCGGCTGTGACGTACAGCACCGGCACGTCCGCCAGCGTCGCGGCGGCGGCAGCGTTGCGCGGCTCGGGGGCGTCCGGCGGACGAACGTCGGTGGTCGGAAGAGCCGGTGACAGGGCGATCACGGCGTCGACGTCGAAGTCCGGCGCCCCCGCCGAGACGACGGTCTCAGCGGTCCCCAGCGAGGCGCCGATCACGCCGATCCTGCCGGCCCCGCGGGCACGCAGTTCGGCCACGCCAGCACCGATGTCGGCAACGAGGTCGACCTCGCCGCCGCTGGGGCAGTCGCTGTCGGCGACGCAGGCGTGGTCAAAGGCGAGGATTGTGAAGCCCAGCTCGACCAGGGTCGGGATCTGTCGCTCCCAGGTGCACCGGCCCTCGCCCGAGGCGCCGTGCACCAGGACCAGGCCACGCGGACCGCTGCCCGCCACCAGCGCGGACAGCCGGGGACCGTCCGGCACGTTGACGTCGATGAGTTCGGGATCCCCGACGTCGGGCAGGCAGCGGGGTGGCCCGGTCGTGAGGTTCGGTGCGGACGAGACCGGGTCGGTTGTCGGTGCGGCCGCGTCGCGACTCGAGGTGCAGCCGGACAGCAGGAGCCCGACAGCGGCGAGGAGGCCAGCGGCATGACGAATGCTCACGACGGCTGATGGTACGTCGGCCAGCTACTCGATTCGTTGCTCACAGCCGGCTGAGCAGCGCCGGGTGCTGTTGGTCGTCGGTGCGGATCACGATGTCTGCGATGCCAGCCGGATCCACCTCCTCCTGGTAGCGCAGGAACGCCGGCAGGGTCCAGTGCTCGTCCGCCGGCGTACGCCGGGCCAGCGCCGCCGAGCCGACGCTGACGTGCACCGTCAGGTCGAACGGCAACCCGCGGCCGAGCAGCAGCGGTCCGTCGACCAGGACAACGGCATCGGCCGGCGCCTCGGCGTAGTCCGCGCGGGTGGCCCGGTCGGTGGCGGGATCCCACAGCGTCGGCAGGAACCGTCCAGCGCCATCGAGGCCGAGCGGATCGAGCACCTCGCGACGCAGTGCGTCGGTGTCCAGCCAGTCGTAATAGGAGTCCGGGTCGGTCCTTCCGGACTCGTACCGCAGTGAGCGGGGGCGGAGGAAGAAGCGGCTCTGGACCCGAATCGCGTGCCGCCCGGCGGCGGCGATCCACCGTCCGGTCAGCCGGGTCAAGAGCTCGACCTCCCACGGCTCGGCGCCGTCCATGGCGACCCGCAGCGGGTGGTCGGGGCGTCGCCGCTGGATCAGCTCGGCGACCTCCTCGGGCACCGCCTCGGGCGGGAGCGGACGCCACAGGGGCACAGCCACTCTCCCATCCTGACCCCTCCCTCGCAGCTGGCTCTTGAAGGACTCCTTTCGAAAGCGTAGTTTCATGTTATGACTTTGTCATCCCGCCGTCAGATCACCGACGCCCAGTCGCTGCGGGCGCTGGCGCACCCGGCCCGCGTCGCGCTGATCGAGGCCCTGGCCATCCACGGCTCGCTGACCGCCACCGAGGCGAGTGAGCTCATCGGGGAGAGCCCGTCGAACTGCTCGTTCCATCTCCGGCAGCTGGCGAGGTTCGGGATGATCGAGCCGGCGCCGTCGGTCGACGGCCGGAACCGGCCGTGGCAGGTCGTGGACGGTGGCATCGGCGTCGACGTGAACTCCCTCGATGACGCGGAGTTCAGCTCCGCAGCCACCGCGGTCAACGAACTCTGGATCGCTCGGCAGGCGGCCGCAGAGATCGACTGGACTCGTCGGTCGGCGCACGAGACCAAGCCGTGGCGGGAGGCCTCGTTCTCGAACTTCACGGTTCGCTGGCGGACGGTGGAGGAGCTGGCGCGGCTCCAGGACAGGGTGGATGAGCTGCTCGACGAGTTCCGAGAGCGGCGCGAGCCTGCGGAGCGGCCTGCCGGCGCACGCCCGATCCGCATCAACTTCAGCGCGTTCCCTGCGGCCGGGTACCCGGATTCCGAAGGCTTCTGAGCATGCGAGAACTCTTCGCCAACCGCGACTTCCGGTTGCTCTTCGCCGGATTGGTACCGTCGATGTTCGGCGACTCGGCGCTGTTCATCGTGCTGGCCATCTGGGCCAAGGACCTCACCGGATCCAACGCCGCCGCCGGCCTGACCATCCTGGCCGTTGTCGCCCCCGCCACGGTCGCGCCGTTCGTGGGATTCCTCGTGGACCGGGTGCGCCGCCGGCCGTTCCTGCTGTGGACCAACGCAGCCGCAGCAGTGATGGTGCTACCCCTGCTGCTCGTCGGCCCGACCGGGCCGGTGTGGCTGATCTATGCCGTCGCGTTCGGCTACGGCAGCTTCCTCGTGCTGCATACCGCCGCCATGGCGGGGTTGCTCAAGGCGATGCTGCCCGCAGAACTGCTCGGCGACGCCAACTCGCTGCTGCAGTCCATGCGGCTGGGCATGCGGCTGATCGCCCCCCTCGTCGGAGCCGGCGTGTACGCCGCACTCGGTGGTGCCGTGGTTGCGGCCTTCGACGCTGCGACGTTCCTCGTCGCGGCGGCGGTCCTCGGGTTGCTGCGGGTGGCCGAGTCACGCCCGATCCGGGAGCCACAGCGACTGCTCACCGAGATGGCCGCGGGCGCCCGCTTCCTGCTGGGCGAGCCGACCCTGCGCCGCGTCGTCCTCGCGCTCGGCGCCGGTCTGTTGCTCGTCGGCCCGGTGGAGACCGCGTACTTCGCCGTGGTCGAGGACGGGCTGGGACGGCCGCCGTCCTTCACCGGCGTGCTGTTGTCGATGGAGGGCGTCGGAGCGGTCCTCGGGGCGCTGACGGCTCCACGGATCATGCGGCGCCTGGGTGAGCAGCGCACGGTGGCCGTCGGGCTGGTGCTCGTGTCGGCGGGCATCGCCTTGCTCATCCCATCGAGCCTGGTGGCCGTCGTCGCCGGCAGCATCATCCTCGGCCTCGGCCTGCCCTGGCTGCTGATCGGCTACGCCACGCTGTTGCAGCGGCGCACGCCCGGCCCGCTGATGGCCCGCGTTTCCACGTCGGCCGAATTGATCCTGAGCACACCGAACACGCTGTCCATCGCGGCCGGCGCCCTGCTCATCGCGGTGGTCGACTACCGACTGCTGCTGGCGGTGGCCGCCGGTGGCCTCCTGGCCACCGGAGTGTTCCTGCTCCGCTCTGCACCGATGGCAGTTGCCGAGCCGGAACCGTCGGAGCGGGGCAAGCTCGCCGTCTAGGGTTCCGCCCATGGACGAGCTCTCGACGCTGGCGGATCGATGCTGGCGGGTGCTGGATACCATCCACGTGCCGGTCTACTTCGCGCCGGAGCCAACGGCGGCGTACGGCGAACTGGGCATCCGGCCGCGGGCAGGGTACTTCGTGTCCCGGTCGGCGGCGATGGGAGCGGTGTCGCCCGAGGTCACCATCGCCACGTTCTACGTCTTCGCGCCCGAACTGGTACGCCACGTGATGCGTGGCTGCTGGGAGTCGGCCGGCCCGGATCAGGTGACCGAGGCCCGGCGGCGCGGCGTCGGCCAGGCCCTGCACCGGGTGCTCGGTGACCCGGACGTCACCGAGGCGGTCGAGCTGGCCCGGGAACTCTGCGCAGGGCTCGAGCCGCACGGTCGCGCGTTGTATGCCGCACACGCGGCGCTGCCGTGGCCTGAGGATGACCCGCTGCTGGTCCTGTGGCACGCGGCAACCCTCGTCCGCGAGCACCGCGGAGACGCCCACATGGCGGCGCTGCTGCTGTCCGGGCTCGACCCGGTCGAGTCGCTCGTCACCGGCGGTGTCACCTCCGGACGGACCGAGTTCTTCCAGCAGACCCGCGGTTGGTCGGAGGAGCAGTGGGCGGCCGGCGAGGCGCGGTTGCGTGAGCGCGACCTGCTCGCGACCGACGGGACGCTGACCGACGCGGGCACCGGGCTGCGCGAGGACATCGAGCAGCGGACCGCCGAGGCCACCGCGGCGGCCTGGCAGCGTTTCGGCGCCGAACGGGCCGCCCGGCTGCTGGAGCTCACCCGGCCGCTGGCACAGACCGTCGCGGCCAGCGACCTGCTGCCGGAGCAGCTGCGCCGCCGCGAGGCCACCCCACGGCGGTGATCATGGGGTTTGGCCGGTCAGGACCGGCCAAACCCATGATCACGGGCGGGAACGGGCCGCCGATCAGGGGATGGCAGCGACGACGCCGGCGGCGGTGAACAGGTCCACGAAGCTGAACTGGTCGTTGTTGCCGTACGTCGGGGTCCAGTCCGGGTCCTGACGCAGATAGGACTGGCTGTCGCCCTGGATCAGTCCGAGGAACACCTCAGCGACGATCCGGCCACCGACCGGTCCGAGGTGCTCGCCGTTGGCCATGACATCGGCCTCTCGCAGCACGTAGAACCACAGCGGCGTCCGCTGATGCAGCGACAGGTCCTTGAGGTCGGCCAGGTCACCCGCAACGAGTTCGGGCAGGTTCATCGCCTTCGCCACCCGCTGACCCGAAGGGACACCCATCGTGAGGGCGCGCAGCAGGTTGCGGCTGGCCAGCGACGTCGGTGTGTTCGGCAGCTGGCCCATCAGGTTGAACAGGACGCTGGAAAGCGCGGTGTCGATCTTCTTGTTCGGTCGCACCCGCGAGTCGCCGAAGTCGAAGAACGTCTGCCAGTCGATGAAACGGCGTGGTGCGCGTACGCCCCCGCGCAGGTCGTCGGGGTCCGTCGGTTCGGCGGCCGCCGGATCAAAGATCAACGCGAAGAACTGCTGCGTGGGGTCGGTACCGCTGGTGCCGAAGTTCGCGCGGTAGCTCGGCCGCACCTGGGAGTGTCCGAACCGGTACGCCGCCACCGAGAACTCGACCGGAATGAATGGGTCGTTGCGCCACTTGTAGAACTTCCGACCCTCGGCCAGCACGTTCTGCGTGGTCTGGGTGCCGACGGTCATGGGCAGGAACTCGCGCAGGATCAGCCACTGGTAGTGCCAGCGGACGATCCGCTGAGCCTCGGCGAAGATCTCGTCCGCGGTGAACCCCGGCCCGAGCTCGGCCTTGACGTCGCCGACCACCACGTTGTGAAAGCGCAGCATCGCCAGGTGGAGCTGGGACACGATCAGGTTCTCGTCGTTGCGTGGGTCGCCGATCAGGGCCACCTGCTGGGAGTTGCGCGGCAGGTCGTGCCGAGCCGAGCCGTCGACCGATACCGCAGCCGAGCCGGGGATCTCCTCGGTCAGCATCGTCGTCCGGCCGCCGTCGACGAACCGGTCGTACAGGTGCGGTGAGACGCCCGGACCACCGCCGTACAGGCTGTCCAGATCCAGGGCGGGGATCCGGAAGTTGCGGATCGACTCGGGGTCTTGCCGGCGGGCCAGGCTCGACGTCGGGTCGAAGGTCATGTCGTGGTCGAGGAACTGCCCGAAGAAGGTGAATCCCGCGGTCAGCGCCGGGTTGTTCGGGTTGTCGACGCTCTTCGCCGGGTCCGTGATCAGCGTGATCGGGTCGGACAGGTCGTCAGCGGCGTCCATCGGGCCGCCCGGCGCGCCGAGTTCGAGCAGGGCGTCCCGGATGATCGCCGTGTCGGCCGCGAACGGCGGCAGCGACGGGAACAGCCGCCCGAAGCGGCCCCTCTCGTAGAACGTGGACTTGGGGGTGAACTGGCCGATGTCGGCGTTGCCGTGGCTCATTGCCGGGCTCCTCTTCTGCGCAGAGACGTCAGCAGGTCAGAGCGGGGACCGGGCGTCCTGATACACCCGCCCGGAAATTCAGGCTGCGAGCTTGGCTTTGACCTGGTCGATGCTCGGGTTGGTCAGGGCGCTCCCATCGGAGAAGACCACCGTGGGCACTGTCTGGTTTCCGCCGTTGACCGACATCACCAACTCCACCGCGGACTCGTCGGACTCGATGTTGACCTCCGCGAAGGAGATGTCCTCTCGCTGCATCATCCGCTTGAGGCGGACGCAGTAGCCGCACCAGCTCGTCGTGTACATCGTGAGCTGGGGGGTCGGCTGGGGCGAGGACATCGGGCTCCTTGGTCGTCGGGCGGCGCTCGGCGCTGTTGTCAACAGAGCAGGCGAGCCGAAGCTTCCCGTCGCCGCGGCCTGACAGGATCGAGCAGTGCCTGGCGACCCCCTGGACGGCCTGGACCCCGAGCAGCATGCGGCCGTGCTTGCTGTGCGTGGCCCGGTCTGCATCCTGGCCGGCGCCGGGACCGGCAAGACGCGGACCATCACCCACCGGATCGCGTACGCCGTCAGCAGCGGCCAGCTGCCCGCGCAGCAGATCCTCGCCGTGACGTTCACCGCGCGGGCGGCCGGTGAGATGCGGGCCAGGCTGCGCCAGCTCGGTGTGGGCGGCGTGCAGGCCCGAACGTTCCACGCGGCGGCGCTGCGCCAGCTGCGGTACTTCGCCCCCCGCGTGCTCGGCGGCGCGATGCCCGGGCTCACCGACAACAAGATCCGGCTCGTGGCGCAGGCCGCCGCCCGCTGCCGGCTGCAGCCGGACCGGACCCTGCTGCGCGACCTCGCCGCCGAGATCGAATGGGCCAAGGCGCGCGTCGTGTCCCCGGAGGACTATCCGACCCGGTCCGCCGGCCGGGAGCCCCCGACCGACCCGGCGACGGTTGCGGCGGTCTACGCGTCGTACGAGGAGATCAAGAAGCGGGCCGGTGTCCTGGATTTCGAGGATCTGCTCCTCATTACCGCCTACGCCATCGAGCAGCACCGCGACGTCGCGGAACAGGTCCGGGCGCAGTACCGGCACTTCGTGGTCGACGAGTACCAGGACGTCAACCCCCTGCAGCAGCGCCTACTCGAGGCGTGGCTCGGCGACCGCGACGAGCTGTGCGTCGTCGGCGACGTGAACCAGACGATCTACTCCTTCACCGGCGCCGACCCCGGCTATCTGCTCGAGTTCACCCGGCGCTTTCCCGGCGCGGCGGTGATCAAGCTGGAGCGTGACTATCGCTCGACCCCCCAGGTCGTGGAATTGGCCAACACCGTGCTGTCCGGCGCCCGGGGCCGGATGGCGGGGTCCCGGCTGCGCCTGGTCGGTCAGCGCCCGCCGGGCGCGGCACCGGCCGTCCGTGACTACGCCGACGAGCCGGCGGAAGCGGCCGCGGTCGCCGCGGCCTGTCAGCGGCTGATCGACGCGGGGACCACCGCCGCCGAGATCGCGATCCTGTATCGGGTCAACGCGCAGTCCGAGGGCTACGAGAAGGCGCTCGCGGATGCCGGCATCCCGTACGTCGTCCGCGGTGGTCAGCGCTTCTTCGAACGACCGGAGATCCGCGAGGCCGCCCTGCTGCTGCGCGGAGCAGCACGGGCGGCGGACACCGATCCAGCCGAGCCGCTGCCGGCCGCGGTCGAGCAGGTGCTGGC
>JACCTY010000106.1 GCA_013812145.1 Geodermatophilaceae bacterium | reverse complement strand
TCGATCAGCCGACGTGAACGACGTGATAGCAAGCACCGTGGGCCTCGGAGTCGGCCTTTGGCTGGCACGACGTCTCAGGTTAGGTCGCCTCGTCCGGGAACGGGATTGCTCGTTCAGGGTTTCGATGCCGCGCCGCAGCAGCAGCCGGACCTGACACAGCGGGTCGTCGAGGTGGCGCATCCGCGGAAGGGGTCGAGCGCCGCCAGCGTGATCCGGTCCCGCCAGCCCTGCTCCCGCTTCATGATCCAGTCGGCGTAGGCAGTCCGGTCCGCCCGCAAGCAGCAGCATCCGGGCGAAGTCGACGAACGCTCTCCCGTCGCCGCTGAAAGCCGGATCCAGATCCCCATCCGCTGCCAGCGCAGTCCGGAGGTCCGGTTGAGACCGAATCCGATGTCTCGACTGCCGTCCGCTCACTCGAACCGTAGGTCGCGCCCAACTGGATGACCACCGTTTGGAAGTGAGAATTCACCCAGGTCCGCGTCACGTGCGGTTAATGCGACGTGGAACCATCCCTCCCTCGCGGTCAGCGCCGGCTTCTTGATGTCCCCAGTCGTTTGAGCAGTTCGGGCATGTCAATGAACGCGAAGCGGATGGCGGAATCGCTGCATCCGTAGGGCATTATCAGCGTTTCCTGATGCACCAGCGCGCCGCAGGAGTAGACGACGTTGGGGACGTAGCCCTCGCGTTCCTCGTCGGTGGGAGCGAGGATCGGCTCGCTGAGTACGGCGATCGTCTTGGTCGGTTCGTCGAGGTCGAGCAGGATAGCGCCGATCCCGTACTCGCGCATCGGGCCCACGCCGTGGGTGAGGACGAGCCAGCCCTCGGCTGTCTCGATGGGCGCTCCGCAATTGCCGAGCTGGATGAGTTCCCAGGGTTGCCGAGGAGCGTGCACCGTGACGGTGCCGTCCCATTTGTGGACATCGGCTGCGCTCGCGACGTCGATACTCTCGCGGTCCCATCGCGACAGCGCCAGGAACTGACCGCCGACCTTGCGCGGAAACAGGGCCATGCCTTTGTTCTTCGCGGCCGGACCGTTGAGTTGGGTCATCTCAAAGGTCTCGAAGTCGGTCGTCTCGACGAGGTGTGGCGCGACATGTGACCCGTCGAACGCGGTGTAGGTCCCGTAGTAGGTGACGCTTCCGTCGTCGTCGATGAACCGGGTGAAGCGCGCGTCTTCGATGCCGTGGCTTTCGGCCGGGCTGGTCGGATAGAGCACGCGTTCAGAGAGCGCGCGGTCGGGCGGAAAGTGAAGCCGGTAGTTGCACGAGGCGATCCAGCGAATTCGGTCCACGATCGCGTCGGCGTGTAGTTGGGTCAGTGCGTCTCGTCCAAAGGAGGCGAGGGCGGCGTCAAGTTGGGCGGGATCAAAGTGGTCGGGGAGCAGGCTGAGAATGTCGTCGGCCGCGGCTGCGTCCGCGCGGTCGACCAGGGCTTCGCGTAAGAACTCGCGTGCCATCGTCGCAGGTGCAGCCCGCCCGGTGACCAGATGCCGTCCGGGTGGGTCGATCTGGACGTGGTCGGAGGCGTCGACTACGCCGGTGCGGAACTCGACACTGGAAACGTGTCCCTCGCCGACGCCGCGGACGCTCATGACGAAGCGCAGGTCGTCCGCGGCCAGGCTGGTCTGGTCAGGATGGGCGACGATGGAGGGGTTGAACAGGGCCGCCGCTTCGACCGAGTACTCCTGCGTGCAGTAGGCGCCGATCAGCGCGCGTCGTTCCGCCGACGGCTCGACCGTCTCCGGAAGGCGGTGCTCGACAAGCCCGAAGTGGTCGGCGAACGTCGTGCGCAGGTCGTGATGTCGGTCGGCGAACCGTCGTTGGGTCGCGGCGAGGGTCAATGAAACCTGCTCATCCGTCATCGCGAGGACCCGGTTGATGACCGCGTCGGCCCGTGAAATTCCGTGCGTCAGCATTTCCTGGCCTGGCAGAAACTGCTTGGTGATCACCCGTCGGGGGTCGGGGCGTAGCACCAGGCCCGCCCGCCGTATCAGTTTGGGATCGTCACCTACACAGTCATCGGGCACAGCACCAGCATGCTATGGGCCCGCTGAAACGTGGCGATCATCGCGAGTGTCGACTCGGCCCCTTGGTTCTCATTGCACCTATTCCAGTGCAAACCGTCTCTGCCCCCGCCACTGAGCGGATCGTGCAAGACCTTCTGGGCGTCGTTGTCGCCGAGGAACCAGGCGGCAGCACGGAGTACGCCGTCCTTCCACCGCTGATCACCCGTGAGGTGATACGCGCGGGCGCAGGCGTCGGCCAGGGCGGCGACTTCGATGGGTTGCTGGTCGAACCCGGGCCTCGGCTCGCCGAGGGCCCAGCCGTCCACCGGTGTCACCGACAAGTGGTTGCCGGAGGTCTCGATGTCGAGGAGCCAGCCGAGCATGGTCAGGCCGTCGGCGAGCGTACGAGCATCGCCTAGCACTGCGCCAGCGGCCAGCAGCGCTTCAGGTAGGACCGCGTTGGCGTAGCGCAACCGGGGCTCCGGCCAAACCCAATCGGGCTCGGTGCGACGCGAGCCGATGAAGTCCGCGGCATCGGCCAGTAAGGCCCGGGCGCCGAGGTGATCGGGCGTGGCTATCAGCACCTCAGCGGCCCCGAGCGCCGCGAAGGCCATCGCCCGCAGATGCGGTGAGCGGCAGGTGACGCCGATGTCGAAGTGCGCCCTCGCCCGCTCAGCCAGTGCGGGTGCCCGCGCGACGGCGGTGCCCAATGCCCACATCGCGCGGCCCCAGCAATCCTCCAGGTTCGCCTCGTCCGTCCAGCTCAGATCCAGGGCGCGCCGGTTGTGGAACCGGCCGTCGCGGGCCTGGGCAGCGGTGACGAAGCGCAGGTACACCTGCGCCAGGCTGATGAGCTGGTCGGACGGTTCCGGTTCACGAACGGCCACCAGCAGGCCACGGGCAACGTCGTCGACGCAGTAGCCGTGCTCCGTGCGCGGCTCGGTCAGCTCGGCGTGCTCGAAAAGGCCGGTCTCGTCGCTCAGGCGGAGGAGATGCTCGAACGAGACGATCGGCAAAATCATGCGCTGACAAGGATGCTCTCTGGACTGAGCGCATCCGCGGCAAGCTGGCGGTACTGCTCGGCGACGGCCGGCCAGAGCAGTTCCGGCGCGATCCGACCTGCCTCGGCGGCCATGCCAGCGGCCAGCCCCGGTTCGGTGAGGACACGCCGCAACGCTCCCGCCATTGCGGCCGGGTCCTGTCGTTCGACAACGAGGCCCGCGCCGCTGGCCAGCAACTCACGTGCATGCGGAAATCCGGTGGAGACAACGGGTTTCCCGGCGGTCACTGCTTCGATCAGGACGCCGGAGGTCACCTGCTCCGGGGAGTCATAGGGCAACAGCACCACATCCGCCTGCTGCACGATCTGGGACAGTTCGGCTCTGCCCAGGTAGCGAGCGTCGAAGTCCACCAGATGATGCACGTCCAGCTGGCGGGCCCGCAGCAGCAGGCTCTCCCGGTAACTCTCGCCGTGCCGCTCGATGACCCGCGGGTGGGTCTGGCCGACCACCCGATACCGTGGGGTCGGCCGCAAGTCGTGGAGGCCCGCCATCGCCTCGATCGCCCACTCGATGCCCTTGCCGACGCCGAGCAGTCCCCACGTGAGGATGACCGGATCGGCTCCCCGAGATTGATGCGGAATCTCGGATCGTCGGGGTCGGTTGTCGACGGCGCCGTGCGGAATCACCCGGATGCTGTCCGGGTCGACCGAGTAATGATCGATCAACCGCTGCCGGGCCGTCTGCGTCATCGTCACGACTGTGACGCAAGCACGCGCGAGTTCCTCCAGAATGGCGCGCTGGCGGGCACTCGGGGTGAGCAGCACCGTGTGCAGGACGACGATCGTCGGTACCCGCAGGGCGCGCGACACCGCCAAGACGTCGGCGCCGTCTCGACCGCCGAAAATTCCGTACTCGTGCTGGATGATCGCCACGTCGCAGTTGTTCAGCGCCGCCGCGGCGACCGCCGACCCACCGGCCTCGCCGCGTACCCACTGGTGACGCACCTCACGCTGGGGCGAGCCGTCGGGCCTGTCGACGACACTGACCACACCCACCCTGTCGTCGGGGGAGCTGAGAGCATCCACGAGGGCGTGACTGAAGCTTGCGAGTCCGCACTGGGTTGGGGGATAGGTACTGAGAACTCCGTACGACAGAGACACGGCCAGCCTTCCTGCTCGGAAGCAGCGCCAACTACTCGCCGCTCACGACGAATCGTCGGCCTCGGACGCGGCCGACAAAGCGGCTGGAAACCGGCTCCGGCTACGTCCCGGGCGGGTCAAGCACGACCCCCGAATACCCGACGGTGCGTGAGTCTGGAAGCAACCGTTGACCCGACCATAGCACCGATCCACGTGCGGCCAGAACCGGCCGTCGCCGGTGATACGGGTATGGTTGGCCGCACCGACGCCCGCGCTCGTCTCGTGACGATGCTTCCGCGGCAGCCGTCGAATCGCACATCGAGGACAACATGAAGATTGGCGTCATCGCGTCGATCGCGCATCGCCTGCCACCTGCCAACTACGGGCCGTGGGAGCAGATCGCCTCGACCCTGACCGAAGGATTCGTCGCCCGCGGCCACGACGTCACCCTGTTCGCGACCGCGAACTCGGCCACCTCGGCCCGGCTGCACGGCACCGCGCCGTTCGGCTACGAGGAGGAGGAGGAGGGGGCCGACGCCAAGGTGTTCGAGGCCCTGCACAACGCGGCCGCGTTCGAGCGGGCCGCCGAGTTCGACGTACTGGCCAATCACTTCGACTTCATGCCGCTGACGTACAGCCGGTTGGTCTCCACACCGATGGTCACGACCATCCACGGGTTCTCGTCCCCGCAGATCGTGCCCGTCTACCGGGCCTACCAGGACATCGCCC
Source organism: Geodermatophilaceae bacterium (assembly GCA_013812145.1). Classification (GTDB taxonomy): domain Bacteria; phylum Actinomycetota; class Actinomycetes; order Mycobacteriales; family Geodermatophilaceae; genus JACCTY01. Next base: position 18,349 of record JACCTY010000106.1, on the reverse strand, counting down.
GCTACGTCGCGATCAGCGACGCGGATCGGCATCCGGATCTTCGCTACGAGGCGACGATCCATCACGGCGTCGACACCACCCAGTTCACTTTCGTGCCCGCCCCTGGCGAATATCTGTTGTTTCTCGGGCGGATCCATCCGGACAAGGGAACGCACCTGGCGATCGAGGTGGCGAAGCAGGCCGGGCTGCCGTTGATCATCGCCGGCGTCATCCAGGACGAGGCGTACTTCCGGGACGCCGTACAACCGCATGTCGACGGCGTTGACGTCTCCTACCTCGGACCCGTGGGACCGGCAGAACGGGACGCGTTGCTCGGGGGGGCTAGAGGGCTGCTGCACCTGATCGCCTTCGCAGAGCCGTTCGGGCTGTCTGTCGTCGAGGCCCTGGCCACCGGGACACCCGTCATCGCCACACCGTTGGGCTCGATGCCCGAAGTCCTCCGACACGCATCGACCGGCTTCCTCGTCCCCGATGTCGCGGCGGCCGTGTCCGCCGTGGCGCAGCTCGGCACGCTCGACCGCCGGGTTTGCCGGCGCGAGGCCACCAGCCGATTCAGCGCCGACCGGATGATCGACGAGTACCTCGCCTTGTTCGGCCGAATCCTCGCCACCAGCACGTCGCCGCATCCCAGTCCGAACAAGCGCATCGGATCGCCCGGCCTGTTCTCCCATTCCCTACCCTGAGCCGTCGTGGAGAGGCTGGCGCAGCGCCGCTGGATACTTGCGTGCACGGCGTTGCTTGCGCTCATCGCCGTTCTCACCGCGCTCATCGCGAGCCGGCAGCCGTTCGCACTCCAAGCCGATGTCGCCGTTGGGGAGCTGCTCGCCTTCCACGGTGACGGCACCGCGATCGGCGTTCTGCAGGTGCTGACGGCGCCGGGCGCGGAAAACGTCCGCTACCCGATCCTGGTCCCGATCGCCGGCTTCCTCCTGTGGTTGCGGCGGTGGCAGCTGGCCGCATTCGTCGCCGTCCCCGCGCTCACGATCAGCCCGCTGACGAGGCTGCTCAAGGACCTCGTCGGCCGGGAGCGCCCGTCGTACGCCGGAACGACGGTCACCGCAGCCGATCAGTCCTTCCCCAGTGGCCACGCCTCAGGTGCCGCCGTTCTCGCCGGTGTCCTGCTGATCCTCCTGTGGCCGCGTACTCCGCAGCGGTGGCGGATGCCGCTGGCCTTCGCGGCAGTGCTCAGCGCCGGCCTGATCGGGTGGACCAGGCTGGCGCTGGGCGTGCACTACCTCGCCGACGTGGTCGCCGGCCTCGCCCTGGGAGCGGCCGTCGTACTCCTGTCGGCGATCATTCTCCGGATTCCAGCACGTTCTTCAGCAGGGTCAGCTGATCGCGCCACTCGGGTCCTCAGCGGCCGCACTGGCCGCAGGCTTGCCTAGAACCAGGAGGAGAACCACATTCGAGCCAGCCAGTCGTCGTAGCTCAACGGCAACCCGGTGAGGATCGGATAGAAGTAGGCGAAGTTCAGCACGACCAGAGCGACGTACAGACTGATCGCCCCGAGCCCGAGCTGACGTCGTACGACGGTGTCCCGGGCCCGACCGAGGACGTCGCCAAGGGTCAGCGTGACCGCCATCACGAAGAACGGCAGGACCGGCGCCATGTAGAAGATGAACATCGTGCGCTCGAGGTTGACGAACCAGCTCAGCCATCCTGCCGAGATGCCGACGAGTACGGCGGCCGCCCGCCAGTCCCGATGCGCGAGCATGCGCCACACCATCCACAGCATCGCCGGAGCAAAGGCGAACCACAGCGCCGGCGTACCGACCATCAGGATGTAGCGGACGATCTGTCCCCCGCCGTCGTCGGTGAGGCCCTGCGGGTTCCACAGCAGGACCGGGCGGCCGTCGACCAGCCAGCTCCACGGCTTGGACTCCCACGGATGCGACGAGGCCAGGCCGCTGTGGAAGGTGAGCATCTCCCCGTGCATGTGCCACAGCGAACGCAGGGCGTCCGGGACGAACGGCCACGACGTCTCGGGGTTCAACTCGGCCCAGTGCCGTCCCTGGGACGTCTCGCCGCGAAACCAGCCGATCCAGGTGGCCAGATACGCGAGCACCGGTACGACGCCCAGCGCCCACGCAGCCCCGGGCAGATCGCGGAGCGCGGCCCCCCGGGTGGGACGGCTCACACCGGCGGACTTTCGGGCGGCCCGGTCCCACACCAGCGACAGGATCGCGAAGCCGACCAGGAAGTAGACACCGCTCCACTTGACGCTGCAGGCGAGTCCGAACAGTAGGCCGGCACTCAATCGCCAACCCCGCGGTCCGGCTCGCGGGCCGACTGTCCCCAGTGGACTGTCCCCAGTGGACACGATCTCGGCCAGCCGGGCGCGGTACCGGTCCCGGTCGATCAGGAGACAGCCGAACCCGGCGAGAACGAACGGCTGCAGGAAGATGTCGAGCAGGCCCGTTCGGCTCAGCACGAAACTCAGTCCGTCGAAGGTCAGCAATGCGCCGGCGATCAATCCGAGGAACGTCGATCGGGTCATCCGACGGACGATCCGCGCCACCAGGACGACCGAGATGGCGCCCGCGAGCGCCGAGGGGAACCGCCAGCCCAGCGAGTTGTACCCGAAGAGGTACTCGCCGAGCGCGATGCACCACTTGCCCAGCGGCGGATGGACGATGAACGTGTAGCCGCGGTTGTACTCGTAGCCCAGGCGCAGGATCTCCGCGCCCTCGGGGGGGTAGTACGCCTCGTCGAAGATGAGGTCACCGGGATAGCGGATGCGCACCAGCCGCAGCACAAGGGCCACGACGCCGAGACCGCCGATCAGCAGCCAGGACGTCAGCCGGTCCTCGGGCATCGCCCCCCGGAGCCGGTCCAACCGGGACGGTGGGCGCGGCTCGACCTGGGCCGTCGGTGCGATCGTGGCCGAGGGATGCTCGGCTGCCGTCACCGCCATCAGCCGATCGTAAGCTCATGGGGTGACAGCTGGCGGCGAATCCCGTCTGCCCGGCCGGCTCATCCTCGCCGCGACGCCGCTCGGTGATCCGGGCGACGCGTCGGCCCGGTTGCGCTCCGCTCTCGCCGAGGCTCCCGTCGTCGCTGCCGAAGACACCCGCCGGATCCGCCGGCTGGCGGCCGAGCTCGAGGTCGCGATCAGCGGCCGGGTGCTGTCGTACTTCGAGGGCAACGAACTTTCCCGTACGCCGGAACTGCTCGTTCTGCTCGCCGAGGGGTTGGACGTCCTGCTGGTTACCGACGCAGGGATGCCCAGCGTTTCCGATCCCGGCTACCGGCTCGTCCGGGCGGCCGTCGATGCCGGGATCCGGGTCAGCTGCCTGCCCGGCCCGAGCGCCGTGACGACCGCCCTGGCGTTGTCGGGCCTGCCGGCCGACCGGTTCTGCTTCGAGGGCTTCCTCTCCCGCAAGCCAGGACCCCGCCGCCGCGCCCTCGCGGGGCTCGTGGCCGAGCGCCGCACGATGGTCTTCTTCGAGGCGCCGCACCGGATCGCCGCCATGCTCGCCGCGGCGGCTGAGGTCTTCGGTCCAGACCGCCCGGCGGCGGTCTGCCGCGAACTGACCAAGACCTACGAGGAGGTACGCCGGGGCCCGCTCGGGGAACTGCGGTTGTGGGCCGAGGCCGGGGTCCGCGGCGAGATCACCGTCGTGGTCCAAGGAGCCGGCCCGCCGGCCGCGGCCGCCCCCGCCGAACTCGCCGCAGCAGTGGCCAGCAGGGAAACGGCCGGCCAGCCGCGCAAAGCAGCGATCGCTGAGGTCGCGGTGACGCACGGCGTACCGAAACGCGAGGTATTCGACGCGGTGGTCTCGCAGCGACCCTGAAGCTTCCCCGCATTGCCCCCCGGCGGCGCGGACACGCCGCGCCTGGCTCGGCGTGTCGATGCAGTCACGGGGCAACGCGGCAGGCATCGCACCTTGACGTGACACTGTGGAATGTTGCAGGATGACCTGACACAGTGGAGGGTGTCATCGATGGATCTGCACACGGCCTTGCTGCTCCTGCACGCGACTGCCGGAACGCTCGGTTTGCTGCTCGGTCCGGTGGCAGCGCTCACTGCGGCGGAGCGCCGGGACGCAACGTGGTTGATCAGCGCCTATCAGGTGGCCGTCACCGTCGTCTGCGCCTCCGCGCTGGGGTTGGTCGCGTTGGCTCCCGCGGCCTTCTGGTGGCTGATCCCGTTCGCCTTCGGCACTCAGGCGGCAATCGTCGTGGCCCGCCGTACCACCGACCCCTCTCGCCGGGTCAGACTCCTCGGCGGGTCCTACGTCGCCCTCGTCACCGCGCTCCTCGTGGTGAGTTGGAGCAACCCGCTGGCCTGGATCCTGCCCACGCTGCTGGGGGTCGGGCTGGTCGAGAGCGCGGCAGCCCGGGCACCAAGGAGGCATCACCATGTCCACTGACGTCCTGCAACGCGCCTCCGACGCGGATCGGGAGACGGCGGCCGGCCTGCTGGCCGAGCACCTGGCGGCGGGGAGGTTGACCCTCGCCGAGTACGACGACCGAGTGACCGCCGCATATGCGGCGACGACTGTCGACGAATTGACGCCGCTGCTCCAGGACCTGCCCGCGAAGCCCAGACCCGTTCATCAGCCGAGCACCCCGAGCCTCCGGCCGGTCTGGCGGAGCTGGGTGGTCACCACGGTCATCTGCCTGACGATCTGGGCGGTCACCTCGATCGCCGCCCGGGACGTCGAGGGTTTCTGGCCGTTCTGGGTATTCGGCCCGTGGGGCGTCGTCCTGCTGCTCCGGACGGTGCGGCCGCTCAGAGCCAGCCGCTGCGTTTGAAACCGCGATACAGCGCGATGCAGGCGGTCAGGATGACGGCGAGGATCAGCGGGTAGCCGAACATCCAGCGCAGTTCGGGCATGTAGTCGAAGTTCATGCCGTAGATGCCGGCTACCGCCGTCGGTACCGCGGCGATCGCCACCCACGCCGAGATCTTGCGAATGTCCTCGTTCTCGGCTAGCGCTACCCGGGCGAGGCTGGCCTGCAGGATCGAGCTGAGCAGCTCGTCGAAGCCGGTGATCTGATCGCTCACCCGGCTCACGTGGTCGTCGACATCGCGGAAGTACTCGCGCATCGATTCGGGCACGAGCTTCAGGTTCCGCTCGGTGAGCGTGTTCAGCGGTACCGCCAGCGGTGAGACCGCGCGGCGCAGTTCCAACAGCTCCCGTTTGAGTTGGTATATCCGTCCGATGTCGTCGGTCCGGCGCGGGCTGAAGACCGACTCCTCGAGTTCTTCGATGTCCACCTCTACCTGAGCAGCCACGTCGACGTACTCGTCGACGACGAGGTCGGTGATGGCGTACAGAATGGCGGCCGGTCCGTGCCGCAGCAGTTCGGGGTTCTCGGTCAGCCGTTCACGCAGGCCGTGCAACGGTGTGTGCTCCCCGTGCCGGACGGTGACCACATAGTCGGCGCCGCTGAAGATCATCACCTCCCCGGTGGCGATGACGTCGCTGGTCGCTGTCAGCTGCTCGTGCTCGACGTAGCGGCAGGTCTTGAGGACGAAGAAGAGCATGTCGTCATAGCGCTCGAGTTTCGGCCGCTGGTGCGCCTTGACCGCGTCCTCGACGGCCAGCGGATGCAGCCCGAACTCCGCGGCGATCCCGCCGACCTCCTCCGCCGTCGGTTCGTGCAGGCCGAGCCAGACATACCCGCCGCGTTCGCGCGCGAGCCGAGCTGCCTCGGTGTAGTCGCCTTCGTGCGGGATCCGCTGGCCGTCGACATAGACGCCACAGCCGACCACATGATCACGCTTCGGAGGTTCCCCGACAGGTTCCACGGCCAGGCGGCGGCTGGTCTCGGGTCTGCGGCTCACCCGCTAAGGATGGACCACGCCGAGGCGGTAAAGGTCTGGCCTGCGCTCACTACGCTGGTTGCATGAGTTCCCGGCACATCCTGACCGCCGTCGCCTGGCCGTATGCCAGCGGTCCGCGGCACATCGGCCACGTCGCCGGCTTCGGCGTGCCCTCCGATGTGTTCAGCCGCTACCAGCGGATGGCGGGCAACGAGGTGCTGATGGTGTCGGGCACCGACGAGCACGGGACGCCGATCCTGGTCGCCGCAGAGGCCGAGGGTGTGCCGCCCAAGGAACTCGCCGACCGCTACAACCGGATGATCGAGGAAGACCTGGTCGCGCTCGGGCTGTCCTACGACCTGTTCACCCGGACGACGACCCGCAATCACCACAAGATCGCGCAGGACATCTTCAGCACTCTGCACGACAACGGTTACGTCTTCCCGAAGACGACGATGGGGGCGATCAGCCCGACCACCGGCCGTACGCTGCCCGATCGCTACATCGAGGGAACCTGCCCGATCTGCGCGTACCCGCACGCCCGCGGCGACCAGTGCGACAACTGCGGCAACCAGCTCGACCCCATCGACCTGATCGACCCGAAGAGCCGGATCAATGGCGAGACGCCGGTGTTCGTCGAGACCGAGCACTACTTCCTCGACCTGCCCGCATTCGTGGACACCCTGTCGACCTGGCTCAAGACACGGACGTCATGGCGGCCGAACGTGCTCCGGTTCGCGCTCAACCTGCTCGATGACGTGAAGCCCCGCTCGTACACCCGCGACCTCGACTGGGGTGTGCCAGTCCCGCTCGACGGCTGGCGGGAACGGCCGGACAAGCGGATCTACGTGTGGTTCGACGCGGTGGTCGGCTACCTGTCGGCGTCCATCGAGTGGGCCCGGCGTACCGGCGACCCGGACGCGTGGCGGCCGTTCTGGCAGGCCGAGGATGCCCGCGGCTACTACTTCATGGGCAAGGACAACATCGTCTTCCACGCCGAGATATGGCCGGCCCAGCTGTCCGGCTACAACGGCAACGGCGCGCACGGCGGTACGCCGGGGCCGCTGGGCACACTGCACCTGCCGCACGAAGTCGTCTCCAGCGAATTCCTGACGATGGAGGCGAAGAAGTTCTCCGCGTCGCGCGGCGTCGGCATCCTGGTCCGCGACTTCCTGTCCCGGTACGACGCCGACGCGCTGCGGTACTACCTCGCCGTCGCCGGCCCGGAGACCTCCGACACCGACTTCACCTGGGCGGAGTTCCTGCGCCGCAACAACGACGAGCTGGTGGCCGGCTGGGGGAACCTGGTCAACCGGTCGATCTCGATGGCGGCCAAGAACGTTGGCATGATTCCGGCAGCCGGTGAACTGACCGACGCCGACCGCGCGCTGCTCACCCGCTCCGCCGGGGCGTTCGGTCCCATCGGCGAGCTGCTGGGCCGGTCACGCCAAAAGGAGGCCATCCGGGAGGCGATGAAGGTCGTCGCGGACGCGAACCGCTACCTGTCCGACCAGGCACCCTGGAAGCTCCAGGACGACCCAGCCCGTCGGGACACCGTCCTACACGTCGCGCTGCAGGTCGTCGACGACTGCAAGGCGCTGCTCACGCCGTTCCTCCCGCACTCCGCGCAGCAGGTGCACGAGCTGCTCGGCGGGTCGGGGACGTGGTCGGCGATGCCGTCGCTGCACGACGTCGAGGACCTCGACGGCGGCACGCCGTACAGCGTGATCATGGGGGAGTACGCCGCAGAGCAGGCGACGTGGCAGTCCACACCGCTGCCCACGGGGAAGCCGCTGGCTCCCCCCACCCCGGTGTTCAAGAAGCTGGATCCGTCCATTGTGGACGACGAGCTGGAACGACTTGAGTCTGCGGGCGCGGGTGAATCAGGGTGAGCCACCCCCAGCGCCGGACGCCCTGAGGGTTGCGGCGCTGGACAGCCACTGCCACATGGACATCATGGGCGTCCCCGTCCGGCAGGTCGTCGACGAGGCGGCGGCGGTCGGCATCACCCGGATCGTCCAGGTCGGTACGGACGTCCCGTCCTCGCGATGGTCGGCCGAGCAGGCCGAGACGTACGTCGCCGTACTGGCCACGGTGGCTATCCACCCGAACGAGGCCGGTCGCGGCGGCGCGGGCCCCGACGCGCTGGCCGTGATCGAGCAGCTGGCTTCCCGGGAGCGGGTTCGCGGCATCGGCGAGACGGGGCTGGACCGCTACCGCACCGGCCCGGAGGGGTACGCCGCGCAAGAGGAGTCGTTCCGGGCGCACATCGACATCGCCAAGCGGCACGGCAAGGCGCTGGTGATCCACGACAGGGACGCGCACGCCGACGTACTGCGCGTCCTGGCAGAAGAAGGCGCACCGGAGCGAACGGTGTTCCACTGCTTCTCCGGGGATGCCGAGATGGCGCAGGCCTGCGCCGAGCGCGGGTACGTCATGAGCTTCGCCGGAACGGTGACGTTCAAGAACGCCGACGCGCTGCGCGAGGCGGCCCGGGTGGCGCCCCTGGACCAGGTGATGGTGGAGACCGACGCCCCGTTCCTGACCCCGATGCCCTACCGTGGCCGGCCAAACGCGCCATACCTCGTTCCGCTCACGCTGCGCGCGTTGGCGTGCATCAAGGCGGTCGACCTGGACGAGATCTGTGCCCGGGTGGCGGCCACCGGGATGCGAATGTTCGGCTGACGTGAGCAGGTTTCGTGGTGCCGATGCAAAATGAGTGCGGCTGGTGTGCGGTGTCGGGGAGGTGGAGACAGTGGGACGGATCCTGGTGGTCCTGTTGCTCGCTGTCCTGATCGTCCCGGCGCTCTTGCTGTGGCGGCTGTGGCGGCACGCCGGTCAACGCCGGCAGGTCAACGAGGGAACCCTCGGGTTCGTCGTCCCGACCGTCGAGGCGGAGCGCACCCTGGCCCGTTGGCCGGTCCGGGCTCGTGTCCTGCGTACGGTGGGTCTCGGCGCGGGCCTGCTGATCATCGTGCTGCTCGGATTCATTGTCGGCACCCGCTCGGTGTTTCTGTGGCCGCTGGCACTGGGCCTGGGCTATCTGCTCGGTGTCCTCGCCGGCGAACTGGCTCGGCCGCGTCCGGTGTGGACGGTCAGCCGTGGGCCGTTGGGCCGGATCGGGGAGTACATCCATCCCGGCCTGGTCTGGTTGCTACGCGGCACCGCGTTGCTCGCCGTCGCGGCCGGCGTGACAGCGACGCTGCTGAGTGAGCCGACCCGCGACGGCTCCGCGTTGCCGATGAGCTGCCCGGGTGGCGGCATGGAGCTCGTCGGCGCGGGCCAGATCACCGAGTACGCGGTCTTCTTGCTTATCCTCGCCGCTGCCGGATGGCTGGTGAGCGAACTCACGCTGCTGCGCATCGTCGGCCTCCCCCGAGCCGAGGAACTGGACGATGTGCCGGTCGACGAGGCGCTGCGCAGCGCGAGCGCGCACGCGTCAGTGGCCGCGGCCAGCGTCCTCACCCTGCTGCCGCTGGGCGGATTCGCGCTGGTCACCGGCCTGGCGGTGGTCGGCAGCTGTGCGAACTCCGACCTGCTCAGCATCGGGCTGATCGGGGGTGGATTGGCCGCGCTGCTGGCCGGTCTGCTCGTGGCGGCGTTTCTGCCGAGTTGGCTCCGGCCGGTCCGGCGACGGGCCGACGTCCGCTCGTAACCGGACGCGGGTTAGCCACAACGTGACATCTCCGTTATCGTCTCGTGACGAACAGCCGGGGTGGGGAAGCCCCGCGCTGCGGTGACGTTGCCTGCAGTGCTCACGGGATGGCGTGCACGTGCGCGCCGTTGCGTGTCCCCTGCCCGGACGAAACGACCGTTCGGAGTGTCGTGCGCCGCTCTTTCCAACTCGCCCTGTTCGGCCTCGTGCTGACGGGTTTGATCGCCGGCTCGGTAGCCTGGGCCTCCTTCAGTAAGACCGTGACGCTCACTGTCGACGGCACCGCCACAACCGTGAGCACTCGGGCCGGCTCCGTCGGCGACGTGCTGGCCGACGCCGCCGTGTCCGTCGGCAGCCATGACACGCTCGCCCCGAGTGCTGATTCGGCGATCGGCGACGGCGGTGAGATCGTGCTCAACCGCGGTCGGCTGCTCACGCTGACCGTCGACGGCGCGGAGCGCGAGATCTGGGTCACCGCCCGGTCCGTGGACGAGGCCCTGGACCAGCTCGGCTACCGGCAGGACGACATCTACGTTTCCGCCTCGCGCTCGCAGCGGGTGCCCCTGGACGGGCTCGCGCTGGAGCTGCGGATGCCCAAGCAGGTCGACATCTTCGTCGACGGCCAGGCGCTGTCCGTGCTCACCACGGCACCGGACGTCGCGGCGCTGCTGGATGAGGAGAACATCACCCTCGCAGCCACCGACACCACCTCGATGTACGGCGACCAGCCGCTGCTCAGCGGCATGAACCTGACGATCACCCGGATCCGCTTCCAGGATGTGCAGGAGACCCGGCCGGTCCCTCGCGCGGTCGTCGAGCGCGCGGACGACTCGCTGTTCGAGGGCGAGAGCGAAGTGGTCCAGGAAGGCGCCGACGGCGCCGAGGTCCTCACCATCCGGATCACCCGCACTAATGGCGTGGAGACCGCCCGGGCGACGCTGTCCACGAAGCTGACCCGAGCACCCGTGGACAAGATCATCGCGGTCGGCACCAAGAATCGTCCGGCTCCGCCCCCGCCACCGCCACCGCCCGCGTCAGGAGGGGGTGGCGGCGGCAGCCCGCCGCCGCCCAGCAGTTCCGGGCTGAACTGGGATGCGCTGGCGCAGTGCGAGTCCGGTGGGAACTGGTCGATCAACACCGGCAACGGCTACTACGGCGGACTGCAGTTCGACAAGGGCACCTGGGACGCCTACGGCGGCCAGCAGTACGCCGCCTACCCGCACCAGGCCTCTCGCGAGCAGCAGATCGCCGTCGCGGAACGGCTGTACGCCGACCGAGGCGACAGCCCGTGGCCGACGTGTGGATATCACCTGTACGACTAGATGACAGGCTCGTCCGGCCTGTTGGGCCCGGCCGAGATCCGTGAGCTGGCGCGCAGGCTGGAGCTCCGCCCGTCCAAGAGCCGCGGGCAGAACTTCCTGCACGACGCGAACACCGTGCGGCGAATCGTCCGTGCCGCCGGCCTCGGGCGCGACGATGTCGTGCTCGAGGTCGGTCCCGGTCTGGGGTCGCTCACCCTGGGCCTGCTGCAGCACAGCTCCCGCGTCGTCGCTGTGGAGGTCGATGCCCGGCTGGCGGCGGCGCTGCCCGAGACCGTCGCCGCGGTGGCTCCCGGACTGGCGGACCGGCTCGCGGTGGTCCAGGCCGATGCCCTGTCGCTCGAACGACTGGCCGGGCCGCCGCCCACGGCCCTGGTGGCGAACCTGCCCTACAACGTCGCCGTACCGGTCCTGCTGCACCTGCTGGAGTTGCTGCCCTCACTGCGACGGGTCCTGGTGATGGTGCAGGCCGAGGTCGCGCATCGGCTCGCCGCTCCCCCCGGGTCGCGGACCTACGGCGTCCCGTCGGTCAAAGCCGCCTGGTACGGCGAGGTGCGCCGAGCCGGCGCCATCAGCCGGCACGTCTTCTGGCCGGAGCCCAACGTCGACTCGGAACTCGTCTCGCTCCATCGCCGACCGGCGCCACCAGGCGTGGACAGGACCGCGGTCTTCAACGTTGTCGACGCCGCCTTCGGCACCCGCCGCAAGACGCTGCGTGCCGCGCTCGCACCGTGGGCCGGCTCGGCGGTGCGCGCCGAGGCGGTGCTCCGCTCGGCCGGGATCGACCCGTCGCTGCGCGGTGAGGCATTGGACCTGTCCGCGTTTGTGTCGCTGGCCCGCGCGGCGGGCACGATGCAGGAGTGACGGCGCGACGCGTTCCCCGGCTGGCTCCCCGCCCCCCCGAGGACCGAGGGTCCATGGGACGGGTCGTCGTCCGGGCGCCCGCGAAGATCAACCTGCACCTGTCGGTCGGGCCGCGGCGATCCGACGGGTTCCACGACCTGATGACTGTGTTCCTCGCCGTCTCGCTGTACGACCACGTCACCGCGACTCCGGCGCCCGGCTTGTCCCTGTCCGTGCGCGGCGAGGGCGCCGACGGGCTACCGCTCGACGACGGCAACCTGGTCTGGCGGGCAGCCGCCGCACTGGCCGAGTACGCCGGCGTACCGGCTGATGCCAGCCTGGAGGTGGCCAAGGACATCCCGGTGGCCGCGGGGCTGGCCGGCGGCAGCGCGGACGCGGCTGCCGCGCTGGTGGCCTGTGACGAGCTGTGGGGCACCGGGCTGTCCCGGGCCGAGCTGGTCGAGCTGGCGGCGGGGCTGGGCAGCGACGTCGCTTTCCTCCTCACCGGCGGGATGGCGCTGGGAACCGGCCGCGGTCAACTGCTCACCCCGGTCCTGGCGGCGGGAGAGTGGCACTGGGTCCTCGCCTTTTCGTCAGCCCAACTGTCTGCCACCGAGGTGTACGCCGAACTCGACCGGCTGCGCGGCGGGGAGCCCTCGCCGCTGCGCGCACCGGACCGGCTCATCAATGGCCTGCGGGTACGCGACTCCCGGGTGGTCGCCAGCGCGCTGTCCAACGACCTGCAGCCGGCCGCGCTATTCCTTCGCCCGGCGTTGCGAGCCACCCTTCGCGAGGGCGAGCAGCTCGGCGCGCAGGCCGGCATCGTCAGTGGCTCCGGACCGACATGTGCGTTCCTGGTCGGTTCCTCCCGGGCCGCTGTCCGGCTTGCCGCCGCGCTGGCCGGTGCCGGCGTCTGCCGGACCGTCCGGATCGTGCACGGACCGGTACCGGGCGCCCGGCGAATCCCGTGAACCTGTTGTCTCTCGAGCGGGTGCTCAAGGCTTTCGGCACCACGATCGTGCTCGACGAGGTGTCCCTCGGTGTGGCCCAGGGCGAGCGGATCGGCGTGGTCGGGCCCAACGGCGGCGGCAAGAGCACGCTGCTCGCCGTACTGGCCGGGCGAGCGGCACCGGACGCCGGCCGGAGGACTCAGCGCAGCGGGCTGCGCATCGGCGTACTCGACCAGGCGGTGGACTTCGCGCCGACGACGACGGTGCGCGCGGCGGTACTGCCGCCGAGCGCGTTTGCGGCCGAACACGAGTGGGCCGGGGACAGCGCCGTCCGGGAGGTCCTGTCCGGACTCGGCCTGGCCGGCATCGGGTTGGACTCGACCCTCGGCGAGCGGTCCGGAGGTGAGCGCCGGCGGGTGGCCCTCGCCGCCGAGCTCGTCCACCCGACCGACCTCCTGCTCCTGGACGAGCCGACGAACCACCTCGACGTCGAGGGGGTGGCGTGGCTGGCGTCGTACCTCGGCGGGAGAGCGGGAGCACTGCTCGTCGTCACGCACGACCGCTGGTTCCTCGACGCGGTGTGCACGGCGACGTGGGAGGTCGGCGACGGCTCCGTGCACAGCTATGACGGTGGGTACGCCGCCTACGTGTTGGCCCGGGCCGAGCGGGAGCGGGTGGCGGCGGTGACGCAGGCGCGCCGGCAGAACCTGCTGCGCAAGGAGCTGGCTTGGCTGCGTCGGGGCCCGCCGGCCCGCACGAGCAAGCCGAAGTTCCGGATCGAGGCGGCCCAAGCCCTGATCGCCGACGTGCCGCCGCCGCGTGATCGGGCCGGTCTGCAGCGCTTCGCCGCTCACCGGCTCGGACGGACCGGGTACGAACTGGAAAACGTCACCCTCCGGCTCGGTGGCCGCACCCTGCTGGATGACGTGAGCTGGCAGCTCGGTCCTGGCGACCGGATCGGCGTCGTCGGCGTCAACGGTTCGGGCAAGACCAGCCTGCTTCGGCTGCTCACCGGCTCCCTGCAACCCGACCGGGGGCGGGTCATCGTCGGGCCGACCGTGCGGGCGGCGTACCTGTCGCAGGAGGTCACCGAGCTGCCCGGCGAACTGCGAGCGCTGGAGGCGGTGGCGCACATCGCGCAGTCGATGCGGATCGGCGAGGCCGAGGTCGGCGCCGCGCAGCTGCTGGAGCGCTTCGGGTTCCCGACCGCCCGGCAGTGGACGCCGGTCGCCGACCTGTCCGGCGGCGAGCGGCGACGACTGCAGCTGCTCCGGCTGCTGATGGCCGAGCCGAACGTGTTGCTGCTCGACGAGCCGACGAACGACCTCGACATCGACACGTTGACCGCGCTGGAGGACCTGCTGGACACCTGGCCGGGATCGCTCGTCGTGGTCAGCCACGACCGGTACCTGATCGAGCGGGTCACGGACACCGTCGTCGCGTTGCTCGGTGACGGACAACTCGCCGCGCTACCCGGCGGGGTGGAGGAGTACCTGGCCCGGCATCCGCCGCCGCAGCTGGCTCCATCCCGCCGTAGGCCAGCCGTCAGCAGCGCAGCCGATGCGCGGACCGCCCGCAAGGAGGTGGCCCGGCTGGAACGGCGGCTGTCCCGGCTGGAGACCGACGAGCAGCGGCTGCTCGCTGAACTCGCCGACCATGCAACCGACTACCAGCGCGTGGGCGCGTTGGACGAGCGGCTGCGCGACGTCCGCGCCGAGCGCTCGGAGGCCGAGGATGCCTGGCTGCACGCCGCCGAGGCGGCCGATTCCTGATCCGATCCGTGGCGGGGCGGCACCTGGCGGCTAGCGGAGAGGTTCGGCTGCCAGCCCGGGTGTGCTCTCCAGATGCGACAGGCCGTTCCAGGCGAGGTTGACCAGATGGGCGGCGACCTCGGCCTTTTTTGGCTTGCGCACCTCGAGCCACCACTGCCCGGTCAGTGCCACCATGCCGACGAGAGCCTGCGAATAGAGCCCGGCCAGCGTGGTCTCGTAGCCGCGCGCCTTGAACTCATCGTCGAGGATGTGCTCGACCTGGCTCGCCACCTTTCCGATCAGGCTGGAGAAGGAACCGGACGAGCTGACGACGGGCGAGTCCCTGATCAGGATCCGAAAACCGTCGGTCTCGTCCTCGATGTAGTCCAGCAGTACGAACGCGGCCTGCTCCAGCAGCTCGCGCGGATGCCCCCCGGACAGCGCAGACGCGAAGCGGTCCAGGAGCAGCTCCATCTCCTGGTCCACCACAAAGGTGTAGAGGCCTTCCTTGCTGCCGAAGTGCTCATAGACGACCGGCTTGCTCACGCCGGCCCGGGTGGCGATCTCCTCGATCGAGGTCGCCTCGAAGCCCCGCTCGGCGAAGAGCACCCGACCGACGTCGACCAACTGCTCCCGCCGCTCCCTTCCGGTCATCCGTACCCGGCCGGTGCTCACGCCCGCTCGGGCGTGGGCACCAGTTTGGCTGCGATCCGCTCGGCCGAGGGCCACTTCACATCCGAGATCCAGCCGAACTTCTCGGCGATTCGGATCACCCGGGCCGAGGAGTCCAGTTGGCCGCGCAGCACCCCGTGGCGGGCCGCCGTCGGGTCGGCATGATGGCTGTTGTGCCACGACTCGCCCATGGACAGGATCGCCAGCGGCCAGAAGTTCGCCGACTTGTCACGGGAGGCGAACGGCCGCTGCCCGATGGTGTGGCAGATCGAGTTGATCGACCAGGTGACGTGGTGCAGGACGCACACCCGGACCAGCCCCGCCCAGAAGAACGCGGACAGCGCCCCGGTCCAGGACCACGTCAGCAGTCCGCCCAGCAGGGCCGGCAGGAACAGGCTCAACGCCGCCCACAGGACGAACAGGCCGCTGGTACGCCGGATCGCATCGTCCTTGAGCAGGTCGGGTGCGTAGCGGCCCCGATTGGTCTGATCCCGCTCGAACAGCCAGCCGACGTGGGCGTGGAACAGGCCCTTGACCAACGCCGGAACGGTGCTGCCGAACCGCCATGGCGAATGCGGGTCGCCGTCGCGGTCGGAAAAGGCGTGATGCCGCCGGTGATCGGCCACCCACTGCAGCACCGGACCCTGGATCGCCATGCTGCCGAGGATCGCCATCAGGATCCGCACCGGCTTGGGGGCACGGAACGAGCCGTGCGTGAAGTGCCTGTGGTAGCCGACCGTGATGCCGTGGCCGGTGACGAAGTAGAACAGCACGAACAGCGCCACATCCAGCCAGCCCAGACCCCACCCCCAGGCCACCGGCACCGCCGCAACGAGTGCCAGGAACGGGACGACGACGAAGACGTAGAGCGTCAGCTGCTCGGCCCACCCCTTGGCCTCGTCCATCATCGGCTGGGGTCCCGGGCGATCGGGTAGGACGGCGGTCTGGCTCATTACGCCACCGTAACTTACCGAACCGTAGGTTCGCCAGGACCGAGCCGGTCGGTAGGCTGCTGCGCGGGCGGTGGGGGATGGGGTAATCGGCAGCCCGCCGGCCTTTGGAGCCGTGCAGTCTCGGTTCGAGTCCGAGTCCCCCAGCAATGACAGGAGAGCCGGTGCCCGACGCGCCTACCGCAGTGATCGTGCTGGCCGCGGGTGAGGGCACCCGGATGAAGTCGGCCACACCCAAGGTGTTGCACACGCTGGGCGGGCGCTCGATGCTTGGGCACGTGCTGGCTGCGGCAGCACCGCTGCGGCCGGCGTACACCGTGGTCGTGGTCGGACACGGGAGCGAACTGGTAGCCGGGCACCTGGCCACCGTGGACCCGCGGGCGCGGACGGTGTTGCAGGCAGAACGCAACGGCAGTGGGCACGCGACCGCCCTCGCGCTCACCGCGTTCGGCGAGCGCGACGGCTTCGTGGTCGTCCTCAACGGCGATGCGCCGCTGCTGACCGCCGAGACCGTCCGGGCGTTAGTCGAGGATCACCGGGGCAGCGGGGCGGCGCTGACCGTCCTCACCGCGGAGGTGGCCGACCCCACCGGTCTCGGTCGGATCACCCGCGCCGCGGACGGCTCGGTCAGCGGCATCGTCGAGCACGCCGACGCCACCCACGCCCAACGGCAGATCCGCGAGGTCAACGCGGGGGTGTACGCCGTCGGCACCGGGCTGCTCGCCGCGACCCTGGAGCGGCTTTCCACGGACAACAGCAAGGGCGAGCAGTACCTCACCGACGTCGTCGGCCTGCTCGCCGCCGACGGCCACGTCGTCCGGGCGAGCACCGCGGCCGATCCGGACGACATCCTCGGCTGCAACGACCGGGTCGAGCTGGCCGCACGTCGCCGTACCCTCAACGACCGGATCCTGTCGGCATGGATGCGCGCCGGCGTCACGATCTTCGATCCCGCCACGACGTGGGTGGACGTCGACGTCGAGCTCGCGCCGGACGTCACGCTGCTGCCCGGTAGCGCGCTGTCCGGGCGGACGACGGTCGCCACGAACGCGCGGATCGGTCCGGACACGACGCTCGTCGACTGCACGGTCGGCGAAGGCGCCACCGTGGTCCGGTCACAGTGCACGTCCGCCGACATCGGCGAGCGCGCGACGGTGGGGCCCTACACGTACCTGCGGCCCGGCACCTGGCTGGGGCGCGGGTCCAAAGCAGGGGCGTTCGTGGAGATAAAGGCCAGCGAGATCGGGGAGGGCGCCAAGGTGCCGCATCTGTCCTATGTCGGGGACGCCAGCGTCGGGCCCGGCAGCAACATCGGTGCTGCGACGGTATTCGTCAACTACGACGGGGTGGCCAAGCACCGCACCGTCGTGGGTGCGCACGCGCGGGTCGGCAGCGACACGATGCTGATCGCGCCGGTGACGATCGGGGACGGCGCCTACACCGCGGCCGGCTCGGTGATCACCGACGATGTCCCTCCCGGCGAGATGGGGGTCGGGCGGGCCCGGCAGCGCAACATCCGCGACTGGGTCCGCCGCCGCCGACCCGGCAGTCCGGCTGCGGCTGCGGCTGCCCGAGCAGAAACCGAGGACTCATCGGGATGAGCGCGATCAAGCAGGCCACGAGCAAGACCCTGATGCTCTTCTCCGGTCGCGCCTACCCGGCGCTAGCCGAGGAAATCGGCGGGTACCTGGGCGTCACGTTGACGCCTACCTCGTCGTACGAGTTCGCCAACGGCGAGCTGTTCGTCCGCTTCGAGGAGTCCGTCCGCGGCTGTGACGCCTTTGCGATCCAGTGTCATGCGGCGCCGATCAACACCTGGTTGATGGAACAGTTGATCATGGTCGACGCGCTCAAGCGGGCCTCGGCCAAGCGGATCACCGTCGTCGCCCCGTTCTATCCGTACGCCCGGCAGGACAAGAAGCACCGCGGCCGCGAGCCCATCTCGGCCCGGCTGGTCGCGGACATGTTCAAGACAGCGGGGGCGGACCGGTTGATGGCCGTGGACCTGCACACCTCGCAGATCCAGGGCTTCTTCGACGGCCCCGTGGACCACCTGTTCGCCTTGCCGCTGCTCAGCGACTACGTGATGCGCCAGTACGCCGGCCGGGAGCTGACCGTGGTCGCACCGGACTCCGGCCGGGTGCGGGTCGCGGAGCGATGGACCGACCGGCTGGGCGGCTGCCCGCTGGCGTTCATCCACAAGACCCGCGATCCGCTGACCCCGAACCAGGTGGTCGCGAACCGCGTGGTCGGCGACGTCGACGGCCGGGTCTGCATCATCGTCGACAACATGATCGACACCGGGGGTACGACGGTCAAGGCGGCCGAAGCACTGATCGCCGCCGGTGCCGCCGAGGTGATCGCGACGGCTACCCACGGGGTGCTGTCCGGTCCGGCCGTCGACCGGCTGAAGAACAGCCAGATCCGCGAGATCGT
>JACCTY010000094.1 GCA_013812145.1 Geodermatophilaceae bacterium | reverse complement strand
GCGTCCGGCCGGCCGCCGGGCAAAGGACCAAAAGGTGCCACCGCGGCGAACACCCTGCATACGGGCTCACCGGGCCGCGGCGACGGCCAACCGAAACCCCCGACGAACTTACGTTCCTGACCACTAGTCGCGAACGACCCAGTACGGAAGTAGGCGCACGCCCCGCAGGCCACCACCTGCCAATCCTCGACCCCCGCGTGCTCATCACACACCAGCAGTTTCATGTCCTCTGCGGCAGCGAGATGCTTGGGCAGGCCGCCGAGGGTCAGCGTCGAGGCGCCGATGCGGGTCTGCAGCCCGGCGGCGTCGAGGTCGTCGGCCTTCCAGCGGAAGGTCATGCGCAGGCAATCGAGCGCACCGACCAAGTGCTCAAGGTCGGTGCCGGCGACGGGCGGTTCCCACGGTGGTCGCTGTCGGTCATGGCGCCCAACCGTAGGCCCCATTCAGGACGTTTCGTGTCCGGAAAGCCAGGTGACCTTGCCCGACGTGGGATGTTCGCAAGCGCCACCCCTGCGCCCCGAACCGCACTCGGGAGTGCGCGCCCGTGAGCCTTCCTCCGCACACGCCCGCTGCGAACGCTCAGACCGCCCGGCTGCCGCGGGTTGACTGGCGCAGCTCGACCAGCCCACGCACCGCGATGAGTACGGCGAACACCGCCGGGTCGGTGCGGAGCGTTTCCGGGCCGTACAGACCCCACAGGTAGGACAGCACGACGTACAGCACGGCCAATGACAGCCCCGGCAACGTGACGCGCAGCCGGAACCGACGGGCCGCGACGCAAGCGGCGAGGACGCCTACGCCGACGCCGACGAGGTAGCCGACCTCGGGGTCCACATCCACGGTGCCGCTCAGCACGAGCGCGGCCGAGATTCCCCACCCGGTCAGCACGAACCCGGCCTCCCACATCTGACCGGGACGGCCCGACGCGGCAGCGGCTGTCAGGAAACCTGCGCCCGCGGCCAACGGCAACCAGTAAAAGGCCAACGGCCCCCGGGGCTCCAAGGCGAAGACCAGAAAGGCCGCCGCCCCGAGCAGCGCCAGCCCGCTGCCCAGGCGCTGATTCACGAGGTCACAGTCATGAGGCGTGCGTCGGCTTGGCCGGCCACGGTGCGTCCACCGCCCGAAGGCCGCTGTAACCGGCCGCCCGCGCGGCCAACGCCGCGAGCACTCCAGCAGCGGCAGCGGCGTTCTCGATCCGTCCGGCCAGCACCCAGCGCGCCGCCTCGTCGAGGTCCACCCGTCGGATGGTCAGGTCGCTCTCCTCGTGCTCCCCGACGTACCGGTCCGCCGCGGCGACGTCGGACAGGTCGCGGGCCAGGTAGACGCGGACCGCCTCGTCGCTGAACCCGGGCGAGCTACGCAGATCGAGCAGGGTGTCCCACCGCCGTGCGATGAGGCCAGCCTCCTCGGCGAGTTCCCGGGCGGCGCTGCGGTGTGCCGCCTCCCCCTGGACATCCAGCAGTCCGGCGGGCAGTTCCCAGAGGTAGTCCCGGACCGGATGGCGGTACTGCCGGATCAGTACGACCCGCTCCTGCTCATCCAAGGCGACGACGACCGCCGCGCCTGGGTGGGCCACGGTCTCCCGGACCGCCACCTGCCCGTCCAGCATCCGCACAGAGTCCTTGCGCAGGCTGAAGATCTTCCCGCCGTAGATCTCCTCGGAGCTTTCGACGGCATATCCCCGGAGGGGAGCTGCGGCAGAGGGGGCTGCCAGCGGAGTCATGCCGATTCGATCGGGAGGCGGGCGGCCTCGGAGTAGTCGATCGCCGCCCGGATGAACGCCGCGAAGAGCGGGTTCGGCCGGGTCGGGCGCGAGGTGAACTCAGGGTGCGCCTGCGTGCCGACGAAGAACGGATGGGCGTAGCGCGGCAGTTCGGCGTACTCCACCAGCCGCCCGTCCGGTGACAGGCCGGAGAAGACCAGACCCGCCTCCTCCAAAGCCGACCGGTAAGCGTTGTTGACCTCGTACCGGTGGCGGTGCCGCTCTTCGGCCTTGTTCTCCCCGTACGCCGTCGCAACGATCGAGCCAGGGTTCAGCGCGGCCGGGTAGGCGCCGAGGCGCATCGTGCCGCCCATGTCGCGCTCTCCGGCCACCACGTCCATCTGGTCGGCCATCGTCGCGATGACCGGATGCGGGGTCCCGGGGTCGAACTCGGCGGAGTTCGCCCGGTCCAGCCCGGCCAGGCTGCGGGCGACCTCGATGACCATGCACTGCAGGCCGAGGCACAGACCCAGGACCGGGATCCCGTTCACTCGCGCGTAGCGGATCGCGGAGACCTTGCCTTCGATGCCGCGGACGCCGAAACCGCCGGGGATGACCACGCCGTCCAGGTCGGACAATGCCTGCTGGCAGCCGGCGCTCGTGTCGCAGTCGTCGGACGGGACCCACCGGATGTCCACCTTGGAGCGGTGCGCGAATCCGCCGGCGCGGACCGCCTCGATCACCGACAGGTACGCATCGGGCAGGTCGACGTACTTGCCGACCAGCCCAATGGTCACCGTCTGCTTGGACCGGTGGACCCGATCCAGCAGGTCGCCCCACACCGTCCAGTCGACGTCGCGGAAGGGTAGTCCCAGCCGGCGTACGACGTAGGCGTCCAGGCCTTCGCCATGCAGCACCTTCGGGATGTCGTAGATGGACGGTGCGTCCGCCGCGGAGACCACCGCCTCGGGGTCCACGTCGCACATCAGCGAGATCTTCCGCTTCAGGCCGGCCGGGATGACCCGGTCCGATCGGCAGACGATGGCGTCGGGCTGGATACCGATGCTGCGCAGCGCCGCGACCGAATGCTGGGTGGGCTTGGTCTTGAGCTCCCCGCTGGGGGCGAGGTACGGGACCAGCGAGACATGCAGGAAGAAGCAATTGTCCCTGCCGACGTCGTGCCGGACCTGCCGGATCGCCTCGAGGAAGGGCAGCGACTCGATGTCGCCGACCGTCCCCCCGACCTCGGTGATCACAACATCGACGCCGGTGGACTCCGCTGGGTCCAGTGCGGCGGTGGACATCCCGACGATCCGGTCCTTGATCTCGTTCGTGATGTGCGGGATGACCTGCACGGTGTCGCCGAGGTACTCACCGCGGCGCTCCTTGGCGATGACCGTCGAGTACACCTGGCCGGTCGTGACGTTGGCCGAGCCGGCGAGCTCGGTGTCCAGGAACCGCTCGTAGTGCCCGACGTCGAGGTCGGTCTCCGCCCCGTCGCGGGTGACGAACACCTCGCCGTGCTGGAACGGGTTCATCGTCCCCGGGTCGACGTTGAGGTAGGGGTCCAGCTTCTGCATGGTGACCCGCAGGCCACGCGCCTTGAGCAGGCTGCCGAGGCTGCTGGCGGTCAGCCCCTTGCCCAGCGAGGACGCGACCCCCCCGGTCACGAAGACATGCTTGGTCGTCTTGAGCCTGGCTCCGTTCACGAGCACACCGCTGGAGCGCAGTGGACGGAGTCAGGCGTGGTCGTATGCCGTCCGAAACTCACAAGGGACTCCCGTGTCCGATCGCCTCAGTCCGCAGGACCTGCGCTGTCACGGGAGTTCACGGTAACACCCTCGATACGCCGATCCGGCTCACGCGACCTCCGGTCGCGAGGTGTGTCGACACCGGAGTCGTCGGTGCCGCGAGGTTCTGCCGGGTGGTGTCCGACGGTGGCGGCCGACAGCGCCAGCGGAACGAACAACCAGCCCGCCGCGACCGGTACGGCGATGCCGGAGTCGTTGACCAGGAAGCCGACCAGTCCGGCCACCGCGACACCGGACAGACCGGCCCGGATCTCACGCTGGTCGAGCAGTCCGTGCAGCTGCCCGCCCGGCCGCAGCAGCAACCACAAGGTGACCGCGAACACCGGAATCAGCAGGCTCAGGGGGCTGTGCAGGAGTATCCCGATGTTGGCTTCGGCCTTGCGCTGCACGATGGTCCTGGCCGAGCCGTCGAGCAGCTGCCCGATGAACCGGCCGAGATGGGTCTGCTCCGAGGCCGGCCGCAGGTAGTCCAACATGGCGATGCCGGTCACGACCACCGCGCCGGCGAGTCCGGCCAGCCCGAGCCGGGCCGGTGACGGCCGCAGCCGCAGGAGCACCAGCCCGAACACGAAAAATGCCGGGACCAGAGCGAGTACGCCGCCGAAGTCGCTGCCCAGCCCCGGCGCACCGGTCACCGAGACGGCGGCAACGGCGGCGGCGACCAACACGATCCGCTTCCGGGCGGGCGGTGCGATCCGGACCAGGGCGGCGCTGAAGAGCAGCGCGCTGGCCGCGAAGATCCCGAACGGGATATTGCCGAAGCCGGTGAACCGGCCGGCGACGATCGGGTTGTACCCGAGCAGGCTGGCCAGCTGCAGTCGGGATCCCAGCAGCACATCCCCGGCGAGCGTTGCGAGGGTGACCGTCACGACCACGAGTTCCGGCCCGAGCGGGCGTGAGCGCCACGGCCCGGCCAGGGCCAACGCCGAGATCGCGACCATCGCGACCGCGACGAGGGCAGCGAGCAGCATCGGCGTCGCTGTCCGCCACCACGGCACCAGGTTGGCCAGAAACGTCGCCACCGGCAGTGTGGCGACCACCAGCGCCACCACTCGAGCGACCTTGAGCGGCGTGCCAGCGCGCAGGACGAGCAGGCACGCCAGGCACAGGGCGGCGGTCAGCACGACCAGCCACCAGAAGAAGGTAGTCGTGAGCGACCCCTGCGCGCGGGCCGCGACGTTGGCGTCGGTCAGCGCGGCGACGGCCTCGGCCAGCGGCTCCGGTCGTGACTGCCCAGGCTGAAACGGCTGGCCGACCATCGAGGTCGGCGAATCCAGGCCAAGCCGGTCCAGTGCGGTCGGCGCCACATCGATGAGCTGCACGTACGGCGCCCGCCCGGTGCTGGCCGACGTGAGGTATCCCGGCTCGATGCCCGGACCCACGTCGATCGCCACATGCAGGGAACTAGTGTTCACGCCGGTCTCAGAGCTGCCGACGATGATCAGTTCGGCCGCCGGAGGGAGTCCGCCGCGCAGGATCCCGAGCCGCTCGTCCAGTGTCGTCAAAGCTCCGTCGCGGTCCACCGCCCCGATCAGCTCCGGCATCGAGACGACGGTGAGAGGGCACTGGCTGACCACGCGGGTCCAGCCGGTCGAGCTGCCCGGTGGGTTGGTCAGCAGTTCGGTCTGGGCGCCTGCGTGATGCAGCGCGAGGACCGGCCCACGACCGACACCCGTGGCACAGTTCACGGCGGCGCCGAGCTCGCCGGGTCGCGCGCCGTAGGCGTCATCGCTCACCACCGGGAACTCGTCGAGGACGGAGACGACCGCGGTGAGGTTCATCCCCGCCTCCTCCTGCGGCAGGCAGCCGGCGAGTACCGCCTCGGGCGGCACGCCGGGATCGGGCGGCACCACGTCGGGCTGGGCGGACAGCGGCTCCGGCGGCAGGTTGAACCTGGCTCGGTTGCCGGCGCCGAGAGTCACCCAGCCGTCGAGCACACAGGTCACCGACCGGGCCGACCGGACCGTCAGGGCACCGATGCTGCCGGTCTCCGCGGCCGACCACAGCTGCGGCGTACCGCGCTGGCTGACATCGGCCCACACCAGGCCGGGAACCGCCACGATCACGACGTGCTCGGCTGTCGCCTCATCGGTGGCTGCGGCGGCCGGCCCGCTCGCGCCGAGGAGTGCCAGTACGGCGGACACCGACCCGAGCAGCCAGCGCCTCACTGGGCGGCGCCGAGAAGTTCGGCGTACACGGCCACGACCTGCCCCGCGGTGTCCTGCTCGGTCGGCAGGTGCTGCGCGCGCGCCGTCGCCGCCCGGCGCAGCGCCTCGGCCGCGGCCGGGTCGTCCAGCAGCCGGCGTACGGCGGCGTCGAGGGCGTCCACGTCGTCCGGGCGGACCAGGACGGCGCCGTCCCCCACGAGGTCCGGCAGGCCACCGACGGCCGTGGTGACCAACGGACGGCCGGCTCGCAGCGCCTCTTGGGCTACCAGCGGCCAACCCTCCCACCGGGACGGGAGCACGACGATGTCGGCAGCGTTGAGCAGGTCCGCGACGTCCGCGCGCCGCCCCAGCAGCCGGACCGGCGCGCGGAGTTCGGCGATCTGCGTGCGCAGCTGCGCCTCCAGCGGCCCGCTGCCGGCAACGGCGACCAGGGGCACCGGCTCCCGGGAGGCCCAGCGGGCCGCCGCTGGGACCAGGACGTCGTACCCCTTCTGCTCATGCAGCCGGCCGAGCGCGAGGATCAACGGCCGGTCGACTGCCCCGAGCTCGGCCCGGACGTCGGCCGCCGATCTGCTCGATTCGCCCAGTGGCGGGGCGGCGACCGGCGCCGGCCGCACGTCGCCGGCGCCGGCCCGCAACGCGCGAGCCAGCAGGTCGCCGGAGACCGCCAGCACGAGGTCGGCGCGACGGCAGACCAGTCTTTCCAGCAGCTCGAGGATCCGCCGCCGCGGGCCTGGCGGATCGAGCAGGGCGTTGTGCAGCGTGAGGACCGTGGGGCGCGATCGTCCGGTTCCCGCGAGCACGGCGACCAGTCCGGCCCGCAGACCATGTGCGTGCACGAGATCACAGTGCCGGGTGAGCCGGTACAGCCGAGCCGCCGCTCGGGCGTCGCGCGCCGGGCGCGGGCTGGCAGCGATCTCGACCGGGGCGAAGCGTGCTCCGACGGTGCTGAACCGGAACAGCTCTTCGGTGGCCGCCGGGCCGAACACGCTCAGGTCCGCTCCGGCCGCCGTCAAGGGTTCGATCAGGGATCTGACGTGTGCGCCGACACCGCCGGTGCTGGTAGCGAGCGTCAGGGCGATCCGGCGTCCGGCCAGCTGCCCGGTCAACGAACCTCCTTCTCGGCTGCGGCAGCCTGGTGCGCCCTGCCTCGGTTGAGGACCGACATCGCCGCCCGGACCTCCGAGCGCGCTGTCACAACCATCATGACCCCGAACAGGACGACGACGCACAACGTCACGGCCGCGGTGGCCCAGACGGCGGCGAGGATGCCTGGCGCGTCGAGCACGTCGGCGATCACCCGACCGGCGATCCCGGCCACGACCGCTCCGAGCAACCCGGCACCGGCGGTTCGCGCCAGGCCGGCCAACGACTGCCCACCGGCCCGGCGAATCACCACGCCGAGCAGGGCCACCCCGAGCAGCGTCATCCCGACGCTGTTGCCGACGGCCAACACCAGAACCCGATCCTGCGGCGGCAACCGCACGGCCAGCACGACGTCCGCGACGACGACGGCGAGCCAGCCCGCGACGCACGCGATCGCGGTCGAACGCGCCTCCCCGCGCGCGTACAGGGCGCGGGACAGCAGCGCGAACCATCCGTAACCGAGCAGTCCGGGCGCGAACGCGGTAATCCCGGCGGCGAGCGTGGACACACTGGGGCGGCCCGGGGCGGACTCCACCACGATCCGCGCGATCGGCTCGGCCGCCGCGATCAGGACGGCGGCGGCGAGCAACGCGGTGAGTGTCACGGCACGGGTGGCCCCGGAGAGAAGCCGGGAGTAGGAGGAAACGTCGGCGGCGTCCCAGCGGTCGGCCAGCCGGGGAAACACCGACATCGCTATGGGTACGGCGAAAACGGCCCACGGCAGCAGGTAGATCGTCTGGGCATAGGTGAAGACGGTGACCGACCCGGCCGGTACGCCGGCGCCGTTACCGAGCAACAGCGCCACAGCGACCGAGATCTGCTGCGCGATCAGCGCGGCGACACCCGCCGCGGCCAGCCTGCGGGCTCGCCCGGCAACGCCGTCGGGAAAGCGCAGGGTCGGCCGCAGCCGCAGACCGAGGCGCGCCAAGGGGAGCGCCAGACTGAGCGCCAGCGTCACCACACCGAGCGTCGTGCCGACCGACAGGATCAGCTCGGCGGTGCGGTCCAGAGTCCCGACATCGGTCCCGCTCGGCGTCCTCTGCCCGAAGAACAGGTACGCCGCAATGACCACCAGGCTGGACAGCAGTGGCGCAAGCGCCGCACCACCGAACTTCCGGTGCGCGTGCAGGACACCGGTCAGCACGATGCCGACGCCGTAGAGGACGACCTGCGGTGCGAAGACTCGCAGCATCGACGCCCCGACCTCGACTGCTCCCGCGCAGCCCTTCGACCCGAGCAGCAACTCCGAGATCTGTTCGGCGAACACGGCGACGGCCACCGCCATCGGGGTCAGCAGCAGCACGCTCCACGTCAGCAACGCTGAGCTGATCCGGCTTGCCCGCTCCTGGTCACCGTCGTTGACGGCACGGGCGAGCAGCGGAACGACGAGGCTGGCCAGGGCGCCGCCGGCGACGATCTCGAAGACGATGTTCGGCACCGTGTTGACGGTCTGGTACGTATCGCCGAGGCAGGTCTGCCCGACGGTCCGGGAGAAGGCAAGGATGCGGCCGAACCCGGTGATCCTCGCCAGGATCGTCACGGCCGCGATCAGGCCGGCGGCGCCGGCCACGCCGAGCAGCACCGGCCCGACCGGGCCTGCCGAGGGGCGCGTCATCAACTGCCTACCGGGGCGCGGGGCGGCGGCCCAGCGCGTCGAGATCACGCAGCACCGGCGTGGCCTCGATGACCCGGGTGAAGCTCACTCGCTCGTTGGCCGCGGTGAGCCCGACGAGGACGGCCAGCAGCGCACGGCGCCAGCCGGGCCCGCCGGCCAGTGCGGCCCGCAGGCCGAGCAGGGCGCCGAGCGCGTTCGCACCGCCGTCGCCGAGCATGACCTGCTCACCGAGATCACGGCGCAACACCGCGGCCGCCGCGCCCAGCGGGCCGGCGATCAGCAACCCGTGCCGGCCGAGCAGCAGCGGAGCA
Organism: Geodermatophilaceae bacterium; assembly: GCA_013812145.1. Lineage (GTDB taxonomy): Bacteria > Actinomycetota > Actinomycetes > Mycobacteriales > Geodermatophilaceae > JACCTY01. The sequence goes on along the minus strand of JACCTY010000094.1, from coordinate 12,064 downwards.
CCGAGCAGGAGCACGACTTTGATCGCCCGGCCCGGGCGCAGGTCGAGCAGGTTGACCAGGTTCGCCGTACCGGCCACGACTCCTCCGGCGACCAGCCGGTCGACCGGTCCCTGACCAGCCGAGCGGCCCGCAAACAGGCCCAGCAGCCCGACCACCCCGAGCTTGACCACACCAGAGCTGATCCGGCCCTCACGCAGCGCGCGCAGATGACCGGCGAAGCCCTTGTCCGGCCGGTCGCGGGGTTGGCCACCGGCGAGGTCGTCGTACACCCCGACGATGCCGCTGCCGGCGCCCGCGACGAGGGCGGCTACGGACACCGACGGTACGGCGCCCGCGCCTGCGGTGAGGGTCGCTGCTGTGCCTACGGCCGGGCCGGCCAGCAGGCTGACCGGTGCACCGCGATAGTTGAGGCGGGACCAGAGCGCTGCGCCTCCCGGCGGCGCGCCGCGAAGCACCGCGAGGACGGCCTCGGCCACCGTGGCGCCGACGGCGGCCAGACCCAGCCGGCCCACGGCGGTCATCGATGGACCGGTGACACCTGGCGCGCCCCGCTGCGCTCGGTCACTGATCCAAAGGCGGAACCGGCTGGGTGTCCTCGCCGGTCCCGTACTTCCCCGAAGTGCCCTGTCCTTCGGCCGACAGTGCGAGCACCGTCGACACCCGACCGGCGGCCACGTTCACGTTGTCCACAGTGGACACCGCTGCAGCCCCAGTGGGATCGGCGCGGATGGCACCGACCAGACCGGTTTCGCCCGCGGACAGGGCGTCGCCGGCGACGACGGCACCCCTGCCTGCGGTGTCCAGCGCCTCGGCCAGCTCGGCCAGGGTGGTGTTGCGCTCGACGGCATCGTCCCCGTCGAGTGCATCCACCGTGAGGATGATCGCGTAGTCCGCGCCGGCCACCTCCGGACTTTCGACGCTGAGTACGCCGAGGCTGGACAGCGCGGCGAGCACGGTCGTCGTCGCCGTCGGGTCGACCGGCTCGAGGCCCTCCGTCGGATTCATCAACACAGTGCCGAGGAGTGCTCCGACCAGGATGCCGGCGTCGTCGGTGACGGGCAGCTGGATGCCCGGTGGCACTCCCTCGCTGGTGGCGTAGTTCTGCAGATCCTGCGCGACCTGCGGGTCGCCGTATTCGGGAAGCAGTTGCAGCGTTCCCGCCACGGTCGCGCCGGCCGCCTCGACCAGGGCGGTGGTCTGATCGACCACGTCGGCGTCGATGTCCTCCGCTGCCAGGACGACGAGCACCGTGGCGCCAGGGAGCTTGTCGGCGACGAGGACCGGTGCGACCGCCTCGCCGAACGCGTCGCCCTCGGCGAGCTGGCTCTGCAGCGTCTGGCTGCGGGTCTCCAGCTCCCGCTTGTCGTCGGTCAGGTTGTCCACCTGCGTGGCCAGCCCGTCGAGCACTGCGCCGTTGAGCTGCGTCGTACCGATCACGATCCCCAGCGCGATGGCGAGAAAGACCGAGATGAGCGAAACGAGGTGGTACCGGAAGCTGATCACGAAAAGAGGTCCTCGAGCCAGAAGGTGAAGTCGTCCCAGGCGTCGCGCAGTATCTCCAGCCAGGTCAGGCTCGCCGTGGACACCGCCAGTGCTGCGACGATCGCGACGAGTGCGGCGATGACGAGCAGGAACAGCGCGGAGTTGGAGATCCGCGGCCGGTACAGGCGGCTGACACCCTTGGCGTCGACGAGCTTGCCGCCAAGTCGAAGGCGGGTCAGGAACGTCGAGGCCATCCCGGCACGGCCCTTGTCCAGGAACTCGACCAGGGTGGCGTGGGTGCCCACCGCGACGATCAGGCTGGCTCCCCTCTCGTCGGCCAGCAGCATGGCGATGTCCTCGCTGGTGCCCGCCGCCGGGAACGTCACCGCCTCCACGCCGAGGTCCTGGACCCGAGCCAGTCCCGGTGCGCGGCCGTCGCTGTACGCGTGGACGACGACCTCTGCGCCGCAGCGCAGCACGGTATCGCTGACGGAGTCCATGTCGCCGATGATGATGTGCGGCTTGAAACCCGCCTCGCGCAGCGCGTCGGCACCGCCGTCGACCCCGATCAGGACGGGGCGGTATTCGCGGATGTAGGGCCGCAGGGCGACCAGGTCCTCCTTGTAGTCGTAGCCGCGGACGACGATCAGGACGTGCTTGCCCTCGATGGGCGTCTTGATCTCGGGCACGCCGACACCGTCGAGGAGAAGCGCACGCTCGCGCTTCATGTACTCCATGGTGTTCGCGGCGAAGGCCTCGAGCTGCGTCGACAGCCCCGCCCTGGCCTCGACCATCGCCTCGGCGACACTGGACTCGGTCTGTTCCGCGCCGGTGGCCACGGTCTTGGTCCCGGCATAGAGGGTGTCCCTGTCGACCCGGACCTTGGTGCCCTCCTTGAGGCCGGCGAAGACCTCCTTGCCGACGCCGTCGAGCAGCGGAATGCCGGCCTGCATGAGGATCCCCGGGCCGAGGTTGGGATATCGACCGGAGATGCTCGGCGAGGCGTTGACGACAGCGGAGACCCCGCAGCCGACGAGGGCGTCGGCGCTGACCCGGTCGAGGTCGACGTGGTCGATGACCGCCACGTCACCCGGATTCAACCGCTTCGTCAGGTTCTTGGTACGCCGATCCAGCCGGACCACCCCTACCACCCCGGGAAGCGCGTCAGTGGCGCGCCCGCGGCGCAGAGTGCCAAGCTTCATTGGGCCATTCTTTCACCGAATCACGGTGTTGACGGACCCGCCACGCGGTCTCCTGCCGCCCGCGGGCCGCCCCGATTTGTCGTGTCTCGCCCTCGCGATCAGCTCGTGCGCGTGCTTGCGCGCGTGCCGGCTGTCGTCCACCCCGGCGAGCATGCGCGCCAGCTCGACGGCCCGGTCCGCGTCGTCCAGGCGTCGTACGGCGCTGTTGGTCACGCCGGCCTCGGCCGTCCTGTCCACGACGATGTGCGCATCGGCGTACGCCGCCACCTGTGGCAGGTGGGTGACGACGACGACCTGGTGGTCGCGGGCGAGCCGGGCCAGCCGGCGCCCCACCTCCACGGCCGCACGTCCGCCGACACCGGCGTCGACCTCGTCGAAGACCAGCAGCGGCACCGGGTCCGCGTCGGCGAACACCACCTCTATCGCGAGCATCACGCGGGACAGTTCCCCGCCGGAGGCTCCGCGTTGCAGTGGCTGCAGCGGCGCGCCGGCGTGCGCGGCCAGCAGCAGCTCGACATCGTCTGTCCCCTCGGCACCAGCGCCACACTGCACGCCGTCGACGCTGAGGACCGGCTGGCCGGCGGTCGCCGTTCGTGGGCGGACGGCCGCCTGCACGTTCGCGTGGGGCATCGCCAGACCAGCCAGCTCCGCTGACACCGCGGCCGAGAAGCGCTGCGCGGCCTCGCATCGCGCGGCGGTCAACCCGACCGCTGCCATGGCCGCCAGCGCCTCGGCGGCGTCGCGCTCGTCGGCGAGTGCCCGCAACGCATCGTCGGAGGTGTCCAGCTCGAGCAGCCGCCGCCCGGCCCGCTCGGCCCAGGTCAGCAGCTCGTCGACGTTGTCGGCGTACCGGCGGAGGAGGACCTGCAGGCCGGCCCGGCGCTGATGGACCTGTTCCAGCCGCACCGGGTCGCTCTCGACCCGCTCGGCGTAGGAGGCCAGCTCCGACGCTGCGTCGGCGACCAGGTAGCCGACCTCCGCGAGGTGCTTGTCCAGATTGGCGAGGTGCTCGTCGTACGCCGTGGCGCGGGCAAGCGCGCGGCGGGCGTGGCCGAGGAGGCCGGACACGTCGGTCCCGTCGCCAGCAGGATCGCCGACCAGTGCCTCGTGCGCGTCGCGGCCGGCCTGCTGCAGCACATCCGCATGAGCGAGCCGGGCCGCCTCCGCGTCGAGAGCGCGGTCTTCGCCCGGTTGTGGGTCCAGCGCCTCGATCTCCGCCAGTCCCCGCCGGAGCACGTCGGCCTCCAACACCAGCTCGCGCGCGTTCGTGGTCCGCTCCGTGAGGGCGTCCGTCGCGGCCCGCCAGCGCCGGAACGCCTCGGCGTACCGGCCCGCGATGTCGACGAGTTCTGCTCCGGCGTACCGGTCCAGGGCGGCGCGCTGTTCGGCCGGGCGCAGCAGCTGGACCTGGTCGGACTGGCCGTGGACGGCGAGCAGGTCGGCGGCTACCTCGGCAATCACAGTCAGCGGCACCGCCCGTCCGCCGAGGTGGGCTCGGGAACGGCCGTCGGTACTGACCGAGCGGGAGACGAGCAGGCTGCCGTCGTCGTCGATCTCCGCGCCGGCCTGCATTGCCCGCAGCAACACGGGCGAGGTGTCATCGAGGCGAAGCCGACCCTCGACCAAGGCACGGCCGGAGTCGGTGCGCACCCGTCCACTGTCGCCTCGGCCGCCGAACAGGAGCTGAAGTCCGGTGACCACCATCGTCTTGCCAGCGCCGGTTTCGCCGGTGACCACGGTCAGGCCGGGCGAGAACTGCACGGTGGCATCGTCGATGACGCCCAGGCCCCGGATGCGAATCTCCTCCAGCACGGCCGGCTACGTCCGATGCTCGCGGCTGGTGCTCATTTCGGCTGCTCGCGGCTGGTGCTCATTTCCGCTGCTCGCGGAAGCCGAGCACGGGCAGCTGGAACTTCGCGACGAGCCGGTCGCTGAACGGCGTCGTGTGCACCCGGACCACCCGAACGGGCTGGCTCGCGCGGCGGACGTCGACCCTGGCGCCGGCAGGCACCGGCACGGTACGACGGCCATCACAGAACAGGACGGCGTCATGCCCGCCGGCGGCGACGCAGACCGTGAGCACCGAGGTCGGCGACGTCACGAGCGCGCGGCTGAACAGCGCATGCGCGCTGTTCGGTACGAGCAGCAGGGCGTCGACGTCCGGCCAGACCACCGGCCCGCCGGCGGAGAACGCGTACGCCGTCGAGCCGGTCGGCGTCGAGCACAGAACGCCGTCGCAGCCGAAGCTCGTCAGCGGCCGGCCGTCCACCTCGATGACCACTTCGAGCATGCGCTCCCGGGACGTCTTCTCCACCGACGCCTCGTTCAGCGCCCACGCCTCGGCGACGACCTCGCCGCCGACTTCGACGCGGACGTCGAGGGTCAACCGCTCCTCCACGGAGTAGCGCCGGTCCAGGATGTGCGCCACGGTGTCGGCCAGCGCCTCCGGTTCGGTCTCGGCCAGAAAGCCGATCCGGCCGAGATTCACACCGATCAGCGGCGCGCCGCTCGGCCGGGCCAGTTCAGCCGCCCGCAGGAAGGTTCCGTCGCCACCCAGCACCAGCACGATCTCCGCTCCATCCGCGGCGCAGTCGTCGACCGCGACCACCTCGGCATCGACCAGGCGGAGCTCGCGGGCCTCCTCGGCCAGCACCCGTACGGCCATGCCGGCGCTGCCGAGCCGACCGGCTACGTCGCGGGCGAGTTCGACGATGTCCTCGCGTCCGGTGTGCGTGACCAGCAGCGCACTGCGCCCGGCACCGCTGTCCGGAGCGGATGCCGAGGGATCAGTCATGAGCCCGGCTCCGTCCGGGAGCACACCGCAGGAGCGGACTGGACGGAGCCGGGCGGGGTAACCGTCATGCCGGTCCGTGCTCGACGGCGGCGGTGATGGCGGCCGGGTCCACTGCCGGGGCGTCACGGCGCAGCCACAGGAAGAACTCCACGTTTCCCGCAGGCCCTGGCAGCGGGCTGGCCACCACGCCGGCCACCCCGAACCCGCTCTCCTGTGCGCTCATGGCCACAGACCGTACGGCCTGCGCTCGGAGTTCAGGGTCGCGGACCACGCCTCCGGCGCCGAGCCGGTCACGGCCGATCTCGAACTGCGGCTTGACCATCGGCAGCAGATCGCCGTCCGGCGCCGTACAGGCGGCGAGCGCCGGGAGGGTGAGCCGCAACGAAATGAACGACAAGTCTGCGACCACAAGGTCCGCTGCTCCGCCGATGTCCTCCGAGCGCAGTCCCCGGACGTTCGTCCGGTCAAGCACCACCACCCGCTCGTCGGTGCGCAGTGACCACGCCAGCTGGCCGTATCCCACATCGACGGCCACGACCCGGCGGGCATCGTGGCGGAGTAGGACGTCGGTGAAGCCGCCGGTCGATGCGCCGGCGTCAAGGCAGCGCCGGCCGGCCACCCTGACTCCCGCAAAGGCGCTGAGTGCGCCCTGCAGCTTGTACCCGCCACGGGAGACGTAACCGGGAGCCTGCTGATCCTGCTCGACGAGCACCGGAGTTGCGGCATCGATCGCCGTCGCCGGCTTGGTCGCGCGTTGCCCTCCGATCCGGACCCGACCGGCATGCACCAGTTCCGCGGCCTGCTCCCGGGAGCGGGCCAGGCCGCGCCGGACGAGTTCGGCGTCCAGCCGGGCCCGCCGTACCACCTGCGATCGGCTCCTCACACCTCGTCGAGGGACGACAGGGCCTCTTGGAGGCGGTCATGCAGGTCAGCGTAGGCCGCCGGGTGGTCGGCAACCGGCAGCGCGTCGAGAACGGCGAAGTCGAAGCCGGCACCGCCGTCGGCCTGCACCGCCGAAGGCTGTGCGGCCTCCGGCGGGAACGGCGTACCGACAGCGGGGCCGGGCTCGACCTGACTCACGAACTGGACCCGCTGCCCGCCGTACCGGCCCCCGACCGCCCGGTGGCGCTCGCGGCCGCCTTGCGCGCCGTTTGGCTGGTCGTCTTGTTGGGCGCCTTCTTGGGTGCCGGAGTCGCCTTGCCTGCCGTTTGGCTGGGCGCCTTTCCAGTGGCCTTCTTGGGCGCCGGAGTCGCCTTGCGCGTCGGAGCGCCGGGCCGGGACGCCTTGGCTGCCTTTTTCGCCGTCGCCTTTTTCGCCGGCCTGCCCCTGGTTGCCCCGGCGCCAGCCGGCGCAGACCGGACGGCAGCGAGTTCGGACTCGAGGTCGTCGACTCTGCGGGACAGGGCCGTCAGCTCTGCCGTGGTGACCACTCCCATCATGGAGCGGGCCCGATCGACCTCGAAGCGGACCACGTTGACCAAGGCCGTCCGGTTGCTCAACGACGTGCTGAGCAGGTCCTCGGCGATCGCGCTGACCTGCTCGGCGGTCGCCTCGCCCTGACTGACCAGAGCTCGGGCGGCGGCCAGCGCCTTTTGCCGGGTCACGTCGGTCAGTCCGCTGGCCAACGCCCAGTAACCGCGTACGGCATCACGCACCATGCGCACCTCCTGCCCACTGTGTGCTGGCTCACGGTACCGCCCCAGCCGTCTGTGCGCGGTGCGACGCGACCGGCAGCGGTAGCGTGCGACCGAGCGGAGGGCCGATGGCTACACAGCAAGAGTGCGAACGGGCGCTGCGACAGCTATCGACGATCATCGCCGGTTCCGGAGGCTCCAACGGCTCGCTGGAACGCTCGGTGTCCTGCCGGATCACCGATCTCGGGGTGGTGTTCTCCGGCGAGCTGCACGACGGACAGCTCGAGGACGTCGCGCAGGCCGACCCGGCGACCTCGGCTCAGGCCGACATCAAACTGGCGACCACCAGTGACGACCTGATCCGCCTGGTAGCCGGATCGCTGGGCTTCGGCGCGGCCTGGAGCAGTGGGCGGCTGCGCGTGGACGCCAGCATCATGGATCTGCTCAGACTGCGAAAGATGCTCTGACCGGTTCAGGCGTGAGGGACGGCCAACGTCTCAAGCGCCTGCTTCGCCGAGGTGTCGGCAGCTGTCACCGACGCGATCCCGCTGGACCAGGCGGCCGCGCACAACGCCCGGAGGGCGTCCAACGGCTCTCCCGACCCGGACAGCGACAGCACGTCGCCGGCCGCGACCGACCAGGACTGGCAGGTCCACCCCGACGGCAGCTGCCGGGCCTCCGGATGCGCGTACAGCAAAGCGCCGAGGTCGGCACCGAGGTAGGTCGGTCGATGCTGTGGTGATGCCACCAGCAGATCGGCCGGCTGGGTGACGCCGGTCAAGACGATCATGCTGGGGCAGCCGACGCGGGCAGCACCCTCGACGTCGGTGTCCAAGCGGTCGCCGACGACAAGCGGCCGCAGTGCCTTCATCCGATCGAGGCACTCGACATGCATCGACGGCTCCGGTTTGCCGGTGACCAACGGCTCTCGGCCCGTGGTACGACGGACGACATCGACAAAGGCGCCGTTCCCGGGAAGCGGTCCACCTACTGAGGGAACGGTGGCGTCGCCGTTGGACGCGACCCACCACGCCCCGCTGCGCACCGCCCGGCACGCCGCCGCGAGGTCACGCCAGCCGGTGTCGGGAGAGTAGCCCTGAACGACCGCGGCGACTGGCTCGACAGCGGTCCCGCCGGAGGATTCGGCAAAGCCACGGATGGGCACCAAGCCGCGCAGCCGAACCTCCTCGGCCAAGGCCTCGGTCCCCACGATCAGCACGCGGGCGCCCGTCGGAAGCCGCTCGGCTAACACCCGCGCGGCCGTCTGGGCGCTGGTGATGACATCCGCCGCGGCGGCCGGCACGCCGAGTCGAGTCAGCTGCTGCGCCACTGCGCGTGGACTGCGAGCTGCGTTGTTCGTGACGAACCCGAGCCGCATGCCCAGGCCGGCCGCCGCAGCCAGGTGGGAGGCGGCTCCGGGAACGGGCTGCGAGCCCAGGTAGACGACTCCGTCGAGATCCAGAAGCGCGACGTCGTAGAGCTGCGCCGGAGGACGCGGCGACCCGAGCAAGGCTCCGTCGGGATTGGCGGCAGATGCGGCCGCGGATGTCACCGGCGGGCGGTCAAGGCGGCGCGAGCTCCTCGCAGGGCGGTGCTGTAGTGCGTGACGTCGGGGCGCATCGCCGCGGCCAGCGCGAGGTGTTCCACGGCCGCCGCGAGGTCGCCGATCCGGGCGGCGGCCAGTCCCAGGCCGAACTGCGCATAGTCGTCGGCCGGATTCACGCTGATGATCCACTCGAAGCTCTCGACCGCCTCGTCGTACAAGCCGGCGTCGAACTGCGCTCGGGCAAACGCCTCCCGGACGCTCCGCGAGTCCGGTTCGGCTTCCACCGCGTGGCCGAGAATGATCACCGCGGCGGCCGGGTTTCCTTCGCTGAGCAGGTCGACTCCGCGGATGTACCAGTCGTAGACCTCGCCTCTCGGGACAACGTCCGGAGGCGGCGGCGGCAGGTCGTCGAATGGTCTGCGGGCGGGTACCTCCCCGTAGTACTCAGCGTCGTGATCGTTCGCGCCGGGACGGGTCACGGGCGGTTCTCCCTCGTCGTCGAGCCCGGCCAACGGCAGCGCGGGCGCCTAGGATGCGTGAGTGCCTGGACCCGAGCCGCTCCCTGCCGGCTCGTCCGTCTCCTCCCCCCCGGGCCTTGAGCTGTCGCCGTTCCGGGCGGTCCGGTACACCACGCGGGATCGCTCCGTCCTGGCCAGGCTGACCTCGCCTGCCTATGACCTCATCGACCCCGAGGGCCGAGAAGCCCTCGAACGGACCGATCCGCACAACGTCGTTCGGCTCATCCTCCCACGAGCCGACCCCGGCGGGGGTCATGATCGCTACTCGCAGGCCGCCCGAACGCTGGCGGCGTGGCGTGAGCACGGCATCCTTGCCGCCGACGCCCAGCCGGGCCTGTACGTCTACGAGATGACCGACGGGTCGACAAGCACCCGCGGCCTGGTCGGCGCCGTCGGGCTGGCCGACCCGGCGGCGGGGATCATCTTGCCGCACGAGGACACCATGCCCGGCCCGGTCGCCGACCGACTCGCCCTCACCACGGCCACCAGCGCCAACTTCGAGCCCATCGTGCTGGTCTACGACGGCGGGGGCGAGGCCACTGAGGTCGTCCACGGACGGGTATCCGACCCGCCGCTGATCAGCATGACCGGCGCCGACGGCGTGACCCACCGGGTGTGGCCGGTCGTGGACGCGACGACAATCGCGCGGATCGCTGCGGACCTAGCAGGCCACACGGCCGTCATCGCCGACGGCCACCACCGATACGCCAGCTACCTGCTGCAGCAGCGTCATTGCCATGCCAAGGGCGCCGGTCCAGGTCCGTGGGATCGCGGGCTGGCCTACCTCGTGGCGACCGGGGCTCACGGTCCCCAGGTTCAGGCGATACACCGCGTGCTGCCCGCTCTGCCGCTTGCCCGAGCCGTGGAGTCCGTCGCCAGGGTGATGAAGGTTCGCCCGGTCAGTCTGTCGGCCGACGGCGCCGAGGGACTGCTGGCGGCACAACCGCGCACCTGCTTCCTGTTGACCGATGGGCGGTCCTGGTACCTGCTGACCGACCCCGATCCGGCCGCTGTCGACGCTGCGGTGCAGCGCCGTCGCTCAGCGGCCTGGCGGACGCTGGACGTGACCATCGCCCACCACCTGCTCATCCGCTCGGTCTGGAAGGTCTCCGACGATGAGGCCGGCGTGAGCTTCGGTCACGACGTAGCGTCGACCCTGGCCGCTGTCCGGGGCGGAGGTACCGCGCTCCTGCTTCGCCCGACGCCGGCAGAGAGCGTTCTCGCCGTCGCCCGCAACGGCGAGCGGATGCCCCGCAAGTCCACCCTGTTCGTCCCCAAGCCTCGCAACGGCCTGCTCTTGCGCGCCTACGCCGAGGAGATCTGACCACCTCCGTTCGCGCCTGCCCGGCCAACCCTGCGGGCGGTGGCCACCTCCACCTCGTACCGGCTGCGGACCCCGTCGCCGCCGCGCCAGAAGCGGCGGCGCAATGCGCCGGTCATCTCCATGGTGTCGCCAGGCAGCCACGTCATCGCCCGCCGCCCGAGAGCCCCGGTCCGAGCGACGCAGTCGATCGTGTCGACGGCAACAGCCGTTCGGCTGGGGTCTGGTGGGCGCTGTACCACCACTCGCCACGAGACGACGAGGTCCCCACTGGGCAGCGTCCGCTCGGCGGCATCTGCGGACAATCGCCCTACCAGAGTGACCTCGTTACGGTGTATCACGGCCAGGCTCATGCTCTGCTCCTGCGGGAAGTGCGACTGAACGACATCGCCAGCCTCATCCGCGACGGGGACCGCGTCGACCGGACTGTCCCGGCTGTGGACGCGGTGGGCTGGCTGTGGAGGGCCGCGGAAAACTGTCGTACCTCCCTGCCGTCGCTCAGGCCCCGTCCGCCGTGGTCTCGCCGTCGAGGGCTGCGATTCGGTCAGCGGCGTCGGTCAGTTCGTCCTCGTCGGCCCCCACCACGGCCTCGAACCAGTTCCGCGCCTCGTCGGGGCGACCGGCCGCCAACAGAGTGTCCGCATAGGCGTACCAGAGCCGGATGCTCCAGCCCGCTGCCTGCTCCGGGGCCAGCCCGGCATCCTGCAGGACGTTCAGGGCCGCCTCGAGCTGCCCCAGGTCGCGACGGGCGCCTGCCTCGACGATGCGCAGCTCCACTCGCTCGGCGCGGCCAAGCTGCGCCGCTTCCGACGACCGGGCCAGAACCAGGGCACGGTCAGGACGACCGAGCCCGCGCTCACAGTCGGCAAGCAGCGGCAGGTGGCGGCTGTCCCCGGTCATCCGCCGCACCGCACGCAACTCGGTCAGGGCTACCTGCCATTGCCCCGACAGGTAGGCAGCCAGGCCGACCGCCTCGCGCACCGCCGGGAGCCGCGCTGCTGTTCGCCGAGCCGCCTGCGCGTGGCTCAGCGCGCGTACGGGATCCTCCTCGAGCAGCAGTCCGGCCGCGACCAGATGCCGGCCCACCCGCTCGGCATTGTCGGCGCTCAGCGTGCGGAGTTCCGCGCGTACATCGTCAGCAAGGAGGGACGGATCGGAGTCCTCCGGCGAAGCGATCTCCGGATCGGGCCCGATGGTTCGCCGCTGCGGGCTCGGCCGCCGATGTGTAGCCGGCTGAACGGGCGGTTGCCGATCAGCGGCCGGTCCACGTCGCTGCCCAGCAGCGCCGGCGCCCGGCGCGGCGCGGCCGCTTCGGTCCTGTCCGACGCCGCCACGGCGTCGGGGTGGCCGTCCATCATTGGCCGTCACGGTTACCTCCCGGGGGCTGACAGATCCAGAAACGCCGATAGGGGCCACTCGGAAGTGACCCCTATCGGGAAGTTGTCCGGCGACGTCCTACTCTCCCACGCGGTCCCCCGCGCAGTACCATCGGCGCAGAAGGGCTTAGCTTCCGGGTTCGGAATGGGACCGGGCGTTTCCCCTTCGCTATGGCCGCCGAAACTCTATG
>JACCTY010000091.1 GCA_013812145.1 Geodermatophilaceae bacterium | reverse complement strand
GCGGCGATGGCGAGGAGCACCGCCGTACCGGCCAGCACGTCACGACGTCGTCGGATGCCCGCGTGGACGGCGCGACGCAACCGACCCGGCGGTCGTGGCGGCGCGGCGTGCGCCGGGCCCTCGGGACGCGGCACCCGCACGGCGTGGGTCAGCGCGCCGGTGGCATTCGCGCGGGCCCGCGCGGCCGCGTCGGTGGCGGAGAACCTCACCGGTTCGGGCAGGCAGGCGTGCCGTACGTCGAGGGCGAGTTCGGCGGCTGTGCCACGCAGATGCGGCTGCGCCGAGAGCGCTCTGCACAGCACCTCCACCAGGTCGGCCGGAGCGTCGGGGGCCAGCCGCTGCAGATCGGGAACGTCGCCGGACGCGGCCACCGCGAGGGCGTCGGCAGCGGTCGCCGCGTTCCAGGGCGGGATGCCGGCCAAAGCATGGAAGGCGACCGCCGCCAGGCCGAACACATCGGAGGCCGGCGCCGGAGCCGCACCCCGAGCGACAACGGGATCGACGTACGCGGGTGTGGCCTGTGGATCGGCCGCCTCGCCGAGGACCCGGGCGATACCGAGGTCGGTGAACACCGGGCGGCCTCGCTCGGTGAAGAGGATGTTGCCGGGCGTGACGTCCGCGTGGACGAGTCCCTCGTCGTGGGCATAGGCGAGCGCCGCGGCCAGGGGCGCCACGATCGACACCACCTCGCCGGCGGTCAGCCGGCCGCGGCGAGCCAGCAGCGAGGCAAGGCTCCCGCCCGGCAGGTAGTCGAGGACGAGGACGGGCTCGCCGTGGTCCACGACCACCTCGTGCAGACGCACCAGGTTCGGATGGCTCACCGCCGCCAGCAGCCGCGCCTCCCGCAGCTGCCGCTCACGGTTGTCGGGATGGCTGCCGCGCAGCCACTTGAGCGCGACGTCGTCGCCGCTTCGGCGGTGCGTGGCCCGCCACACCTCACCGGCACCCCCGTAGCCGAGCAGCGCCGCCACCCGATAGTCACCCACGTCTCTGACCACCGGGTCAGGGTAGGAGCAGCCGGCCGTGGCCTGCTTGCGTTATCCACAGGCCGGCCACCCCCGCACCGCGCCGCCCGTCGCGTCCGAGTAGAAGTGAACTATTGCTCACTCTTGCTCGGACGTCGTGGCTGGGTACTGCGACCCTCACGTCCGCATGCGGCGGCCACTCCGGCTCGGACTACGCTTCGCAGGTGCCGCCGGAGACCCGAGTCGACGTCGTGGTGGTGGGCGCCGGGCTGGCCGGACTGGTCGCCGCGAGGACGCTCACCCGAGCTGGGCTCGAGGTCGCTGTACTCGAGGCGGCCGACCGGGTCGGGGGTCGGGTCGCCACCGACGTCGTGGACGGATTCCGGCTCGACCGCGGCTTCCAGGTTCTCAACACCGACTATCCCCGGGTACGCCGGGAGCTGGACATCGGCGCCCTGCAGGTGCAGGCGTTCACACCCGGAGCCATGGTTCACCTGGACGGGAGAATGCACCGGCTGGCCGACCCGCGACGGCGCCCGCTCGGCGCACTGGACACGCTGTCCGCGCCGATCGGATCGATCGCGGACAAGCTGCGGCTGGCCGCGATGATCGCGGCCGACGCCGTCCTGCCCGTCCCCCAGCTCCTGGCACGTCCGGAGACGAGTGCGTACGACGCGGCCCGGGCCAGCGGGTTGTCGGAGACGATCATCGACCGCTTCGTCCGGCCGTTCCTGTCCGGCGTGCTGCTCGAGGACAGCCTGGAGACCTCCAGCCGGTTCGTCGACCTGGTCTGGCGATCGTTCGCCCGCGGCGCCGTGGGCGTTCCGGCGTACGGGATGACTGCCATCCCGCGACAGCTGAGCGCCGGGCTTATCGCGGACGCGCTGCACCTGAACACGACGGTCACGGCTGTGCACCCCGGCGCCGTCGAGACGAACGCCGGATCGATGACCTGCCGCGCTGTCGTCGTGGCGGCGGACCCGGTGACCGCGGCCGCGCTGCTGCCCGCACTCGGCCCACCCGCGGCGATGCGAGCGGTGACCACCTACTACCACGCGACTGCCGAGCCACCGCTGCGCGAGTCGATCCTGGTGCTGGACGGTGAGCGGTCGGGACCGGTGGTCAACTCCCTCGTGCTCACGAACGCCGCCCCGTCGTACAGCGGCGATGGGCGTGCCCTCGTCAGCAGTTCGGTGCTCGGAGCCAGGACTCAAGACGACGACGCCGTACGCCGCCACCTGAGTGTCCTCTATGGACTGTCCACTGGGGACTGGGAGCTGATCGACGCCGTCCAGGTGCGGCAGGCGCTACCTGCGGCACTTCCGCCGCTCGGCAACCTGCGCAAGCCGGTGTCGCTCGGTGACGGGCTCTTCGTCGCCGGCGACCACCGTGACACTCCGTCGATCCAAGGCGCGATGGCCAGCGGTGCCCGCGCCGCCCGCGCGGTCCTCCGCGAGTTACACCACTGAGAACATCGTGGCAGCAGACGTCTCACCTACCGAGGATTTCGAGGCCTTCCGGCCGTTGCTGTTCGGCGTGGCATATCGGATGCTGGGCTCGGCCAGCGACGCCGAGGACGCCGTCCAGGAGACGTGGCTTCGGTGGCACGGTGCGACGGGCATCGAGGCACCGCAGGCATGGCTCATCCGCGTGGTCACCAACATCTGCCTGGACCAGTTGCGTTCGGCTCGCGTCCGCCGGGAGGAGTACGTCGGACCCTGGCTGCCTGAGCCCGTCCTGACCGGCGAGAGCGTCGACGATCCGCTCGCGGCGGTGCAACGCCGTGAACTGCTCTCCCTTGGCGCTCTTCGCGTCCTCGAAAGATTGTCGCCGCGCGAGCGCGCCGCACTCGTTCTGCACGAGGGACTCGGGCTGTCGCACGCCGAGGTGGCCACCGCCCTCGGTGCGACGGAGGCGGCGAGCCGGCAGTTGCTCGCCCGGGCACGGCGGCGGCTGCCCGCGGATCTGCGGGCACCTGGTGGTCGTCGCGCTGATCCGACCGAACACCGTCGGCTGACCGAGGCCATGGTGGCCGCATTCGACAGCGGGGACCTCACACCGCTGCTCGCACTGCTGCACGAGGACATCCAGCTCGTCAGCGACGGCGGGGGGCAGGTTCGGGCGGCGCTGCGTCCGATCCAGGGCGCCGGCAAGGTACTGCGATTCCTGGCCGGTCTGCGTGAACGCGAGGGCGCCCGGCTGGCGATGTCCGCCGTCGAAGTGAACGGCCTCCCGGGACTGCTCGTCACCGAAGCCGGCGTGCCGGTTGCGGTCGTGACGCAGCAGCTGTCAACCGGACGCGCCACCGAGCTGCTGTTCGTCGTGGCCCCGGGCAAGCTGGCCGCGGTACGTCGGCAACGCGGGCTGTGAGGCAGCTCACCGTCACGTTCGTTGCCCACGTCCCGTCCTCATGGTGACCGTTACCGAGGAGGTTGGAATGGCCCGAATCCCGTTGAACGTCGAAAGCACCGGCTGGCTCGGCCGGGTTGCTGCCGGAGTCTCCCGCCGCCGGTACGGCGCAGTGCTCGAACCACTTGCTGCGGCCGCCCACCAGCCGTGGGTGCTCTGGGCGAACATTCGAAACGAACTCGTCGTCGAGCGCCGCTGGCGCAGCCTCGATCCGGGGCTGCGCGATCTCGCGGTCGTTGCCTCCGCGGCTCGTCTCGGCTGCGCCTGGTGCATGGACTTCGGCTACTGGAAGGCGCACAGCGACGGCACCCTCACTGAGTCGAAACTGGAGGCAATCCCGGAGTGGCGCGACTCCGACCTGTTCACCGAGCGGGAACGCCAGGTTCTGGCGTACGCCGAGGCGATGACCGACACCCCCATCGGCGTGACCGACGAGCAGGTCGAGCAACTCCGGCAGTCACTCGGCGACGCGCGGCTCGTCGAGCTGACGGCGTACATCGCCCTGGAGTCGCAGCGCAGCCGTTTCAACTCCGCATTGGGATTGTCGGGACAAGGATTCCGAGACCGCTGCGAGCTGCGTCCGGCGTAGGGTTGCGCCGTGCCCGAGTTGGTGTTTGTTCGAGCCGGGACGGTTCCCTACGAGCAGGCGTGGACCGAGCAGCGACGTATGCACGCCGCCGTCGTTGCCGGCGAAGAACCCGACACCGTGCTGCTGCTGGAGCATCCGCCGGTCTACACCGCTGGACGGCGTACGACGAAGCTCGAGCGCCCGCGCGACGGCACTGCGGTCATCGACGTCGATCGGGGCGGGAGAATCACCTGGCACGGGCCGGGGCAGCTCACCGGCTACCCCATCGTCGCGTTGTCCGACCCGGTCGACGTGGTGGCACATGTGCGGTGGCTCGAGGATGCGCTGATCGGGGTCTGCGCCGACTTTGGCCTCGCAACGGGACGGATCGAAGGCCGTAGCGGAGTGTGGGTGCCTGCTGACGACCGCGGACCCGACCGCAAGGTCGCCGCGATCGGCATCCGGGTAGCGCACGGCGTGACCATGCACGGGTTCGGCCTCAACTGCGATCCTGACCTCAGCTGGTTCGACCGGATCGTGCCGTGTGGCATCAGCGACGCCGAGGTCACCTCGATCAGCCGGGAACTCGGCCGCGGCGTCGGCGTACCGGATGTCCTGGACTCGGTGGAGACTCACCTGCGCCGGACGCTGGTCCTTGCCGGGGTGCCCGCGTGACCGAGGGCCAGAACGTCATCGGCGGACCGCTCGAGCCGTGCGGCGCCGATCCCGTGACCGGTTTCTACCGGGACGGGTGCTGCAACACCGGTCCCGAGGACGTCGGCAACCACACGGTCTGTGCGGTCGTCACGGCGGAGTTCCTCGCTCATCAAAAGGCGGTGGGCAACGACCTGTCGACCCCGATGCCCCGCTACGGCTTCGCCGGGCTGCATCCCGGCGATCGATGGTGCGTCTGCGCGGCCCGATGGCGGCAGGCGTACGACGACGGCGCGGCCGCGCCGGTGGTGCTGGCGGCGACGCACGAACGGGCGCTCGAGGCGGTCGCACTCGACATGCTCCGCGATCACGCGGTCGACGTACCGGCCGACCCCGGCGCTTTGGGCTGATCCCGAGGTAAGGCGACGCACAGGGACCGCGGTGGGCATCGCCGCGATCATGACGATCAGTGGTCCGATTTGTACCGTTATGCCCTAATCAGAGTGTCCCGATCGTCATGATCGTCGGGCTGTAGGGGTGCGCGCTGATCCGGTGAGTCTGGGAGCGTGCGGAGCGTGGCTCGAATCGAGGTGTATCTGGAGGTCGGCTCCAAGCGGGCGTTCGCCTGCTCCCTGGACTGGCCGGGATGGGCGCGCAGCGGCAAGACCGAGCAGGAAGCCTTGGACCGGCTCACCGAATACGGCCCGCGCTACGCGGTGGTTCCCGAGCAGGCTGGGCTGCGGTTGCCCGCGACGTACGACTTCGAGGTCGTCGAACGCCTGCCCGGGTCGTCCACCACCGACTTCGGGGCTCCCGACGCCATCGCCTCGGCCGACCACCAGAAGCTGACCGCCGCGCAGGCGGGCCGGCTGGCCGATCTCGTCGAAGCCTGCTGGGCGACCCTCGACCGGGTGGCCGCGGAATCACCGCCGGAACTTCGCAAGGGCCCGCGCGGAGGAGGGCGGGACCGGGACAAGATGGTGCAGCACGTCGTCAGCTCGGAGGCGTCGTACGCACGGCAAATCGACATCCGCCACCGCGAGCCGGCCTTTAACGACCACGATGCCGTGGCAGCACTGCGGCGGGACATCTCCGCTGCGCTGCGGGCGGCGCGAGATGCGACGCCGGCCCGGCCCAACGGCTGGCCGCCGCGCTACGCCGCCCGCCGGATCGCGTGGCACGTCCTCGATCACGCCTGGGAGATGGAGGACAAGCGCCACCCGGCGTGACGGCTAGGCCACCACGAAGTTGATCAACCGGCCAGGTACGGCGATCACCTTGCGCACAGTGCCCCCGTCCAGGTAAGCGGCCACCCGGTCCTCGGCCAGCGCCGCCGCCTCCATCGCTGCCGCGTCGGCGTCTGAGGCGACCACGACCGTGGCCCGGACCTTGCCGTTGACTTGCACCGGGATCTCGATCGTGTCATCGACCAGGTAGGCCGGATCGGCCACCGGGAACGCCTCCCAGGTCAGCGACTCCGGATGCCCCAGCTTCGCCCACAACTCCTCCGCCGCATGTGGAGCCAGCGGCGCCAGCATCAGCACCAGTGATTCGGCGACCGCGACCGGGACGCCACCGTCGGCGTACGCCGTCGTCAGGTGATTGGTCAGTTCCGTCACCTTGGCGATGGCGATGTTGAACCGCAGCGTCTCCATTCCGTCGCGCACAGCGGCGATCGTGCGGTGCAGCACCCGCAGTGTCTCGTCCGGAACCTCGGCGGCGACCGTCCGCAGCTCGCCGGTGTGCTCGTCGACCACGACCCGCCAGATCCGCTGCAGCAGCCGCATCGACCCGACCACCGCCTTGGTCTCCCATGGGCGCGACTGGTCCATCGGACCGGTGAACATCTCGTACAGCCGCAGGGTGTCCGCGCCGTAGTCGGCGTACATCTCGTCTGGGGTCACCGAGTTCTTCAGGCTCTTGCCCATCTTCCCGTGCTCCCGGCGTACCTCCTCGTCGCCGAAGAAGAACCGGCCGTCGCGCGGCTCCACCTTGGCGGCCTCGACGTACACACCGCGACTGTCCACGTAGGCGTCGGCCAGCACATAGCCCTGGTTGAACAGCCGCCGGAACGGTTCCTCGCTCGACACGTGGCCCAGGTCGAACAGCACCTTGTGCCAGAACCGCGCGTACAGCAGGTGCAGCACGGCGTGCTCCACCCCGCCGATGTACAGGTCCACGCCGCCGGTGTCCCCCGGACGGGCCGGGTCAGGCCCCATCCAGTACCGCTCGATGTCTTTGTCCACCAAGGACTGATCGTTCGTCGGGTCCAGATACCGCAGCTCGTACCAGCAGGAGCCGGCCCATTGCGGCATCGTGTTCAGGTCGCGGCGGTACTCTTGCTCACCCTCTCCCAGGTCCAGCCGCACCGTGGTCCAGTCGGTGATGCGCCCCAGCGGCGGCTCCGGCTCGGAGTTCTCATCGTCGGAGGTCTTCGGCGTGAAGTCCTCGATGTCGGGCAGCACGACAGGCAGCAGCTGCTCCGGCAATGGCTGTGGCAGGCCGTCGGCGCCGTACACGATCGGGAACGGCTCGCCCCAGTACCGCTGCCGGCTGAACAGCCAGTCCCGCAGCTTGTACGTCACCGCGCCGTCGCCGTGCCCCTGCCGCTCCAGCCAGCCGATCATCGCCGCCTTGGCCTCGGCGACGCCCATCCCGTCCAGGATCAGCGTGTCGTTCGCCGAGTGGATCGCCGGCCCCTCGCCGATGTATGCCTTGGCCGCGAAGTCGATCGGCGGTTGGACGGTACGGACGATCGGCAGGTCGAAGGTCTCGGCGAAGTCCCAGTCCCGCTGGTCCTGCCCGGGGACCGCCATGATCGCACCGGTGCCGTAGCCCATCAGCACGTAGTCGGCGATGAACACCGGAATCCGTTCGTTCGTCGCTGGATTCACCGCATACGAGCCGACAAAAACTCCGGTCTTGGTCTTGGCCTCGACCTGGCGGTCCATCTCCGAGCGCTGTGAGGCCTGCTTCTGATATGTCGCAACCGCTTCGGTCGGTGTCGGGCCGCCGGCTGTCCACGCCGCAGCAGCATCGCCTGGCCAGGCGACCGCCGTCAGCACGTCGACCAATGGGTGCTCAGGCGCCAGCACCATGTACGTCGCCCCGAACAGCGTGTCCGGGCGGGTCGTGAAAACCTCGATTCCCAGCCCGCGCTCGGTCGGGAACACGATGGACGCACCGGTGGAGCGCCCGATCCAGTTGCGCTGCATCAGCTTGATGGAATCCGACCAGTCCAGCCGCTCCAGGTCTGCCAACAGCCGGTCGGCGTACGCCGTGATCCGCATCTTCCACTGCTTCAGCGGGCGCCGGTAGACCGGAAAGTTGCCCCGGTCGCTGCGGCCGTCGGCCGTGACCTCCTCATTGGCCAAAACGGTGCCCAGTCCCGGACACCAGTTCACCGGGGCCTCGCTGACGTAGGCCAGCCGGTGGTTGTTGACCACCTCTCGACGCTCCACAGTGGACAGCTCCGCCCACGGCCGGCCGAACGGGTTCGTCCCCTCGCCGGGCTCGCGGAATCCGGCGTCCAGTTCGGTGATCAGCTCGTCGATGGGGCGTCCGCGCTGGGTGTCGGAGTCGAACCAGGAGTTGAAGATCTGCAGGAAGATCCACTGGGTCCAGCGGTAGTAGCTGACGTCCGCCGTCGACACCGAGCGGCGCGGGTCGTGACCCAGGCCCAGCCGCCGCAGTTGCCTGCGGTAGTTGACGATGTTCGCCTCGGTCGTCACCCGAGGGTGCCGGCCAGTCTCGACGGCGTACTGCTCGGCCGGCAGCCCAAAGGCGTCGAACCCCATGGCGTGCAACACATGGTGGCCGTTCATCCGCTGGTAGCGCGCGAAGACGTCCGTGCCGATGAACCCCAGCGGATGACCGACGTGCAGTCCGGCCCCCGACGGATACGGGAACATGTCGTTGACGTACAGCTTTGGCCGACCCGCGACACGGTCGAAACCCTCGGACAGCCGGCCCACCGGATTCGGGGTGTGAAACGTCCCGTCGGCCTCCCACCGGTCCTGCCAGGCCAGCTCGATCCGCCGTGCCATCCCTGCGGTATATCGGTACGGCGGGATATCTGCGTGCTCAGTCATCTCGCTCCTCCTGCTAGCCGTCCGGACATGAAAAGACCCCTCACGCAGGAGGGGTCGCCGTGCCGGAGTGACGCGTTACCGGCACGGCCGGCTAAGAAGCAGCACGAACCGCGACATGAACACAGCCTACCGCCGACGTCATCCCAGTTGCGGCATGACTTCCGCGGCGACGAGCTCGATCTGGTCGAGATCGGTGAGATCGAGCAGCTGCAGATAGACCCGCTGCGAGCCCACCGCGGCGAAGCGGCCCAGGATGTCGACGCATTCGGCCGGCGTACCGGCGACGCCGCCCTCCCGCAGTTCGGCCGGTTCGCGGCCGATCTTCTCCGCACGGGCCCGAACCTCTGCCTCGTCGCGTCCGCAGCAGACGACGAGCGCGTTGGACAACCGCAGCGTTGCCGGGTCGCGGCCGTTCTCGTCACACGCGGCACGGACCCGCTCGAAGAGCACCCGGCTCTCGTCCGGGCCGCCGAAGTTGGCGTTGAACTCGGTGGCGAAGCTGGCCGCCAGCTGCGGCGTACGCCGCTTGCCACTGCCTCCGACGATGATCGGCGGATGCGGGCGCTGCACCGGCTTTGGCAGTCCCGGAGAGTCGCTGACCCGGTAGTGCTTCCCGGCGAACGAATAGCGTTCGCCGACCGGCGTCTCCCAGAGGCCGGTGATCAGCTCCAGCTGTTCGGCGTACCGGTCGAAACGCTCGCCGAGTGACGGAAAATCGATGCCGTACGCCGAATGCTCGGCCTCGAACCATCCAGCTCCCAGACCCAACTCCACCCTGCCGTCGCTCATCTGGTCCACCTGAGCAACCTGGATCGCCAGTACGCCGGGCCACCGGAACGTCCCGGGGCTTACCAACGTCCCGAGCCGGATCCGGCTGGTGTCGCGTGCCAGCCCGGCCAGTGACGTCCAGGCGTCGCTGGGGCCCGGGAGTCCGTCGCCGCCCATCGCCAGGTAGTGGTCGGACCGGAAGAAGCCGTCGTAGCCGGCATCCTCGGCGGCGCTGGCGACGGTGAGCAGGTCGTCGTAGGTCGCGCCCTGCTGGGGCTCGGTGAACAGCCGAAGATCCATGGGTTAACGCTAGTCCGGACGTCCGACCGCGCTCGCCTTGGTCATCGCCGGGGGTACAGGGCAGGATGGTGCGACGTCGAGCAGAGGAGTAATCACGGTGTTGGGCATCCGCAAGAAGACCCGGAGCCGGGTCATCGGTGACGAGTTCGGCGAGGGTCTCGCGCACCTTCGGGTCGCAGTCGGTGAAGCGGCCGCGGGCGCCACCGAGGCGATCGCTCCCCGAGTCGAGGCCGTTCGCGACGCGCTGGCACCCCGGGTCGAGGCAGCGCGCGACGCGCTGGGCCCCCGCGTGGACAGCGCAAGGGAAGCCGCTGTCAGCGCCGCCGCCGGGGCGCGCGAAGCCGTTACGCCGCAGTGGGACAAGGCGGTGGCAACTGCGGGGTCCGCCGCCGCCACCGTCGAGGCCCGCGGACGCCGGGCACGAAAGCAGGCCAAGGCCAGGGCAGCTGATCTGCGCAAACGGACCAGGTCGAACGCCGACGACGTACGCAAACAAGCCAGGGGCACCGCCTCGGACCTACGCGCGCAGGCGGAGTCGGCGGTCGCGGGCACCCGGCAGCAGGCGGTGTCGACAGCGAAGGACGTTCGCAAGAGCGCCAAGTCCACCGTCAAGGATGTCCGCAAGCAGGCCAAGTCCACCGCCAAGGACAACCGGAAGCAAGCCCGGCAGCTCGGTCGCAAGGCCAGCCGACGCGCAGACGCAGCCGTGGCCCGGGCACGGGGAGAGCAGAAGTCCCGGCGCTGGCCGTGGCTGCTGGTCGCCCTCGGCCTCGGTGCCGTCGTCGCTGCGTTGGCCCGGCGACGCTCGGACTCGCGGCCGACCACGCCCATCGTGACGAACCCACCGCCACCTCCCCCGGTCACAGCGTCCACGACCGCCGGGCCGGCCGGTACGACGGCGCCGACCCAGCCGGGCACGGACCTCGACGGCACGGACCCCGACGGCACGATCGCCGGTGGCACGGACCCCGACGGCCTGGGCACGGAAGGCCTGGGCACGGAAGGCCTGGGCACGGACGGCCTGGGCACGGACGGCCTGGACACGGACGGCCTGGACACGGACGGCCTGGACACGGACGGCCTGGACACGGACGGGCGGGCCGGCCACAGCCAGCAGTAGGCCGGCTGGCGCGCGGCCGACCCGGACCGGCCGCGCGCGTAGGGTTGTCTCCGTGACTGCTGTTCAGCCTGACGGCCGCCGGATGCTGCGGCTGGAGGTGCGCAACGCGCGGACCCCGATCGAGCGAAAGCCGGCATGGATAAAGACTCGCCTCCGGACCGGCCCGGAGTTCACCGCGCTGAAGTCGCTGGTCGCCCGCGAGGGACTGCACACCGTCTGTGAGGCGGCCGGCTGCCCCAACATCTACGAATGCTGGGAGGACCGCGAGGCGACATTCCTGATCGGCGGGGACCAGTGCACGCGACGATGTGACTTCTGCCAGATCGACACCGGCAAGCCGGCCGACCTGGATCGGGACGAGCCGCGACGGGTCGCTGCGTCCATCGCCACGATGGGGCTGAGGTACGCGACCGTGACCGGCGTTGCCCGCGACGACCTGCCCGACGGAGGGGCCTGGCTGTACGCCGAGACGGTGCGCCAGATCCACGCCCAGCTGCCCGGCTGCGGCGTCGAACTGCTCATCCCGGACTTCAACGCCGATCCGGGCCAGCTCGCCGAGGTCTTCGGTTCGGCGCCGGAAGTGCTCGCACACAACGTCGAGACTGTGCCCCGCATCTTCAAGCGGATCCGGCCGGGCTTTCGATATCAACGCTCGCTGGAGGTCATCCAGGCCGCCCGCATGCACGGGCTGGTGACGAAGTCCAACCTCATCCTCGGCCTTGG
>JACCTY010000085.1 GCA_013812145.1 Geodermatophilaceae bacterium | reverse complement strand
TCCTGCGTTTGCGGGTTGAGGTGGTCGAGCAGCAGCGACTGCCGCCGGATCGCCCGCTCCTGGTAGCGGAAGATGTTCAGGCCCTCGGTGATGCTCGACTCGTAGATCGCCCGGTTGTACCAGTAGCTCGACCAGGCGCCGCCGAGCTGCGTCGGGACGAGCGGCGGCGGGTCCGAGAACGCGCGGGTGAAAGCGTTCGCCGGGTCCGTGAAGTCCACCACCCATGTGCCGGCCTGGTAGTTGCCAAGCGTGAGGATGTACTTGCCGCGGATTGGCACGACGTTGTAGTTGTGGATCGTGCAGTTCTCCTCCGCGGTCTGGGGTCGCGGCAGCGTCCACTGACCGAGCTTCTGGCCGGTGTGCGCGTTATAGAAGAACGCGCTCTTCTTGACCGCGGGATCGGTCGCCTCGCACTCGGGCTGAGAACCGCCACCCGGCTCCCAGCCGAGGATCAGTACCTCCCCATCCCACGTGAACGCGGCGGAATGCCAGTTTCCGTTGCATGGCCGCTGCGGGTTGGGGTTGGCCGGATCGTCCGGCACATTGCAGACCCCCGGCTCGCTGATTGTGTAGAGGAAGTTCGGCCTGGTAAGGCTGCCGCCGGGATGCACGTTCTCGCCGATGTCGAACACGTTTGCCTTGTCGCCCGAGGCGCAAGCCATCAGGTTGACGTCGCCGAGGATCACCGCGGAGTCGTGGCACGCGTGCTCCACCTCGAGCGGCTGCTGGCGCAGGAGGCGCGCTCCGGCCGGGTGGCCGAGCGGCACCTCGACGATGTCGAAGAAGAAGCACGGGCCGCCGGAGGTCTGGTTGTAGACGAGCAGCCGGTTATTAGCCAAGTCCGGCACCCCGGTGGCGGTGTGCGAACCGCACGGCAGCTCCACGGACGCCACCAGCTGCGGGTCCGCCTTGTTAGTGATGTCGAAGACGTGCACGCCTTCCCATCCCGCCGGAACGGGTACGCCGTCGCAGCTCGCGAGCGGGAATTCAGCGGTGGCCGCCGGCGCGGGCGAGTTCCACGACCGCACGAGGATGTTGCCCCACACCACAATGTCGCCCTGGTTGCCCTGGCAGCGGGTGTGCGAGATCTCGACCGGGTTCTGACGGTCGGCGATGTCGATGATCCGGAAGCCGTCGTAGTTGCCGTTGAAGGCAAGATCGCCCCAGAACGCCAGATCGGAGTTGATCTCCGCCGGCGCGGGCCCGGGCGGATCCCCCTCCGGCAGGAACGTCGCCGGATTGGGACTGTGTCCCAGCGCCCGGAGCTCAAAGCTCGGGCGCGTGTCGTGCGTAGCCGCGGCTGTCGCCGGCCAACCCAGCAGGCCGAGCGCGAACGCGGCGAACGTGGCAAGGCGAATGAGTCGGATCATCCGCCACCTCCTCGTGTTGATGCGTTCCCCGAGGCGCCGACACCCCAACGCCTCGGCACTCTCCAAGCGATCCCTGCGCGCCGATCGTTGTCCATCGGCGCGTCGAAGTCAAGTCCTGAAGTTGGGCAGCGAACCTCCACTGCCACGGGCAAAGGCGCACAAGGCCGTGAAGGCATCAAGCGGCTCGCAGTGCTTGCATGGCGCGCTCGCGAGAACCGCCCACCTCCTACGACGTGTCGGCGAAGCACGCTCGAGCCGGCACGAGCCAGGCAGGAGAAGCAGCAGCCACGCCGTCGCTGCCGCCTTGGCATGCGACGGGGCACTCCCGCCCCGTTAGTCGGCACGGGCACCGCGCTGCTGCTTTCGCCTGGCACCGGCACTGAGCAGCGCGCGGGCGGCCACCGCTCCTCGTGCCTCAAAGCGGGAGTTCCGGACTAGGATGCCCACATGTCTACTCCGCACGGAGACCCGGAGAAGTCCCAGAGCACTAGGGCCGATCACAAAGCAGCGAAGGCCTACGCCAAGGCCACGCGTCCTTGGTACAAGAAGAAGCGCTGGTGGGCTGCAGGGCTATTGCTGATCATCGTCATCGGGGCTGCGGGCGGCGGAGCCGGCTCGGACGACTCCGAGCGCACCGCGTCGGAGAACACGTCGCAGGACTCGCAGAGCGAGAAGCCCGCTGCGCAGGAGAAGCCCGCTGCGGAGGAGAAGCCCGCTGCGGAGGAGGAGCCTGAGATGACCTCGGGACAGGAGAACGCTTTGGAGGCAGCGCAGAACTACCTCGACATCTCGCCGATGTCTAAGGACGCGTTGATTCAGCAGTTGACGTCTTCAGCGGGTGACAAGTTCACACCGGCACAGGCGCGCTACGCGGCGAAAAAGGTCTACTGATCCGGACGAACCTCCGGCCCTCCTCCTTGGGAGG
>JACCTY010000082.1 GCA_013812145.1 Geodermatophilaceae bacterium | reverse complement strand
CCTCTCAGGCCGGCTACCCGTCGTCGCCTTGGTAGGCCATTACCCCACCAACAAGCTGATAGGCCGCGGGCCCATCCCTAGCCGATAAATCTTTCCACCACGAGATGATGCCGTCCGTGGTCATATCCGGTATTAGCTCCGGTTTCCCGGGGTTATCCCAGTGCTAGGGGCAGGTTGCCCACGTGTTACTCACCCGTTCGCCGCTAGGGCTTCCACTCCGAAGAGTGGAGCCTCGCTCGACTTGCATGTGTTAAGCACGCCGCCAGCGTTCGTCCTGAGCCAGGATCAAACTCTCCATAGATGTCTATGACTTCAGACCCACGACGGCGGACCGCCGTAGGTGAAGTGACTAGAAGAGCGGTGCCACCGAGGTGGCGCCAATCACTGGCCAAACGAGCTGTGTGCTCGATTGTCCATTTCAGTTGTTGCTTCCGGCACGACGATTCAACCGACCCGGGGGCGGGTCAGCAGTCGCCGCACCGAAGTTTGGCACTGACTTTTAGCACGCTGTTGAGTTCTCAAGGAGCGGAGGCGCACCGAGGCAGGCCTTCCAGCCGTTCGCGGGGCAACTGATGGAACGTTACGCGGTCGGTTCCGCGGCGTCAAACCGGATCCGTCCCGGCCAGCCGCACCGCCCTCACCTCAGTATCCCGGATCGGAAGTCGTCCCGCAGCTGGGTTTCCAGGCGTCCCCGGCCGATCCTCCCGCGACCCGCCAAGGTGGCAGGCAGTTCAGCGGGCGGAGATGACCTCCACCCCGGCAATGGAACGTTTGCCGCGGCGGAGGACCAGCCAGCGGCCGTGCAGCAGGTCGCCTGGAGTCGGCTTCCAGTCCACGTCGGTGATCCGGGTGTTGTTGACGTAGGCCCCCCCGTCGACCACCGCTCGGCGGGCGGCGGACGTGCTCGGGCACAGTCCGGACCGGTGCAGCATGGCCGCCACGCCGGGTAGTTCGCCGTTGACCCGGACAGCGCCGGCCTCGTGCAGTGCCGCGGCGAGCATCGGCTCGGACAGCGCCATGAGTTCACCCCGGCCGAACAGGGCCGCGCTTGCGGCTTGGACCTGCTCGGTGGCGGTCCGACCGTGCACCAGGGTGGTCAGCTCCGCGGCCAGCACACGCTGCGCCTCCCGGGCCGCCGGGCGGCTCGTCACCGTCTCGCCCAGCGCGTCGATCTCCTCCTGCGTGAGGAAGGTGAACGTGCGGAGCCTGGTGACGACGTCCGTGTCGTCGGTGTTGATCCAGTACTGGTACCAGGCGTACGGCGAGGTCAACTCGGGGTCCAGCCACAGGGACCCGCCGCCGGTGGACTTGCCGAACTTCTCCCCCGACGCGTCCGTCACCAGCGGCACGGTGAGCGCGTGCGACGTGGCCGCCTCGACCCGGCGGATCAGGTCGACCCCGCCGACGATGTTGCCCCACTGATCCGAGCCGCCGATCTGCAAGGTGCAGCCGTATCGCCGGAACAACTCGAGGTAGTCCATGGACTGCAGCAGCAGGTAACTGAACTCGGTGAAGCTGATGCCGCCGGCATCCAGTCGGCGACGGACGGTGTCGCGGGACAGCATCACGTTGACCGAGAAGTGCTTGCCGACGTCACGCAGGAAATCGACAGTCGTCAGGTTGGCGGTCCAGTCCAGGTTGTTGGTCAGCACAGCCGCCGCAGCGCCGTCGAAGTCCAGGAACCGGCTCAGCTGCGAGCGGATCCGCTCGACGTACCCGCCGACCGTCTCGGCCGTGAGCAGGGTGCGCTCCGCCGACTTTCCGGTTGGATCGCCGATCAGTCCGGTTGCCCCGCCGGCGAGAGCTATCGGCCGGTGTCCGGCGAGCTGGAAGCGGCGCAGCGTCAGCAACGGCACCAGGTGCCCCATATGCAGGCTGGGGCCGGTGGGGTCGAACCCCGCGTACAGCGTGACCGGCCCCCGGTCGAGGGCGGAGCGTAGGGCGTCATCGTCGGTCGACTGGGCGATGAGTCCGCGCCAATGCAATTCGTCGAGGATCTGGTTGGTCACCGGCCCAGTCTCCCCGATCGCCACCAGCCGGTTTCGTGATCATGGGTTTGGCCGGTCCTGACCGGCCAAACCCCATGATCATCACGGCGGGCTCGATGGCCGCGGTCGACCCGCGCGATACGGGCTGACCGACGGCGCCCCCGGTACCCAGAATCGCCACGGCCGATCGGTTGCCACGTTGACGCCGACTCGCGGGCTGTTATGAACCTCCGGTTCGACGTCCCCGACCGACAGCCGGACGTAACCGGCGGGGTCGAGCAGGTCGGCGCCGTCATCGGGGCCGGCCAGCCCGAGCGCCTTGGTGAGCCGCGCCGGTCCGCGGGCGAGGTCACGCTCGGCGCGAGCACCGGCCCGGCGACGTTGCGCGAGTTCGAGACCCTCGGTCACCTCGGCCGCACGCAGCAGCACCGCACCGGCAATGCCCTCGGGCTGGCAGACGACGTTCGCGCACCAGTGCATGCCGTAGCTGAAGTAGACGTACAGGTGACCGGGCGGTCCGAACATCACCGCTGTGCGCCGGGTCACTCCGCGAAACGCATGGGATGCGGGGTCGTCGAGTCCCTCGTACGCCTCGACCTCGGTGAGCCGAACGGCCACGGCCCCGTCGGCGGAGTCCACCCGCAGCGTTGCGCCGAGAAGCTCCGGAGCCACCTGCACGGCGGGGCGCGACAGGAAGGTGCGCAGGTTCAGCGCAACCCGCCCTGCGCCCAGGCCGCGTGCTCGTGCGCGAGGTCCGCCAGCGCCGACAGCTGCTCTGCTACCCGAGCGGGCGCCGTACCCCCTGGTGCTGACCTTGCCTGGATGGCGCCGGTCACCGTCAGGACCGACCGGACCTCGGGGGTCAGGGCGGGATCGACGGCTGCGAGGTCCTCGTCGGACAGCTCCTCCAGATCCATGCCCCGCCCGGAGCAGAACCGGACCAGGGCGCCGGCGATCTCGTGCGCTTCCCGGAACGCCGTACCCCCGCGGACAAGCCACTCGGCGACGTCCGTGGCCAGCGCGAACCCCTGCCCGGCCGCGGCACTGATCCGCTGGGTACGGATCACCAGCGAGGCCATCATCCCGGCCACCGCCGGCAGCAGGACGAGCAGCTGCTCGACGGTGTCGAAGACCGGCTCCTTGTCCTCCTGCAGGTCCCGGTCGTAGGCCAGTGGCAGACCCTTGAGTGTCGCGAGCAGGCCGGTGAGATTGCCGATGAAGCGGCCGGACTTGCCTCGTGCGAGCTCGGCGATGTCGGGATTCTTCTTCTGCGGCATGATCGACGAACCGGTGGAGTAGGCGTCGTCGAGTTCAACCCAGCCGAACTCGGTCGAGGCCCACAGACACACCTCCTCGCCGAGTCGGGACAGGTGTACGCCGAGCAGGGCAGCCACGAACAGGAACTCCGCCGCGAAGTCGCGGTCGGAGACGGCATCGATCGAGTTGGCCGCGGCCGAGTCGAAGCCCAGTTCCTGTGCGGTGGCCGCCGGGTCCAGTGCAAGCGTTGACCCCGCCAGCGCACCGGACCCCAGCGGTGACACGGCGGCACGGCGGTCCCAGTCCTGGAACCGGTCGACGTCACGTGCCATGGCGTGCACGTGCGCGAGCAGCTGGTGGGCGAGGAGGATCGGCTGGGCGTGCTGCAGATGCGTCATCCCGGGGGCCGGCACCGTGCGGTTGCGTTCGGCGAGCGCGACGATCGCCGTCTCCAACTCCGAGACCCTGGCCACGATCCGGCGTACGGCGTTGCGCAGGTACAACCGCAGATCCGTGGCCACCTGGTCGTTGCGACTGCGCCCGGCGCGGAGCTTCCCGCCCAGCCCACCGAGGCGCTCCAGTAGGCCGCGCTCCAGCGCGGTGTGCACGTCCTCGTCGTCGGCCGTCGGGCGGAAGCTGCCGTCGGTGACAGCCGCCTCGAGGTCGTCGAGGGCGGCGAGCATCCGCGGCAGTTCGTCGGCGTCCAAGAGACCCGCGCCGTGCAGGACGCGGGCGTGCGCCCGCGACGCGGCGAGGTCGTAAGGCGCCAGCCGCCAGTCGAAGTGCACCGACAGGGACAGCGCCGCAAGGGCCTCGGACGGGCCGGTGGCAAAGCGACCACCCCATAGCCGTACCGGAGCGACCGAGGGGTCACCGGCGCTGGCGTCGAAATTCGTCCCGGTCACCCGATCCCCATCGGGCCACTCGCGTGGTTCACGCGCCGGAGCTTGCCACACGGGCGTCACGAGCCGCGGCGAGCTTGCTCGGCATCCCCCACAGCTCAACGAAGCCGCGGGCCAGCGTCTGGTCGAACGTGTCGGCGCTGTCGTACGTCGCAAGCTCGTAGTCGTACAGCGACGCCGTACTGCGCCGTCCGGTCGGCACCGCCCGCCCGCCGTGCAACCGCAGCCGGACCTCGCCGCTGACGTTCACCGAGGCCTCGTCGAGGAACCTGTCCAGCGCCCGCTTGAGCGGTGAGTACCACAGCCCGTCGTAAACCAGCTCGCTCCACCGCTGCTCGACCTGGCGCTTGAAGCGGGCCAGGTCCCGCTCGACGGTGACTGACTCCAGCTCCTGGTGGGCGGTGATCAGGGTGATCGCGCCAGGCGCCTCATAGACCTCACGGCTCTTGATGCCGACCAGCCGGTCCTCGACCATGTCCAGCCTGCCGATCCCCTGCGCTCCCGCCCGCCGGTTCAGGATCTCGATGGCCGACAGCATGCTGACCGGCTCGTCGTCGATCGCCGTCGGCACACCATGGGTGAATGTCAACCGGACCTCGTCCGGGTCACGCATTTCGGCGGGGTTGGCGGTGTAGCTGTACACGTCCTCGATCGGCGCGTTCCAAATGTCCTCCAGGAAGCCGGTCTCCACGGCGCGGCCCCACACGTTCTGGTCGATCGAGTACGGCGACTTCTTGGTCACGTCGATCGGGAGGTCCTTCTCGGCAGCAAAGGCGATCGCCTTGTCCCGCGACATCCCGGAGTCGCGCACCGGCGCCAGCACCCTCAGGTGCGGGGCGAGCGTTCCGATACCGACCTCGAAGCGGACCTGGTCGTTGCCCTTGCCGGTGCAGCCGTGCGCCACGGTGTCCGCGCCGTGGTAGGTGGCCGCCGCGACGAGGTGCTTGACGATCACCGGTCGGGACAGTGCCGAGACGAGCGGGTAGCGGTCCATGTAGAGCGCGTTGGCCAAAAGCGCAGGCAGGCAGAAGTCGTCGGCGAACTCCTCACGCATGTCGGCCACGACCGCCTCCGTGGCACCGCAGTCCAGGGCACGCTGCCGGATGACGTCGAGGTCCTCACCGCCCTGGCCGACGTCCCCGGCCACGGCGATCACTTCGGCGCCGGTTTGCTCGGCGATCCAGCCGATCGCCACCGACGTGTCCAGGCCGCCGGAATAGGCGAGCACAACTCGGTTACTCATCGCGGTCCTCCTGTGGATGGTGCGCACGGGCGGCCAGGTCGCGCAGCCGGGCGGCAAGCGCCTCACCGCCGTCGGAGTCTCGGGAGATCGCCAGGATCGTGTCGTCGCCGGCGATCGTCCCGAGGATGAAAGGCAGGCCGGAGCGGTCCAGCGCCGAGGCCAGGAACTGGGCCGCGCCAGGCGGTGTCCGCAGGACGGCAAGGTTGCCGCTCGCCTCGGCATCGACCAGCAGTTCCGCCAACAGCCGGACCAGCCGGGCGGGCGCGGCCTGCGACGCCCGCAGCGGAGGCTCACCCTCGTCCGGTACGACGTACGCACCCGGACCTCCGTCGACGCCCCGCAGCTTCGCCGCCCCCAGCTCCTCCAGGTCCCTGGACAGCGTGGCCTGAGTGACGCCAACCCCCTCCGCCTCCAACAGCGCGGCGAGTTCGCCCTGCGAGTGGATCCGGCGAGTCCGTAGCAGGCCACGGATTCGGGCGTGGCGGGCGGGGCGGGTCAACGGAGCCTGTGTGCCCACTAGCCGGACCGTTCCAGCAGCCAGGCCAGCAGCGCCTTTTGGGCGTGCAGCCGGTTCTCCGCCTCGTCCCACACCGCGCTGGCCGGTCCGTCGATGACCGACGCGGCGATCTCCTTGCCTCGGTACGCCGGAAGGCAGTGCAACACCACTGCGTCATTGCCCCTGGCGAGCGCTGCCTCGTCGAGCTGGTACGGCACGAAGGGTTCGGCTCGGCTGTCCCCGTCGCCTTCCTGCCCCATCGACACCCAGGTGTCGGTGGCCAGCACGTCGGCGCCGTCACAAGCCGCGGCGGGATCCGTGACGTGCCTAGCGGAGCCGCCCGTCTGCGCGGCGATGCGGCGGGCCCGGTCGAGGACGGCTGGGTCCGGCGGGTAGCCGGCGGGTGCAGCGATCCGCACGTGCATGCCGGCAACTGCCCCGCCGAGCAGGTAGGAGTGCGACATGTTGTTCGCCCCGTCGCCCAGGTAGGTCAGGATCCGGCCGTCAAGCGCCTTTTTGTGCTCCCGCACGGTCTGCAGGTCGGCCAGGATCTGACACGGGTGGAACAGGTCGGTGAGGGCGTTGACGACCGGGACCCGGCTGACCGATCCCATTGCGGCGATCCGGTCCTGGCCGAACGTGCGCCAGACGATCGCCGCACATTGCCGCTCCAGCACGCGGGTGGTGTCCTCGACCGGCTCACCGCGTCCGAGCTGGGTCCCGAGCGCGTCGATGACGAGCGGGTACCCGCCGAGTTCGGCGATACCGACCGCGAAGCTCACCCGGGTCCGGGTGGACGGCTTGTCGAAGATGACCGCGACGGCCCTGGGCCCCGAAAGCGGCCGCGCCGCGAAGCGGTCGGCTTTGAGGATGTCAGCGAGGTCGAGGATCTCGGCCTGCTCGTCAGGAGTCAGGTCGTCGTCGCGGAGGAAGTGTCGGACCATTACGGCGCTCCGTTCTCTGCCAGTACCGCGTCCAGCGCGGCGGGCAACGCCGCGACAAAGGCATCGGCCTGTACGTCGGTGAGGACGAGTGGCGGCGCGAGCCGTAGCACTCTCGGGGTCACGGCGTTGACGAGAAATCCAGCCGACCGCAGCTGCGCCTCGACGGCCGCTGCCCGATCCTGGCAGAGCACGATTCCCAGCAGCAGCCCGGCTCCGCGGACGCTGTCGACCAGCGGATGCCGCAGCGCCTCGATATTCGCCGCCAGCCGGGCTCCGAGGGCCTTGGCCCGGCCGGGCAGGTCGGCGCCGACTACCACGTCGAGCACGGCGAGTGCGGCCGCCGCGCACACCGGGTTGCCGCCGAATGTCGTGCCGTGGCTGCCCGGCGTCAGGAGTCCGGCCGCGGGACCGAAGGCCAGGCAGGCGCCGATCGGCAGTCCGCCGCCCAATCCCTTCGCCAGCGTGACCAGGTCTGGCGCGATTCCGTCGGCCTGATGAGCGAACATCGTCCCGGTGCGGCCGACTCCGGTCTGCACCTCGTCAAGGCAGAGCAGCGCGCCGCGGTCCGACGTGATCGCTCGCGCCGCGGCGAGGTAGCCGGGCGGGGCCGGTACGACGCCGCCCTCGCCGAGCACCGGCTCCAGGATCACCATCGCGGTCTGCTCGTCGACCGCATGGGCGAGTGCTGGCGCATCGCCGTACGGGACATGGGTCACGCCCTCGGGCAACGGACGGAACGGATCGGACTTGACCGGCTGCCCGGTGAGCGCCAGCGCACCCATCGTCCGGCCGTGGAAGGCACCCTCGGCCGCGACTACGTGCGTGCGCCCGGTCCGCCGGGACGCCTTGAACGCCGCCTCGTTGGCCTCCGCACCGGAGTTGGTGAAGAACACCCGCCCGGACCGACCAGCCAGCGCGAGCAACCGCTCGGCGAGCTCGACTACTGGGCCGGTGACCGCGAAGTTGGACACGTGCCCGAGGGTGGCAACCTGGCGACTGACCGCCGCCACAACCGCAGGGTGGGCATGCCCCAGCGCGTTGACAGCGATGCCGGCCAGCAGGTCGACGTACTCCTTTCCGTCGGCATCCCACACGGTGGCACCGGTGCCCCGGACGAGGGCCAGCTTCGGCGTGCCGTAGGTGTCCATGAGGACGTTCTGCCAGCGCGCCGTGAGGTGCTCGGTCGGTGTCATGCCGGGACGACCATGGTCCCGACACCGTCGTCGGTGAAGACCTCCAGCAACAGCGAGTGCGGCACCCGGCCGTCGATGACCGTCGCCCGCGGGACCCCGCCGGTCACCGCGCGCAGGCAGGCCTCCATCTTCGGTCGCATTCCGCTCTCCAGCTGAGGTATCAGCACGGCCAGGTCGGCCGCCGTGATCTCGTTGACCGGACGGCTGTCCTCGGGCCAGTCGACGGACAAACCCTCCACGTCGGTGAGCACGATGAGCTTGTGCGCCCTCAAGGCCACCGCGATCGAGGCCGCGGCCGTGTCCGCGTTGAGGTTGTGCACCTGTCCGGCGGCATCGGGTGCCACGGTCGAGATCACCGGGATCCGCCCGGCCGCGATCAGGTCGAGGACCGCGTCCGGGTTGACCGCCACCACATCGCCGACCAGGCCGAGGTCGACGTCGGCGCCGTCGATGTTGACGCTGTGGCGGGCCGCGGTCAGCAGGTGCGCGTCTTCTCCGGACATGCCCACCGCCAGCGGGCCGTGTTCATTGATGAGACCGACGAGTTCCCGGCCGACCTGCCCGACAAGCACCATCCGGACGATGTCGATGCTCTCCTCCGTCGTCACCCGCAGGCCGCCGCGGAACTCGCTGGGGATGCCCAGCCGGCTGAGCATGCTGGTGATCTGTGGGCCACCGCCGTGCACGACGACCGGCCGGATGCCGGCGTAGCGCAGGAAGACCATGTCGGCGGCAAAGGCGCGCTTCAGCTCGGTGTCGACCATCGCGTGCCCGCCGTACTTCACGACGACCGTCTTGCCGTGCAGCCGCTGCAGCCAGGGCAGCGCCTCGATCAGGATGGCGGCCTTGTCGCGGGGGTCCAGGCCGGTGAGCTGCGCCGTGTTCATGTCGAGTACGCCGAGTTCTCCTGGACGTAGCGGACGCTGAGATCGTTGGTCCACACGGTCGCGGTCTCCGGCCCGGCCTCGAGGTCGACTGCGATCACGACTCGGCGCCCTGACAGGTCCACGGTGGACCGATCCGCGGCGGCTGCTCCCGCTGCGCAGACCAGGACGCCGTTCATCGCGACGGCCAGTTGATCAGGGTCGAAGGCGGCATCGGTCGTGCCGACCGCGGCGAGAACCCGTCCCCAGTTGGGATCCTCGCCGTACAAGGCGCACTTGACCAGGTTGCTGCGGGCTATGCCGCGCGCCACTTCGAGCGCATCGTCCACTGTGGACGCGCCCCGCACCGTCACCTCGATGTCCTTGGTGGATCCCTCGGCGTCGGCGAGCAGGCCGGCCACCAGGTCGGCGCAGACGGTGCTGAGCGCCGCCTCCAGTTCATCCGTGGTCGGATGGATGCCGGAGGCGCCACTGGCCATCAGCAGCACGGTGTCGTTCGTGGACATGCAGCCGTCGGAGTCCACCCGGTCGAACGTGTGCGCCGTCGCCTTTCGCAGGGCGGCCGCGGCGGAGGCTGGGTCGAGGACTGCGTCCGTGGTGATGACCGCGAGCATCGTGGCCAGCGCAGGCGCCAGCATCCCGGCGCCTTTGGCCATGCCGCCCATCGCCCAGCCGGGACCGGCGTACGCAGCCTCTTTGGTCACCGTGTCCGTGGTGAGGATGGCTGTGCCCGCGTCCACTCCCCCACCCGGATGCAGGGCGGCGACTGCCTTGTCGACACCCGGCAACAACGCCGTCATGTCCAGCCGGACACCGATGAGCCCGGTCGAGCACACCGCGACGTCGATCGCACCGACTCCGAGCGCGGTCGCCGCCCGCTCAGCCGTCGCATGGGTGTCCTGGAAGCCGGCCGGACCGGTACACGCGTTCGCACCGCCGGAGTTGAGAACGACGGCCCGCAGCCGGCCGGTCCCGAGGACCTGCCGGGTCCACCGCACCGGGGCCGCCGTGACCCGGTTCCTCGTGAACACACCGGCGGCGGTGTCCAGCGGGCCGTCGTTGACGACCACCGCAACGTCGAGGCCGGTTGACTTCAGCCCCGCCGCGACACCGGAGGCTCGGAATCCTCGGGCGGAGGTGACACTCACGGCGCCGCCTTGCGTCCGTAGGGACGAGCGCCATGGCGACCAAACGTACGGACGCAAGCGCAGACGACGGTCATGGAGCGATCCCCACGGTGGTGAGCCCGGTGGTCTCGGACAGCCCCAGGGCGATGTTCGCGCTCTGGATGGCGGCTCCCGCGGCGCCCTTGACGAGGTTGTCCAGAGCGGCGACGGCAACCATGCGGCCGGCGAGTTCGTCGACGGTCACCTGGACGTGCACGGCGTTGGAACCAAGAGTGTTGCCAGTGGCGGGCCACTGTCCCGGCGGCAGCAGGTGCACGAACGGCTCGTCGTCGTACGCCTCGTGGTACACGTTCCGGACAGCGTCGGACCCGACCCGGTTGCGCAATCGTGCACTGCAGGTGGCCAGGATGCCGCGCGGCATCGGGACCAGCAGGGGGGTGAACGACACCGTCACTTCCGAGTCGGTCAGCAGAGACAGGTTCTGCCGGATCTCCGGGGTGTGCCGGTGCCCGCCACCGACGCCGTACGCGCTGGCCGAGCCCATCAGCTCCGAACCGAGCAGATGTCCGGCCACCCCCCGGCCGGCTCCGGAGCTGCCGCTGGCGGCGACCGCGACGACGTCCGGTGCGATCAGACCGGCGGCCAGCGCGGGTGCGACAGCCAGGGTGACTGCCGTCGGGTAGCAACCGGGCGCGGCGATCCGTCGGGCACCGGCAAGCTTCTCCCGTGCGCCGGGCAGCTCAGGCAGCCCGTAAGGCCACGAACCGGCGTGCGGTCCGGCGTACCACCGCTGCCAGTCCGCGGGGTCGGCCAGCCGGAAATCCGCGCCGCAATCGACGACGAGGCAGTCCTGGCCCAGGACGTCGGCGACGGACCCCGACTGTCCGTGCGGCAGGGCGAGGAAGACCACGTCGTGGCCGCCGAGGGTCTCCCGGGTGGTGCCCTCGAGCATCCGCCCGGCCAGCGGCGCGAGGTGAGGGTGGTGAGCGCCGAGCCGCGATCCGGCGTTGGCCCCCGCGCAGACGGCCCCCACAAGGAACTCCGGATGGCCGAGCAGGAGCCGGAGCAACTCTCC
This sequence comes from Geodermatophilaceae bacterium, assembly GCA_013812145.1. Lineage (GTDB taxonomy): Bacteria > Actinomycetota > Actinomycetes > Mycobacteriales > Geodermatophilaceae > JACCTY01. Next base: position 2,673 of record JACCTY010000082.1, on the reverse strand, counting down.
CCCGACGTAGCCACTCGCGCCCGCGACCGCTACCGTCTGCACCGCATCATTATGCGGCATAGGGAATGACAATGCAAAGTCAGGTGGTGCTCGTCGGTTCCTTGAACTTGGTGCCGATCGTGACCAGCAGATGGACCACACCGAGCACGATGAAGAACGCGGTCGGCGCGCCCTCGTCGTTGAACCGGAAGATGAAGGGGGAGGCGATGAGGAACACCGCCAGCGCGTAATCGACTGCGGCGTGCACTGTGACGGGGATGGAGTGGATCAGACCCGTCGGCCCCACCGTGGCCGCGGCCATCACCAGGATGAGCACGCCCACGGCGATGGAGATTCCGACGGCGTAACCGTCGTCATAGCCGAACAGGAAGGGCGCAGCTATGAAGAGCACCCCCGCGGCGTACTCGATCATTCCGTGGATGGCCCGGGGAATCGGCCCGTCGCGCAGCATGCGATCACCGTAGCGGCCGTGGCGTGCCGCGGCATCAGGCAACGCCGTACCCTCCGCGGTTACGCTGCGGCGGTGGCGACCTGGATCGTGCGGCTGGACGAGCCCGGAGGCGGACCCCGGCTCGCCGTGAAGGACGTCATCGACGTGGCCGGCGTCCCGACCACGATCGGGTGCGCCGCGGTCGCGGACCAGGCGCTTCCGGCGGCAACCGACGCGGTCTGCGTTAGCACCGCGCGGGCGGCGGGCGCGCGCATCGTCGGCAAGACGAACCTGCACGAGCTGTGCTACGGCGTCACCGGCATCAATCGCTGGTATGGCACACCGGTCAATCCGCTGGACGCCACGCTCGTCCCGGGCGGGTCCTCCAGCGGTTCGGCGGCGGCGATTGGCGCCGGTGAGGCGGACGTCGCCTATGGCACGGACACCGGCGGGTCGGTCCGCATCCCGGCCGCCTGCTGCGGCATCACCGGCCTCAAGACCAGCTGGGGTCGGGTGTCCCTGGAGGGTGTGTGGCCGTTGTCCCCGACGCTGGACACGGTCGGGCCGCTGGCCCGCGATGTCGCCGGTGTCGTCACCGGCATGCGGCTGCTGGAGCCGGGATTCGGCCTGTTCGGCTCGGTGGCGGTCGTGGGCCGGATCCGGCTGCCCGGCGTCGACGCGCAGGTCGAGGCGGCCGTGGACGAGCTGCTCGCCGCGTGGGGCATCGACGTCGTCGACGTCGACCTCGCCGGATGGGCAGCGGCCGACGCCGCGTTCGAGAAGATCATCGGGGCGGAGGCGTACGCCGTGGATCGGCACTGGGTGGAGGACAGCCCGGACCGGGTCAGCGAGCCGATCACCCGCCGGGTGCTCGACGGAGCAACCGTGACCGATGAGCAACTGGCCGAGGCCAGGATTTCGCGACAGCATTGGCAGGCGGAGCTCGCGGCCGTGTTCGACCGGGTCCAGGTCCTGGCGCTGCCGACGATGCCCGCACCGACCCCGACGCTCGGCATGCCCGGGCCGTGGCCGCCGATGACCCAGTGCACCCGGACGTTCAACCTGGCCGGCGTACCGGCGCTGTCGCTGCCTGCCTCCGATCGCGGCACCAGCTTGCAACTGGTCGGCCCGCAGAACGGCGAAGAACTGCTGTGTGCGGCCGGCGCGGACGTGGAGCGAGTGGTCAGCTCCCTGCGCTGACGAGGTTCGCACGCCTGAGCGGCGCTCAGCTGCGCAGCTGCGCACCCGTACGCCGCCCGGCCTCGGCAACCGCGGCATCCCTGGCCGCCGTGACCTCCTCGGAGGTGAGGGTCCGGTCGGGCGCCCGGAAACTCAGCGCGTACGCCAGCGACCGGTTCCCGGCACCGAGCTGCGCCCCGGTGAACACGTCGAACAGCCGCGCGGACTCCAGCGACTCCCCCGCTCCGGCGATCAGCGCGGTCTGGACCTCGGCCGCCGGTACGCCGTCCGCCACGACAAGGGCCACGTCGACCAGGGCCGGTGGGTAGGCGGAGATGGTCGGCGCGCGTACGGCGACGGCGGCCGGCAGGGCGTCCAGGTCGAGTTCCATCGCGCAGACCCCACGCGGCAGGTCCAGCACGGCCAGTACGCCGGGGTTCAGCTCGCCCGCCTGACCGACCACCCGATCGTCCACCATCAGCTCGGCGCAGCGCCCCGGATGCCAGGGCGGGTACTGCCCGGCCCGCACGGACAACTCCACACCGGCGGTGGCCGCCACGATGCGACCTGCCTCGACCGCATCACCCCAGGTGGCCGGCGTCCCGGGTCCCCACCAGCCGGCGGGTTGACGCTGGCCGCTGAGGGCGATGGCCACGTGCCACGGCTGGGGCGGCACGGACGCCAGCAGTGCCGCGGTTTCCGCGTCGTCCGGTCGACGGTCCACGCCCAGCCGCGGCGGCGACTGCTGCCCAGACAGGAACACCAGACCCAGCTCGAACAGCGCCACGTCCCGCTGCCCACGTGAGCGGTTGCGCGCGAGTGTCTTGAGCAGGCCCGGGAGCAGCGTCGTACGCATACCCGGTTCCTCGTCCGAGATCGGATTGGCCAGGCGCACCACGCGTCGTCGCGGGTCGTCGGCGTCCAGGCCGAAAACGTCGTAGACGCCGGGGTCGACGAACGGGTACGCCGGCGCCTCGACGTAGCCGGCCTCGGCCAGCGCGCGGCTGACCGACCGCCGGCGCCGCTGCCCCTCCGTCAGCCCACGACCGGGCGGGGTGAGGGGC
>JACCTY010000016.1 GCA_013812145.1 Geodermatophilaceae bacterium | reverse complement strand
CTGATCGCGATCCCCAGCGACCCGGTCGAGTCCGGACTGGCCGCCAGGATGGCCCGGCCGGCGTTGGTCAGGTCGGACGGGCTGGGATGGATCGTCGCGCCGAACGTCTCGATCATCATCCGGCGGTACGGCTTCTGGTCGTAGGAGGCGCGGACCTGCCAGATCTCGCACTCCAGCCCGTACTGCGCGCACGCGAAGGCCAGCGCCGTACCCCACTGGCCGGCGCCGGTCTCGGTGCTCAGCCGGCGGATCCCCGCCTCGGCGTTGTAGAACGCCTGCGGTACGGCGGTGTTCGGCTTGTGCGACCCGGCCGGGCTGACGCCTTCGTACTTGTAGTAGATCCGGGCCGGCGTACCGAGGGCGCGTTCGAGCCGGTGCGCGCGATAGAGCGGGGAGGGCCGCCACAGCCGGTAGATATCGAGGACGTCGCCGGGGATCTCGACGTAGGAGTCGCCGGTGACCTCCTGCATGATCAGCGCCATCGGGAACAGCGGGGCGAGGTCGTCCGGGCCGACCGGCTGCAGCGTTCCGGGGTGCAGCACCGGCGGGGGCGGCGAGGGGAGGTCCGGGATGAGGTTGTACCAGCGGGTGGGCATGTCGTCCTCGTCGAGGAGGATCTTGTGCCTGCGTTGCTCGCTCATGGCGCGAACCGTACGGCGGCCTGAACCCCGTCGCTAGGGTTGAGCTATGCAGAAATGGGAGTACATGACCGCCCCGCTCTTGATCCACGCTACGAAGCAGATCCTCGACAACTTCGGGTCCGACGGCTGGGAGCTCGTCACGGTGATCCCGGGGCCGAACCCGGAACAGCTGGTGGCCTACTTCAAGCGGGCGAAGCAGTGAGCGAACCAATGGGTACCGGCGGCGCGTGCCGGACGCACCGAGGCCGCAGGTGAGGCACAGCGAGCGGCTAGCCGCACTAGGCATCACGCTGCCGGAGGTGGCGGCGCCGGTGGCGGCGTACGTGCCCACGGCCCGCACCGGCGACCTGGTGTTCACGTCGGGGCAGCTGCCATTCGTCGATGGCAGCCTGCCCCGGACGGGGCGGGTCGGTGCCGAGGTCAGCGCCGAGGACGCCGAGGCGGACGCCCGCCAGTGCGCCTTGAACGCGCTTGCCGCCGTTCACGCCTCGGTCGGGATCGACAACATCGTCCGGGTGGTCAAGGTTGTCGGCTTCGTGGCGAGTGCGGCGAACTTCACCGGCCAGCCCGGGGTGATCAACGGCGCCAGCAACCTGCTCGGTGAGGTGCTCGGCGAGGCCGGGCAGCACGCCCGCAGTGCCGTGGGCGTTGCCGAGTTGCCCCTCGGTGCGCCTGTCGAGGTCGAATTGATCGTCCAGGTCCGATGATCCCCACCAGGACCCTAGGTCAGGGCGGGCCGAGGGTCGGCGCCATCGGCTTGGGCTGCATGGGCATGTCGTGGGCGTACGGCGAGGCCGACGACGAGTCGTCGGTCGCGGTGATCCACCGGGCGCTGGAGCTCGGTGTCACGTTCTTGGACACCGCGCAGGTCTACGGCCCCTTCACGAACGAGTCCCTCGTCGGCCGGGCGCTGCGGGGCCGCCGCGACGAGGTAGTGCTCGCCACCAAGACTGGGCTGATCGCCGACGCCGACCGGCAGATCCGCCGTGACGGCAGTCCGGAGCACGTGCGCGGATCGCTGCAGGATTCCCTTGGCAGACTCGGCACCGACCACGTGGACCTGTACTACCTGCACCGGGTCGACGAGGAGGTGCCGCTGGAGGACACGTGGGCAGCGATGGCCGAGTGCGTCTCCGCCGGCTCGGCGCGGCGGATCGGCCTGTCCGAGGTCACCGTGGAGCAGGCCGAGCAGTGCCATCGCATTTACCCGGTAGCTGCCATCCAGTCCGAGCTGTCGCTGTGGACTCGCGGGCCGCTGTCCGACGTGCTCCCGTGGTGCGCCGCCAACGGTGCGGCGTTCGTCCCGTTCAGCCCGTTGGGCCGGGGTTTTCTCACCGGCGCGGTCGGGAGCGGGACGTTCGGTGCCGACGACTTCCGCGCCCGAAACCCACGCTTCACCTCCGAGGCGATGGCGGCCAACCAGGCGCTGGTGGACGAGGTACGCCGGATCGCCGCCGTTGTCGGCGCCACGCCTGGGCAGGTCGCACTCGCCTGGACGCTGGCGCAGGGCGAGCACATCGTACCCATCCCCGGGACGAAGCGAGTGACCTACTTGGAGGAGAACGCCGCTGCCGCGGACGTACAGCTGTCCGCTGCCGACCTCGGCGAACTGGACGCGCTGCCGCCAGCCGTCGGCGAGCGGTATTAGCGAGTCAGGGACTACCGGGCCTTCTTGGCGGATTTCTTCGCCGTCTTCTTGACCGGGCGGTCGGGGACAGACTGGGCCGCCGTGCGTTCAGTGGTCGCCCCCTCGGAGATCAAGTCGCCGGAGCTGCGCTCGAGATGTGCCCGGATGAACCACTGGAACTGCTCCAGCTGGGCCGACTGCCCGATCAGCATGTCCTGCGTGACCGGGTCCGGATCCTCGGTCTCGTCGATGGCATCCCGGTGATCGGTAATGATGCCGTCATACACCAGGTTCAGCGCGGCCAGGTGCTCGATCGCGCCGGCCCGGTTGATCGAGTAGTCATCCCAGCTGCGCGCCCTGACTAGCGCGCCCGGGGTCCCGATGGGCTCCGATCCGAGCGCGGCTATCCGCTCGGCGAGGGCGTCGGCCATGAGGCGGACGGCGTCGACTTGCGGGTCGAGCATCTGGTGTACGGCGATGAAGTGCGGACCGACGACGTTCCAGTGCACGTGTTTCAGGGTGAGATGCAGGTCGGTCAGCGCGTTCAGCCGGTCCTGCAGCAAGGCCGCGACCAGTCGTGCGTCGGACTCATCCAGGCTCGGAATCGTAAAGCTCACGGTCTCCTCCATCAGGCTGAGCGGGTCCGGTCCATTCTGCTGCCCAGCCAGGCGGGAACGAAACTCTTACCGGGCACCGCTCTCTGTGGGACGCCGAACACCGGGCGTTGGCGTCCGAGCGGGTCGAGCACGAGCACTACCATCGGCGGGTGCCTGAACCCGCACTGCCGCGTGACGCGGCGACGGTGCTGCTGCTTCGAGACGCACCAGGAGGCGTCGAGGTTTATCTTCTTCGCCGGGTGAAGGGCATGCCGTTCGCCGGGGGAATGACTGCCTTTCCCGGTGGCAGCGTCGACCCGGACGACGCCGATGCGACCATCGGCTGGGTAGGGCCACCTGCGGCGCTGTGGGCGGATTCCTTCGGCTGCTCGGAACCGCTTGCTCGGGCGTTGGTATGTGCCGCCGTACGGGAGACGTTCGAGGAGTCCGGCGTGCTGCTCGCCGCAGCCGACGGTGTCGAGGTCGAGGTGGCCGAAACCGCCGAGTGGGAGGCCGAGCGGCGAGCGCTGGTCCAGCGGGAGCATTCCCTGGCCGAACTGCTGACTCGGCGCGGGCTACGCCTGCGGGCCGACCTGCTGCGACCATGGGCGCACTGGATCACCCCGGAGGACGAACCCCGCCGCTACGACACCCGGTTCTTCGTCGCCGCGCTGCCTGCCGGGGTGGCTGCCCGCGATGTGTCCGGCGAGGCCGAGGAGGCGGCATGGGTGCCGGCCGCCGACGCGCTGGCGCAGAACGAGCGAGGCGAGCGCCCGATGTTCCTGCCCACCCTGGTCACCCTGACCGACATCACCAGATTCGCGACGGTTGCCAATGTGCTCGCCGCCGCACCGCCGGGCCGGCTGGAGACGGTGCAACCACGGCTGGAGTACACCGCCGAGGGTGAGTTCGTGGTGATGCCCGACGGCAGCCGGTGGCGTCCGCCGATCAGGCTGGGGCGCAGTCGGTGACCGGGCATCCGCCACTGACACACCCGGCGTACGGCCGGGTGCGGCAGGTCACGCCGTACGCCGCCGTGCTGCTGGCCCGAAACCCCAGCCCGATGACGCTGGAGGGGACGAACACCTGGCTGCTCGGAGACAGCGACCGGTTGGTGGTCGTCGACCCGGGACCCCACGACGCCGAGCACCTGGACGAGGTCGCAGCCAGCGGGCGGATCGAGTGGATCCTGCTGACGCACGGACACGCCGACCACAGCGCCGGTGCGCGCCGGCTGCACGAATTGACCGGAGCGCCGGTACGGGCGCTAGATCCGGCGCACCGCTATGGCGACGAGGGACTGGCCGAGGGCGATGCCGTCCATGCCGGGGGAGTGACGGTCATGGTGCTGGGCACGCCGGGACACACCAGTGACTCGTTGAGCTTCATCGCCGACGACGGGCAGTACCGTGCGGTGCTCACCGGAGACACCATCCTGGGACGCGGCACGACGGTCGTGGCGCATCCCGACGGTGTACTGGCCGACTACCTTGATTCGCTGCGGCGGCTACGTGATCTCGGCGACCTGACCGTGTTGCCCGGCCACGGCCCGGAGCTTCCGGCGGCCAGAGCAGTCGCCGAGCAGTACCTCGCCCACCGCGCCGAGCGGCTTGCCCAGGTCCGCGAGGCGGTCGACCGGCTCGGGCCGGATGCCTCTGCGCAGCAGATCGTCGAGGACGTGTACGCCGACGTCGACCGAGCGGTGTGGCCCGCTGCCGAGCTGTCAGTCCGAGCTCAGCTGGACTACCTCAGGACTCCGCGCTGACCACCCGGCTGGGCCAGGTAGTCGCCGGTAGCCTGAGTCGATGCGTGCTCGCGACCTCGCCGTGCCCTTTCCTGCCGTCGGCCTGGACGACGACGCGCTGACTGCGGCCCGGCTCATGGCCGATCGCAAGATGCCCGGCATCGTCGTGTGTCACGGGGACGGCAGCCCGCACACAATACTTCCCGGCTCGCAGGTGCTGCGGTTCGTCATCCCCCGGTACGTGCAAGATGACGACGCGCTGGCCCGGGTCATCGACGAGCAGGCGGCCGACGACATGTTCGCGGGGCTGGCCGGTAAGAGGGTGCGTGACCTGCTGCCCAAGGAGAAGCGCGAGCTGCCGGTTGTCAAGGGCGGGGACACTGTGATGGAGGTCGCCGCCCTGATGGCCCGGGCACACAGCCCGCTCGTCGCGGTGGTCGAGTCGGGCCGACTGCTCGGATGCGTCACCGTGGCCGATCTGCTCGAGCGGTACCTGCCCGGGCCTGAGACGTGACCGTTCTCGCAGTCGTCGTCTTCGTCGCCGCCTACGTCCTGATCGTGACCGAGCGGGTCCACCGGGTAGCGGCCGCGCTGGGTGGAGCGGGCATCATGCTCGCGGCCGGCGTCGTGGGTGCCGAGGACGCCTTCTTCAGCCAGGAGACCGGTGTCGACTGGAACGTCATCTTCCTGCTGCTCGGAATGATGATCATCGTCGGCGTGCTGCGGGAGACCGGCGTCTTCGAGTACCTCGCGATCTCGGCGGCGAAAAGGGCGAAGGGCCAGCCGTTCCGGGTAATGGTCACGTTCGTCGTTCTTACCGCGGTGGCCTCGGCACTGCTGGACAATGTCACGACGGTGCTGCTGGTCGCTCCGGTGACACTGCTGGTCTGCCTGCGCCTCGGCGTACCGCCGGTCCCGTTCCTGATCGCGGAGGTGCTGGCCTCCAACATCGGAGGGGCGGCGACGCTGATCGGCGACCCGCCGAACATCATCATTGCCAGCCGGGGTGACCTGTCGTTCAACGACTTTCTGTTCAACATGGGTCCGATCGTGCTGCTGCTACTGATCGTCTACCTCGGCTTGTGCCGGATCCTCTTCCGTAAGGCATTCTGCTACGACGAGGCGCGGGTCGCGCAGGTGATGAGCCTCAACGAGAAGGACGCCATCGAGGACCGCGTGCTGCTCGGCAAGGCCGCAGCGGTCCTTGTCCTGGTGACGATTGGCTTCGTCCTGCACTCCGCCCTGGACACCGAGGTGTCGGTGGTCGCCTTGCTCGGCGCCGGGCTGCTGGTTGCGATCGCCGGGCTGTCCCCGAAGGAGTACCTCGGCGAGGTCGAGTGGCCGACGCTGGTCTTCTTCGCCGGCCTGTTCATCATGGTCGGCGGCCTCATCAAGGTCGGGGTGATCGGTTCGCTGTCCGAGCTGATCACCGAGGCCACCGGCGGGAACGTCTTGCTCGCGGCGATGTTGCTGCTGGTCGTTTCGGGTGTGCTGTCCGGGATCGTCGACAACATTCCGTACGTCGCCACGATGGCGCCGCTGGTTGCCGATCTGGCCGAGGATGCTGGCAACCCGGGCAACGTCTTGTGGTGGGCGCTCGCCCTTGGCGCGGACCTCGGCGGCAACGCGACCATCGTCGGGGCCAGCGCGAACGTCGTCGTTCTCGGCATTGCCGAGCGCAACGGCTACCACATCAGCTTCCTCGAGTTTTTCAAGTACGGCGGTGTCGTGGCGCTGCTGACGATCGCGCTGTGCGTGCCCTACTTGTGGCTGCGCTACTTCGTATTCGCCTGAACCGGCGCTCAGATGCTCTACCAGGGGCTGGTGCTGCTCCGGGAGTTGTTGTCCGATCGCTGCCGCCGCCCGGTCATGGGTCGGGCTGTTTGTGTCGGGGGTTGCGTCGGGGAGTGGCGGTGGGGTCGATCCAGGGAGGTGGGGTGCACTCGGGGATGCCGTCGTCGGCGAGGCGGATGGTCCAGTTGTCGCGGACGACGGCGTGGTGGTGTCCGCAGAGCAGGACGGCGTTGGCGAGGCTGGTGTTGCCGCCGTCGGCCCAGGCGATGATGTGGTGGCCGTGGCACCAGGCCGCGGGCCGGTCGCAGCCGGGAACGCGCAGCCGCGGTCCCGCAGGTTGAGCGCCCGGCGCAGCGATCCGGTGAACAGGCGTTGGGCTCGGCCGAGGTCGAGGACCTGTCCGGCGGCACCGAGGACGGCGGGGATGAGGTGGCAGTCGCAGGCCAGGATGCGGGCGGCGGTGGCCGACAGGATGCCGCCGTCGTCGAGGGTGGCGTGCCCGAGCTGGTCGGTCAGGGTGCGCAGCGGCACGGTGACCACGACCTGGGGGCGTTGTCCGCCGTGGTCGGGCAGCTGGTCGCCGGTCAGGGCTCGGCGGGCAAGCTCGATGAGGGCGTCGGCGCGGCGTTGGGCGGGGGTACGCATGTCTCGCGCGCCGTCGGCGGCGGGCATGGGTGCGGACAGCGGGTCCAGGGCGGCGCGCAGCACGGCGGCCGCCTCGGTTGTCAGCCGGCCTCGCAGCCAGTGCAGCCCGTGCCCGTCGTCGATCATGGTGAACTCGCGGCGCTGCGTGGCGCGTTGCTCGGCCCGGGCCAGCTGCTCGGCCTCCAGCCGCTCCAGGGTGTCCGGCGCGACGACCTCCAGGATGTGCCGGCCCAGCCGGGTCAGCTCCGCGGCGTCGAACCGGTCGGCCTCGCCGATCAGGTGCGCCTCGGCGCGCCGGCGCACGTCCGGCCCGGCCTCCTCCGGCAATGCATCGACCGCGCGGACGATCGCGGCGGCCTGCGGGTAGCTGATCCGTCCGGCGGCCAGCGCGTGCCCGGTCCTGGCCATGTCCCCGCGCGCTGCGCGGGCTACCGTCGTCAGTTCCGCCGCGGCCGCCGGGGTCATCGCCAGCCGCTGCCGGGCCAGCGCCGCCGTGCTCGAGCAGCCCAGCCGGCTCGCCAGTTCACGGGCGTCGGTCTCGCCGACGAGGCGCACGATCAGGCCCTGCAGGCGGGCCAACGCCGTGCCCGCCGCCGCCAGCAGTTCGGGCAGCTCGGTGTCGGTCAGCGACCACAACGGCGCCTCGGCAACCCCGGCCAGCACCACGCCGACCTCGGCGACCGCGGTGGTCACCCGATGCCCGAGCTGCAGCGGCGTCAGATCATCCAGCAGTGCGCTCACACTCTCAAGCTAGCGACAGCCTCCGACACTTTCGGCCGCCGGAACCCGCTGCGGCACAACAACTTTCGATAGCTTTGAGTGCGGCCACGGCTACGCCGACGGGCGGGATTCGGAGCGTGGTTCGAGCGATCCGAGCTGGGGCTCGGACAAGCGGGCCGAGCGCGGCAACACGCCGTAACCCGTCGCCTGGTAGCGGCCGGAGCAGTGCTGGGACTGCGCTGCTCGTCCAGGTGCTCGTGGAGCCTTGCGGATCGCCGTCGTCCGGCTCGACGACGCTGCGGCTGTGACCGGCGGGGTCACTCTCGATTGTGGGGCTGGTAGACGTCGGGGATACCGTCGCGGTCGCTGTCCACCCTCTCGGCCTCCTCGATGCGGCGGTAGGTGCGGTTGCGGACTCGCAGTACCGCGGCGGCCAGAGTCGCGGCGAGCAAGCTGCCGGCCAGGACGGCGATCTTGACGTGTTCGTCGCGTTCGCTGCCGGCGCCGAAGGCCAGCTCGCCGATGAGCAGCGAGACGGTGAACCCGATCCCGGCCAGCAGCGCCAGCCCGAGCACGTCGACCCAGGTGAGGTCCTCGTCAAGGGCGGCGTGACTGAAGCGGGCGACTAGGAACGTGGCTCCGAAGATGCCGATCACCTTGCCGAGCACCAGCCCGGCGATGATCCCGATCGCGATCGGGTCACGGAGCGCGTCACCCAGGCCGGCCAGGCCGCCGATGGCGACACCGGCGGAGAGGAACGCGAAGACCGGGACGGCGATGCCTGCGGACAGCGGCCGGAACCGATGCTCGAAGTGCTCGGCCAGCCCAGGCCCGGCTTCCGGGCCGCCGGCGCGCTCACTGCGCAGAACCGGTACGGCGAACCCCAGCAGCACCCCGGCCACGGTTGCGTGCACCCCGGAGGCGTGCACCAAGGTCCAGGCGGCAGCCGCCAGGGGCAACAGCAACCACCACGATCGAACCCGGCGCTGCACCAGGATCGCGAACCCGGCCAGCGGCAACAACGCCAGCAGCAGCGGCGTCACGGCCAGGTCGGCGGTGAAGAACACCGCGATGATCGTGATCGCGAACAGGTCGTCCACCACAGCCAACGTCAGCAGGAACGTGCGCAGCGCGGACGGCAGATGGCTGCTGATCACCGCCAGCACGGCGAGGGCGAACGCGATGTCGGTCGCGGTTGGGATCGCCCACCCCTGCAGTGCGCCGCCGCCGGTATTGCGGTTGACCAACACGAACAGCAGCGCCGGCACGACCATCCCCCCGACCGCGGCGGCGACCGGCAACGCCGCCCGGCGCGGGTCGCGCAGGTCCCCGGCGACGAACTCCCGCTTCAGCTCCAGCCCCGCGACGAAGAAGAACACCGCCAGCAGGCCGTCCGCGGCCCACTGCCCGGCTGTCAGGTCCAGCTGCAACGCACCCGGACCGAAACTGAAGTCGCGCAGCCAGGAGTAGGCATCGCCCCAAGGTGAGTTCGCCCAAACCAACGCCAGCACAGTCGCCACCAGCAGCAGCGCCCCACCGACGGTCTCCTTGCGCAGCACGTCGGCGATCCGCCGCGCCTCTGGCCACGTCCCACGGCTGAGCAGAACTGAAGCCGGACCGCTGCCAGGCGCGCCGGTGCTGGGACCCATGGGAGGCTCCTGAGGGGTCGGGTCAGACGTTGCCGACCAGACTTCCCGGCGCACCACCGCTGACGATACCGGCCTCGTCCAGGGGTTCAGCGGGCGCGGCGGGCCAGCCGCTCATGGTCCAGGATGACCACCGTCTTGCCTTCCAGCCGCAACCAGCCGCGGTGCACGAAGTCGGCCAGCGCCTTGTTCACCGTCTCCCGGGATGCGCCGACGAGCTGCGCCAGTTCCTCCTGGGTCAGGTCGTGGGTGACCCGGATGTACTGGCCCTCCGCCGTACCGAATCGGCTCGCCAGCTGCAGGAGCGCCTTGGCGACCCGGCCGGGGACGTCGGTAAAGATCAGGTCGGCCACGATGTTGTTGGTACGCCGGAGCCGGCGGGCGAGTACCCGCAGCAACTGCTCGGCGATCTCTGGGTGCTCGCTGATCCACGGCCGCAAAGCGGTCTTGTGCATGCGGGCCAGGCGTACGTCGGTGAGGGCGGTCGCGGTGGCCGTCCGCGGGCCGGGATCGAACAGCGACAGCTCGCCGAACTGGTCGCTCGGCCCCATGACGGCCAGCATGTTCTCGCGCCCGTCGCTGGCCTTGCGCCCGATCTTCACCTTGCCTGACAGCACGATGTACAGGCTGTCTCCGGCGTCGCCCTCATGGAAGATCGTGTTGCCGCGCGGGTACTCCACGGATTGAAAGGCCTCCGCAGCGGCCTCAGCGGCGGCCGCCGAGACGCCCTGGAACAGGCCGGATCGGGCCAATATCTCGTCCACGCCCAGACCTCCGCAGCTGTTGGATCACGCCCGAGAGCGGATTCTAGGAGTTCACGCCCTTCGAGCGTGAACCAAGCGGCAACAGCCGCGACGACCGTCGCCGACGGCGCAGCGACTGCACGGCACGCCGGATGCCGAACCGGACGAGGGTGTCAACCTCGGTCGGACGAGCGTGATCGAGGAAGTCCTCCACCTCGTCCTCTTCGACCGTGACCGTCCGCAGCGGCTCCTCGACCCAGTCCATGAACAACATGAACGCCAGCAGAGCCAGCGGGAAGAACACCACGAGTAGACCGATCATGATGAGCACGAGTCTGGCAGATTCGCGGCCGGATGCGACGTGACTGCTGCCGCCCGGCCCGTGTCGTCAACGCACCGGCGTCGTACGGAGCCGTGTCTGCGCCCCGACGTACTCTCAGTGCGTGAGTGCCCGGCGTACGACGCAGCCTGAAAGCCTGCTTGCGCTGACCCGCCGGGCGCGCCGGATCAATCGGGAACTGGCCGAGCTCTATCCCGACGCGCACTGCGAGCTGGACTTCCGGACGCCGCTGGAGCTGACGGTCGCGACGATTCTGTCCGCGCAGACGACGGACAAGAAGGTGAACGAGGTCACGCCGGAACTCTTCCGGCGCTACCGCAGCGCCGCAGACCTCGCCGCGGCCGATCGCGGCGAACTCGAGACCCTGCTGAAGCCGACCGGCTTCTTCCGGAACAAGACCACGTCGCTGATCAAGCTGGGCCAGGCCTTGGTCGAACGACATGACGGCGTCGTCCCGGCAAGGCTGAAGCAACTCGTCGAGCTGCCCGGCGTCGGCCGGAAGACCGCCAACGTCATCCTCGGCAACGCCTTTGACGTCCCGGGGATCACCGTCGACACCCACTTCGGGCGGCTGGTGCGGCGCTTCGGCTGGACCGAGTTGACCGACCCGGTGAAGGTCGAGCACGCAGTCGGCGCCCTGATCTCCAAGCGGGAGTGGACGATGCTTTCCCATCGAGTGATCTTCCACGGGCGGCAGGTCTGCCACGCCAGGACGCCGGCCTGCGGCGCCTGCGGGATCGCGCGGTGGTGCCCGTCGTACGGCATCGGCCCGACCGAGGAGAGCAAGGCGCAGCGGCTGGTCAAGACGCCGCAACAGGTCGCCGAGGACGTCGCGTGAGGCGCCCTCTCGGTCTCCTGTTCGCGCTGCTGCTGGTGGCCGGCTGCGCGAGCGGCGGGCCCGAGGCGGCACCGCCTTCGCAGTCGTTGGTTGCGGTCGCCCTGACGATGGACCCCTGCCCGTCACCGAGCGCTCCGGCCGGTGCCGGAGACGTGCTGCCCGAGCTGTCGTTTCCCTGTCTGGTCGGCGATCAGGACCTGACTCTGGGCGTCGCACCCGGCGTACCCACCGTCCTCAATCTCTGGGCACCGTGGTGTGCACCGTGCAGGGCGGAGTTGCCGTTGTTCGACCGGCTGCACGTCGAGGCCCGCGACGACGTCAGCGTGGTCGGGCTGGTCGAGAAGGACACCCTGCAGAGCAGCCTGACCTTCGCCGCCGAAACGCGGCTGTCCTTTCCGAGCGCCCTCGACCAGACCGGGAGGCTGTTGTACGACCAAGGTCTCAACGGTCTGCCGGCCACGTTCTTCCTCCGTGCGGACGGGTCCATCGCGCATCGCCAGATCGGGCCGATCGCGTCGTACGACGAGCTACGGGCGCTGGTTGCCGAACACCTCGAGGTGGCGGTGCCATGAGCGCGCCGGTGGTGCCTGAGTGGTTGAGTCCGCTGCGGTCGGCGGTCCGGTCGGTACGGCCCGAGCAGCTGTCCCGCTTCCTGCCGCCGGCCGATGGCGGCCGGGACTCCGCCGTACTCATCCTGATCGGGGCGGCCGAGGGCGGGCCGGACGTGCTGCTCATGCAGCGGGCGGACGCGCTGCGCAGCCACGCCGGACAGCCGGCCTTTCCCGGCGGCGCGGCCGATCCCGGCGACGACGGACCGGCCGGTACGGCGTTGCGCGAGGCGGCCGAGGAGGTCGGTGTCCGCGCGGACGGCGTGACGATCCTGGCCGAGCTGCCCGCGCTCTACCTGCCGCCGTCAGGTTTCGTGGTGACGCCGGTCATCGCCTGGTGGCACGAGCCGTCGGAGGTGGGGGTCGTCGACCCGGCTGAGACCGCGAGCGTGGCCCGCGTCCCGATCGCCGAGCTGGTCGAACCGGCGAACCGGTTCCGCTCGCGGCACCCGTCCGGCTACGTCGGCCCCTCCTTTTCGGTGCGAGGGATGCTCGTGTGGGGGTTCACCGCCGGACTGCTCGACAAGGTGCTCACCCTCGGCGGCTGGAACCGCCCGTGGGACGGCAGCGACGTCCGCGAACTGCCGGCCGAGGTACTGGCGCTGTCCGCCGGTCCCGGAGCCCGCGGGTGACCCGGTGTCAACTGCGGGAACCCCGCTGGCGGCTGGCCGTGTTGGCGCTGATTGTCGCGACGGCAGCCGGTTGCGGCGCCGGAGACGCACCGCAGGCGGCGCAGGCGCCGCAGTCGGGCGACGTGACGGTCACCCCCGGGCCGGACGGGGTGCAGGCCGTCACGCTGGTGACGCAGGACAACTTCCGGTACATCCCGGCCCGCTTCATCGTCACCCCCGGGCCGGTCCGGCTCACCCTGGAGAACCCGTCCGGGACCGTGCACAACCTCCGCTACGACGAGGGCGGTCCCGAGGAGGAGATCCCCGTGGTGCGCTCGGCGGAGAGCGAGACGATCGAGTTCACCGTGAGTACGCCGGGGAAGTACGAGTTCATCTGCACCTTCCATGAGCAGTTCGGCCAGCGCGGCACGATGGTCGTGGTCCGCTCGTGATCGACCTGCTCATCGTCGTACTGGCGCTGCTGTTCGCCGCCAACGGCTTCCGGCAGGGACTGATCCTGTCCGTGGCCTCGTTCGTCGGTTTCTTCGGTGGTGCGGTGCTCGGCAGCCAGCTGGCCACGCCGGTCGCGAACGCGGTGAGTACGTCGCTGTTCGCGCAGGTGTTCCTTGCGCTGCTCGTGGTCCTCGGTGTTGCATTCCTCGGCCAGCTCGCCGCCGTCTGGGCGGGGCAGCGGCTGCGGCAGCGGCTTACCTGGCGGCCGGCACGCCGCGCCGATGCAGTGCTCGGCTCGGTGGTCTCGGCGCTGGCGGTGCTGCTGGTCGCCTGGATGGTCGCGACGCCGCTGGCCAGCTCGGCGTTTCCGAGCCTGGCCCGCGAAGTCCGGGAGTCAGCCCTGGTCGGCGCCGTCGATCAGACAGTGCCGTCCCCCGTGCGGTCGCTGTACGACTCGCTGCGCGAGCTCATCGACCGGCGCGGGCTGCCCGACGTACTGGACCCGCTGACCCCGACCGTCGTGACCGACGTCCCGACGCCCGATCCGGCTCTCGTCAATGATCCAGTCGTGGTCGCCGCCAGCGCCGCGGTCGTCAGGATCAGCGGCGTTGCGCCGGACTGTTCGCGGCGGGTCGACGGCAGCGGCTTCGTGTACGCCGACGGCCGGGTGATGACCAACGCGCATGTGCTGGCCGGGGTGCGGGAGCCCGAGGTGAGCCTGGACGGGCAGCGGCTGGACGCCACGACGGTGCTCGTCGACGAGGGGCTGGACATCGCCGTACTGGCCGTGCCCGACCTGGCCGTCGACCCGCTGGCCTTCGCCACGGTGCCGGTTGAAACCGGGGCCGACGCGATCATCACCGGTTACCCGGGCGGGGGGCCGCTGTTCGTCGGGTCAGCGCGGATCCGCGACCGCTCCGTCATCGCCGGCCCGGACTTCCGGGGGACCACGACGGTGGAGCGCGAGGTGTACTCGCTGCGCGGGGTGGTGCGGGCCGGCAACTCCGGCGGGCCGCTGCTCGACACCGACGGCACCGTGCTCGGCGTCGTGTTCGCCTCGGCAGTGGACGATCCCAGCACCGGCTACGCGCTGACCGCGGAGGCGGTCAGCCAGGCCGCCTCGGACGGCGTGAGCGCGCGGCAGGACGTCGACACCGGCGACTGCGAGTAGCCGAGCTCACCGCTGGGTTGCCCATGCGAGCAGTTCCGCGGTGACCTCCTCCGGTACTTCCTCGGGCGGAAAGTGCCCCACTTCCTGCAACAGCCGCCACCGGTACGGCGCCGCGACGTACCGGCCGGAATCGGCGGCCGCCGCCGGCAGCAGAAAGGTGTCAGCCGCGCCGTGCAGGTGCAGCGTGGGTGCGGTGACCGGCGCTGCCATCGCCTGGATGTAGCGGAGCCCGTCCGCGCGCGGCAGCGAGCGCAGCGCCCACCGGTAGTACTCCAGTGCACCGTACGACGCCTGTGGGATCTGGATGGCGCTGCGATAGCGGGCCACCGCGTCGGCGAAGTCCGCGGTGTCGCGCCAGGCTAGGCCCGCCCACGACCGCATCAGCTGCCCGACGTACGCGCCGCCGTCGTCGGTGAGCCAGCGCTCGGGGTAGCGCGGGAGCTGGAACGTGAGCAGCGGCCCGGCCGCGCGGAACTGCCGCCAGCTGCCGAATGCGGCGGCCCGCAACCGGCGCGGGTGCGGCATGCTGAGCACGGCCAGCTGCCGGACCACCCGCGGATGCAGGACACCCACCGACCATGCAAGCAATCCGCCCCAGTCGTGGCCGACGATCAGGGCGTCGCGCTCACCCAGCGCTCGGACCAGGCCGGCGACGTCGGCGGCGGCGGTGACCGCGTCGTACCCACGGGGTGGCTTGTCGCTGGCGCCGTAACCCCGGAGGTCAGGGGCGACGACCCGGAAGCCGTGCTCGGTCAGCGCGGTGAACTGATGCCGCCAGCACCACCAGAACTGCGGAAAACCGTGCAACAGCAGGACCAGCGGCCCGTCACCTGCCTCGGCGACATGCAACCGGACGCCGTTCGCGGAGTAGTCACGGTGGCTCCACGGCCCGGCGAGCAGCACGCTGTTCGCATCGGGCACCGCGACTACGTGGTGGATCCGCGCTGCAGCAGCTGCTTGCTGTCCTTGAGCGTCTCGATCGTCCGCTCGGGCTTGCGGACCCGCTTGACCGCCTTGACGCCGAGCAGCGCAGCAACCCCGGCGATGACGACGAGCAGGAGCCAGACGATCAGGTAGGACAGCCAGCGGTACAGCCCGAGTTGGACCAGACCCTCGGCGAGGGAGATCAGCAGGAACACCAGGGAGAAGACGAGCACCACGGCGGCCGCACCGAAGTAGGCAGCGCCGAGCGCTCCCTTCTTGGCAGCCGCGGTGAGCTCGGTCCTGGCCAGCTCGATCTCGCCGCGGACCAACGTCGACAGGTGGGTACTGGCGTCCTTGACGAGTTCGCCCAACGACGGCTGTGCGGCACCGGGGTCGGGAGTCCACTCGGCGGGTTTCGACAGCTGCACCGGCGGCGGGCTCGTCGGCGGAACGAGCC
Source organism: Geodermatophilaceae bacterium (assembly GCA_013812145.1). Lineage (GTDB taxonomy): Bacteria > Actinomycetota > Actinomycetes > Mycobacteriales > Geodermatophilaceae > JACCTY01. The sequence continues at coordinate 4,340 of JACCTY010000016.1, read as the reverse complement.
GAGGCGGATGCTCGGTGCTGATGGTTGCCACGTGGTCTCCAGTCGGTTCGGTTCGGTGGACCTTATCGTGACGCGCCCGCAGGCCATGGTCCAGCGGAACGCTCCGGTTCCACCCGCCAGAAACGGGCGGCCCGGAGTACCGGACCGCCCGTCCCCTAGCTGGTCACCATTGGTGCGCGACGTCGATCACCAGCCGCGAGCCGTTGCCGGGACCGGCCAGGGTGAAGACCCGGAACGGCAGCCGGGCACGGAGGCCCAGCCCGATCGTCGTGTAGCCCTCGTAGCTGCCGCCGAAGGAGGCCTGCCGGAAGGTCCGCCAGCCGTTGACGTCGACCAATTCCTTCGGGTTGGCGGGGCTGTACGTCGGCGTACCGGTGTTCGGGTCGTACGCCGGTGCCTGCAGCGCGATCTCCAGGAACGCACCGCCCCGCAGCGGGATGGCAATGCCCGAGCCCTGGGCCGGCACGGAGGAGACGTAGCGGACGGTGTAGCCGGCGGCGGACCCGTCGAAGTCCATGACCAGCCGGTCGTAGCAACCGTGCTGGCCGGCGCGCACGTCAAAAAGCGGATCGGCGGACAGGGTGCCCGCGCGCTTGTCGAGGGAACCCCAGGTGATCCCGCAGTACGGCGCGGCCTGTGCGGTGGACGGGGCCACCAAGGCGATCGTGGCTACTGTTGCGGTGACTGCGATCCACTTGAGCCAGGTCTTCATCGCATGACCCCTTTCTAGGTCAGTTGGGACTGTCGGTGGCGACATCGGGTGTGATGTCGTGCGATGAACACGCCGGCCGGGGTCGGCCGGTTGCACCGACACCAGATCGTGATGAAGGCCCAGGAGGTCCTCATGCGTCGTTTCCAGATGCACATCGGCGGTCGCGCCGTGGATGCGGTGTCGGGCCAGACCTTCGAGTCGCTGGTCCGTTCAGGAGAGCGTGCACGACGAGCTCGCGACAAGGCGGCGCAGGAAGCGCGGTGGTCGCCAGGGGAACCCGCGCCCCTTCCAACTCGGATTGGAACGCGTCGCTCCGTAACCGACTGTCGTTGTGACGCTCAGCTGGCCTCTTCGACTGAAGGTGTGGCGTCCGGTTGCCGGGTGCTGGTCGCTGCGTAGCCACCCCCCGGCCAGAACCACTGACCGCTGATGGTGTGCCCGTCGGCGCTGAAGGTCGCCTTGTAGTAGCCCTCTGAGTCCCGATGTCCGCCCCAGATGGTCAGCGCGTCCCCGTCCAGTTCGTACACGTAGTCAAGGGTGTGTCTCCCTCGGCGGTGTACGTGCGGGACTTTATGTCGCTGCTGGGCTCACCACCGAATGGTCGCTCACGGCCGATGATCTCGGTGAAGGGTGTTGTGGTGCCCGAAGAGTTCGAGCTCGCCTTCCTGGACGAGGAAGAATCCGCCCTGCATCCACCGGTAGGTGACGCTGCCGGTGGCGTCGCCGCTGATTCGCCACGTGCCGACAAGGCGGTCCAAGGCTCGTAGCGCGGCATCCGGCTGCCGGGTCCCCGAAGTGGTGTCGTCAGTCATCCCTGTTCCCTTCATCGTCGGTGCCCGGCGCGAGCGCGTTCGGGCGTGTGTCGTGGTGTTCCCGAGATTCGATGGCGGCTCGGGCTGAGCAGCGACTGCGGAAAGCGAAACCAGTTGGCGGGGTCGTACATCCCCTTCGCCCGGAGCAGTCGGTCATAGTTGGTGCCGTAGTACGCATCCGCCCAGTCCTGGAGGTCGGGGTCAGGAAAGTTCGGATACACACGCCGTGATCCCCACGGATGCACCGACGCCCACGATCGGTCCAGCCAGCCGCGTGCCGCGGCCAGCTCCACGCTTGACGCTGTGGGCTCGATGTGACCACGTGCTCGACCATGACCATCTCGTCTCGGTGGACGAACGCGGTGGCGTCGCTGCGGACTCGGTTGTACGCGCCGCCCCATGGTGTGAACCTCAGATCCCGCGACTGGCCAGCGCCGAGTCCCTCGGCAAGGTGGTCCAGTACCGCCGTGATGGCCTGCTGCGGCAGGGGCCGCTGGAAGAACTCCGACTTGCTGAACATGGACCTCTGCTCCGGCTGATCCGGTTCGGTCTCGGTAGCGCCGAGTCCGGACAGGTGGCGCTTGACATCCCGGTGCGGCATCGACCGCTGGAACTCCGTCGAGGGGTCGGCGCCTACCAGGTCGACGAATCCGCTGAGCAGCGGCGTGGTGTCGGACTCGGTGCCCAGCATCGCCCCGAACAGGTTGACCACCGGCGATCGGTCGGGGTCGCCGGAGGTCGACAGGCGGAGGTTTGCGTCGAGTTCGTCGGGCGCCGTCGGTGCCCATCCCAGCCAGGCGTTCACGACGGCGGCCGCGTGCTCAGGCGGCCAGACCAGGTGGAAGCAGGTCGACGTGGCGCCGGTACGGTGGCGAACACCAAGGATGTGACCACGCCGAAATTGCCACCACCCGCGCCGCGCAGCGCCCAGAACAGTTCGGCTTCCACGTGTTCGTCGCACTCGACGATGCGCCCATCCGGCAGAACCACCTGCGCGCTGAGCAGCTGATCGCAGGTCAGCCCGTACTTTCGGCCTAAAGTGCCGAGTCCACCCCCGAGGGTGAGGCCGGCTATCCCGACCGACGGACCGCACCCGGCCGGGATGGTGCGACCGTGCACCGCCAGCGCGTCGTAAAGATCACCCAGCCGCACTCCAGCGCCCACCGTCGCGACACCGCCGGTGACGGACACAGAGCGCATCGGTGTGACGTCGATGATGATGTCCCCGTTCGAGGACCGGCCGGCAAAGCAGTGACCGCCGCAGCGCGGGATCGCCCGCAGCCCGAACCGCTGCGCGAACCTGATCGCCTCAGCAACGTCGGCGGCAGCCGTGGCCAGCACGATGCCCTGCGGCCGGGTGTCGTGGAAGCGGGCGAGCGCAGGTTTGCGCAGCACTTCGTAGCCGGGCAGACCGGGGACGAGGAGGTCACCGCCGATCGCCTCCTGCAACGCGGCCCAGTCAGGTCTCCAGCCAGCCATGGGACGGACTCTGGACGCCCTACTTCAGGACGGCCAGACTTTCGTCATGTCTAAATGTGAGCCGCCGTCGTGATCGAGTGGCAGTTCACGCCGGAGGACGTCGCCCGGACCCGGTTCGCCTATTCACCGCTGTGTTAACTCGTGCTGAGCCTTGTGGTGCTGCGTTCGCCTGCACGGCATTCGCTGCACCTGCCCTGGGTACGGTCGGTCCGCCCCAGGCTGTCCGACCTCGACCTGACCGAGCTGTTCGCCCTCACGCCGGTCCAGGGCGTCGTCGCGGATTTCCTCTCCCCGCCGCCCACCTCACCGCTGCCCGACTTCGCCGCGGAACTCGATCTCGTCCGTACCACGCCGGACCATCAGGTGGTCGCCGATGTTGCCGACGTGCCTGGGGTTCCAGAACCGATCAGGAACCGGATCCTCGAGGACCCTCATGGTGCTGTTGAACGGATCAGCCGGACCCTCCAGGTGTACTGGGAGCTGGCGTTCGCCGACGTCTGGCCGCGGGTGCGGGCGCTGCTCGAGGCGGACGTACTGTGGCGCTCCCGCCGCCTGGCCCTGGGCGGAGCCCACGCGTTGTTCGAGGACCTACACGAGACCGTCACCTGGCACGGTGATCGACTGTCCGCGACCGATTCGTGGCACTACTCGGGTTCGTTGTCCGGCGAAGGGCTCCTCCTCGTGCCGAGCGCCATGGCCTGGCCCACCGTGCGGAGATGGTCGAGCCGTACCGGCCGGAGATCATTTATCCCGCTCGCGCCATCGCGACCCTCTGGGAGACCGGACAACTCCCGTCATCGCAGGCGCTCATCGCTCTGCTCGGACGAACCCGCGCCCGCCTACTCACTGCCCTCGGCGAACCGAACTTGACCAGCGCACTCGCCAAGCGCCTCGCTGTCACACCCGGAGCGGTCAGCCAACACCTGTCCGTGCTCAGATCGAGCGGCCTGGTCAGCAGAACCCGCGTCGGAGGATCCGTGCTCTATCGCCGCACCATCCGGGGCGAACCCTGGTCGCTCCCGACTAGTGGTCACCTCCATTAGTTCGTCGGGGGTCGGGCCAAGCTTGGTCGTCATTGAGGTGTAAGGCCAGCGGCGCAGTCGAGGGCGTCGTCGGGTGGCACTTTTCGGCCCAATGCTTGGGATCTGGGCCGCAGCAGTGGACCAAAAGGTGCCACAAACAGCCGGATAGTGGCACCTTTCGGTGCACTGCGTCCGGCCGGCCGCCGGGCAAAGGACCAAAAGGTGCCACCGCGGCGAACACCCTGCATACGGGCTCACCGGGCCGCGGCGACGGCCAACCGAAACCCCCGACGAACTTACGTTCCTGACCACTAG
>JACCTY010000159.1 GCA_013812145.1 Geodermatophilaceae bacterium | reverse complement strand
GTCGAGGGTGGCCCACGAGGGCGAACTGCTCGCCCTACGGGCGCAGCTGCGCGAGTCGTCGGCAGAACTGGAGCGACTGACCGACGCCGTCCATCGGGACGAGGTGGCGCGCGCGGAGCAGCGGCTGCGGATCGAGCAACTCGAGTCCCGCACCGCCGAGGAGTACGGCGTCGACGTCGACACCCTTGTCGCGGAATACGGCCCGGACGTTCCGGTACCGGCCGCGGCGTCCGCACGGGAAGCCGAGGCCGAGAGTGGCGAGCGGCCGCAGCCGACGCCGTACGACCGGCCCACCCAGGAGCGGCGGGCCGCCCGCGCCGAGCGCGACCTCGCGCTGCTCGGCAGGGTCAATCCGCTGGCATTGGAGGAGTTCGCGGCACTGGAGGAGAGGCACGCTTTCCTCGCCGCCCAGCTGGAGGATCTCAAGGCGACCCGGCGGGACCTGATGACGGTTGTCCGCGAGGTCGACGATCGCATCCACGACGTGTTCGCCGCGGCGTTCGCCGACACCGCGAGGGAGTTCGAGACCGTCTTCGCGACCCTCTTCCCCGGTGGGCAGGGGAAGCTGCTCCTCACCGACCCCGACGACCTGCTCACGACCGGGGTCGAGATCGAGGCCCGGCCGCCCGGTAAGAAGGTGAAGCGGCTGTCGCTGCTGTCCGGCGGCGAACGCTCGCTGACGGCGGTCGCGCTGCTCGTCGCGATCTTCCGGGCCCGGCCCTCGCCGTTCTACGTCCTGGACGAGGTCGAGGCTGCGCTGGACGACATCAACCTAGGCCGGCTGCTGGGGCTGATCGACGAGCTACGCGAGGCGAGCCAGCTCATCGTCATCACCCACCAGAAGCGGACGATGGAGATCGCCGACGCGCTCTACGGCGTGGCGATGCGCGGTGACGGCATCACCAGTGTGATCAGCCAGCGCCTGCGCGAATCCGCCTGACCCGGGGATCACGGCCGGTCGGACGAAGTTCCATGGCGGCTGCCAGGCTCGTCGTCGGCACCGCGGGCGGCTAGCGCGTCGCCCAGCGCGTCGGCGTGCCGCAGGACGCGCACGAGTACCGGCACGAGCAGCGCCCACGGCCGGCCAACCGACCCGCGGGCGTGGTGGGCCTCTCGCACCGTCCCTGCGATCCCCGCGATCACCGGTACGCCGCGAATCGTCAGGGCCAGCACCAGGCCGACGCGATCCGGGCGTACGCCGACGCGCCGCAGCGGCCCCAGCAGTGTCTCGGCCACGTCCAGCATGGCGCTGACCCGAGTGGTCAGCGTGACCAGCCCGGCCAGCGCGACGCTGAGCACCAGGGTCAGCACCACGGACAGCGCGCGCTGCCAGTCGGTGAGCAGCAGCTGCGCCCCCAGCAGGAACGCACCGAACCACAGCAGCGGCCGCACCTGCGCGAGAGCGAGCCGGGCGGGAACCCGCGCGACGGCGTGCAGGGCGGCGACCACGACGGCTGCCGCCCCGAGCCACCACAGCTGGTCGAGCAGCAGCAAACCGGTCACCCCGGCGGCCAGGCCGGCGAGCTTCAGCCCGGCCGGCAACCGGTGCAGCACCGACGCACCGGGGTGGTAGAGGCCGGCCGGGCTCATCCCATCAGTTCCCGGTACCGCCCGACGGCGACGGCGGGCACGTCGTCACCGACCAGCCGGCCGTCGTCGAAGACGAGCACCCGGTCGAAGGAGGCAAGCATCGCCAGGTCGTGCGTGACGAGCACGATGCGTTGGGCAAGCCCGGCGAGCAGGGCGCCGATGAGCCGGGCGTTGCGCAGGTCCAGCAGTGTCGTCGGCTCGTCGCACACGACCGTCGCGGGCTCGGTGACCAGCACGGAGCACAGGGCGAGCAGCTGCTTCTCCCCGCCGGACAGCAGGTGCGCCGGCCGGTCGTCGAACCCCCCGAGCCCGAAGCGGTCGAGCACGTCGCTGACCCGCCGGGTGATCTCGGCCCTGGGCAGACCGGACCGGCGCAGCCCGAACGCCACGTCCTCGGCCACCGTCGGCATCACGATCTGCGCATCGGGGTCGGTGAAGACGAAGCCGACCTTGCGACGGACCTCCTTGCCGTCGCGCGCGGTGGACAGGCCGTCGACCGTGACCCGACCGGAATCGGGCACGATCAGCCCGTTCAGCAGCCGCGCGAACGTGCTCTTGCCGGACCCGTTGGCGCCGATCACCCCGACCCGGTGCTCGGCGAAGTCCACCGAGACCCGGTCGAGCGCGAGCCGCTCGCCGAGCCGGTGCGAGACGTCCTCAACGGTGATCATCCGACCCGCTCGAGCAGTACGGCGATGCCCATGCCGCCGCCGATACCGCACGTCGCCAGCCCCAGCCGCGGACCGTCGGCGCGGACCTGCCGGGAGAACAGCCGGACGACCAGCGCGGCGCCCGAGGCGCCCCAGGGATGGCCAAGCGCGATCGCACCCCCGTCCGGGCAGACGCGGGCCGAGTCGATGCAGAGGGCGTCCAGGCAGGCCAGCACCTGGCCGGCGAAGGCCTCGGTGATCTCCACGACGCCGACATCCGCGACCGTGACACCGGTGCGTTCGAGCAGCCGGCGTACGGCGGGCACCGGTCCGAGGCCCGGCTCCACGGTGGGCACTCCGGCGCAGACCCAGTCCAGGATCCGAAGTCCCGGTCGGCCACGTCGCAGCCGCTCCGGCACGAGAGCGACCGCCGCAGCGCCGTCGCTGATGCCGCAGGAGCTCGCTGCCGTCGCCGTACCGTCCTGGGAGAACGCGGCCGGGAAGCGGGCCAGCCGCTCGACGGTGAACTGACGCCGCGGCCGCTGATCGCGCTGCAGCTCCATCAGTGGCACGAGTTCGGCGGCGAAGCGACCGGCGTCGTGGGCCGCGACCGCCCGCGCGTGGCTCGCGGCGGCGTACCGGTCCTGGCGCGCCCTCGTGATCCCGGCCGTCGCCGCCACCTGGTCCGCGGCCGCGCCCATGTCGGGGTCATCAGAGCCCGCCGGCGCGAACGGGGCGCGGTCGTAGAACTGCGGCCTGCCTTCAGCCGAGCGGTTCGCGCGGAGCGGAGCGGTGCTCGCGCTCTCCGCGCCGCCGGCGAGCACCAGGTCCGCTCGGCCGGCCCGAATCGCGGTGGCGGCCAGCGTGATGGCCTCCAGACCGCTGCCGCACTGCCGGTCCACCGTCAGGCCGGTCACGGACTCGCCCAACCCGGCGGCCAGCGCCGAGACCCGAGCCGGATTCCCCCCCGGACCCATGACGTTGCCAAGAATCACCTCGTCGACGTCGGCCGAATCGGCACCGGCGTCGGCCAGGAGTGCCCGCAGCACCGGCGCAGCGAGCGCCTCCAGCCGCACTTCGCGCAGGGCTCCTCCGGACGTGCCGAAGGGGGTACGCCGGGCCGCGACGATCACCGGGCTGAGCTCGTCCATCAAGCGAGTCACGATAGAGGCAGCAGCCGGCCCTGCTGAATCGCCGCGACGAGGTCGGCACGGGCGGGCTTGCCCCCGCCGGTCCGAGGCAGTTGCGCGACGGCGTACCACCTGCGCGGCCGCTGCGCTGCGGCGAGATGCGCCCGCGCATAGAGCCTGAGCGAACTCAGCCGGCAGTCGAGGCGGCACTCGACGGCCGCCGCGACCACCTCGCCCAGCCGCGGGTGCGGCAGACCGACGACGACGACGTCGCGCACACCGGGCGCGGCACGCAGGACGGACTCGACCGGTGCCGGGTCCACCGTGGTGCCCCCGGTCGTGATCTGCTCCCGTCCGAGCAGGCTGAGGGCGCCGGTCCCGTCGAGCCACCCGCGGTCGCCGACGCTGACCCAGCCGCCGACCTGGCGGAACCGGCCGGCCGCCCCATCCAGATAGTCCTCGGCGGCGTACGGGCTGCGCGTCCAGATCACCCCGGGCCCCCCCGCGGGCGCCCGGTGACCGGTGTCGTCGCGGACCTCCACCTGTACGCCGGGGAACGGCCGCCCGACCGTGGCCGGGTCGGCTCCGGTCCGAGCGGTGACAAAGCTCTGCTCGCTGGAGCCGTAGTACTCGACGATCAGCGTCCCCGGCCACGCTGCACGCACCCGCCGCTCTAGATCGGCGGACAGTTTCGCGCCGGCGGTCACGACGACCCGTGGCCGGAAGTCCGACCGACCCGCGTCGAGCAGGTCGGCCAGCATCGTCGGTACCAGGTGGGCGACGGTGACCTCCGGGTCGTCGGCGGACTCCGGCTGCCACCCCGCCAGCAGGCGGACTCGCGCTCCCGCTGCCAGGGCGTGAAACGCGCCATAGGCGAACATCGACGAGCTGAGCGAGCCGGGAACGAGCACCGTGTCATCTGCGGTCAACCCGGTGAGCTGAGTAAAGGCCGGAAAGCTTGCGGTCCACGACGCCCAGCTCCGGCCCAGCGCCCGCGGTGCGCCGGTTGTGCCCGACGTCAACGAGATCCACCCGAGACTCTCGGCCGCTGCGTCCGTACATCTGACCGCTATGCCGCTCGGAGCTACGGACGCAACGGGGTGCCGAACGATGAGGCCGGGGCTGATCTGCTCCAGCGCCGCTGTCTGCTGCTCGGGCGGCCAGCGGACGTCGAGCACTGCCGCCGCGGCGCCGATCCGGTGCGCGGCCAGCGCCCAGAGCAGCTGGTCGGCGGGATCTGCGACGCAGACCGCCACTCGGCGCGGCTCGCCCGTGAGCTGCGGGGCCAGCCAGCCCGCCGCCGTGGCAACCGTCGCCGCCAACCCGGCCGCCGTCCAGCGCCGGTCATCGATCGACACCGCGCAGGCGTCCGGATTGGCGGCCACCCGCGCCGCCAGGCCCGCCGCAACGGTCATCACGGTCAGCGCAGTGCCGCTGAGGGTCGGCTCGACAGCTGCGGGTAGGCGCGATGCACACCTGCGGCGACGAGCGTCGCGATCACGGCCTTGATCAGATCTCCCACCAGGAAGACGGCGGCGAAGCCGGCCGCGACGAGCAGGCTCGTGTCGGTGATCCACGCCTGGAGGGGGATCCCGACCGCGTAGATCACGCCCAGGCCACCGATGACGTTCGCGGCGAAGCCGAGCACCGGTCGATACCGCGGCCCCGTGAACCGCAGAACCCAGCCGATCACCCCGGCGCCGGCCACCCAGCCGAGCAGATATCCCACGCTCGGCCCGGCGAAGACGCCCAGGCCACCGCGCCCGCCGGCCAGCAGCGGCAGACCAGCCGCGACGAGTGCCAGGAAGCTCGCCACGCTCAGTGCACCCAGCCGCGGTCCGAGCAGTGAGCCGGCCAGCATGACGCCCAGCGTCTGCAGCGTCACCGGAACCGAATTGCCGAACAGCAACAGCTGTCCGGGCAGCCCGAGAACGGCGATGAGCGCGGCGAACACGGCAATCCTGGCGAGGTCGTGCGCCGGCAGCGCACGCGCACGAGACATGACTGAGTTTCTACCGCACCGGTCCTCCGCCGCGGCCAAGGCATTGCGCCGGGAGGAGGGCCCGTGGTTGTCTCAGCGGTGGTGATCTTCGCCTTGAGTGCTTGCGCAACTACTCAGAGATACGGTAACCATGAACTTCAGTAACACTGGCCTCCGGCTGCTCACTGTTCTCACCGCGGCGGTGGCGGGCGCGCCGATGGCGATTCTGGTCGCTGCCACCCCGGCTGCGGCGGCGCCGGTTCCGGTGACACCGGCATTCGGCAGCATCATCGACGCCTACTCCGACTACGAATCGGAGAGCGGCTGCGATCCGGTCGACAAGCCGGGGCCGCTCGCCGTACGCGATCTGCTCGTGGACACCTACGGCCCGGCGACGGTCTACATCTCGCGAACGTGTGTCTCCGGCGGCTCCAGCGGGCACTACCAGGGCCGCGCGATGGACTGGATGCACGACGTGAACGACCCCACCGAGCGCGACGAGGTCGAGACCTTCCTCGACTGGCTGCTGGCCTCCGATCGGTACGGCAACCGCGACGCCATGATGCGCCGGTTGGGGATCATGTACATCATCTGGAACCGCGAGATCTACGAGTCCTACGACTCGACCCCGTCGTGGCAGCCCTACAGCGGATCGAGTCCGCACACCGACCATGTGCACATCAGCTTCAGCTGGGACGGCGCCTACAAACGCAGCACCTACTGGAATCCGGCGGCATCATTCCCGGCGGTCGCGCCCTGCCCCACCCCGCCGACACCGCCCGCGCCGCCCGCTGTCGACTATGGCAGCGGGCTGGGCTACCTCCCGGTGCCGCCGACCCGGCTGCTCGACACCCGATCCGCGGGCAAGGGCGTGGCTACCCGCTGCCGGCTGGCCGTCGGCGGCCGGCTCGACGTCAAGGTGACCGGTGTCGGTGGCGTGCCCGCGACCGGAGTCGGCGCGGTAGTGGTGAACCTGACGGGGGTCAGTCCTGACTCCGGGACCTACCTGGCCGCCTATCCCGCCGGTGCCGAGTGGCCTGGCAACTCCTCGGTGAGCATCGCCGGACAGGCGATTACCGCGGCGCTTGTCGTCGTACCGGTCGGTAGCAACGGCATGATCTCCCTGCGCAACGGCGGGTCCCGCACGGACGCGCTCGTGGACGTCGTCGGATACCACCCGCTGTCCGGCGGATCGCTGTACGCCGCGACGACGCCGGCGCGGGCGCTGGACACCCGCACGAGCGGTGAACGATTCTCCGCCCGGGAGACCCGCACGGTGACCATGGCGTCCGCGCCGCCCAACGCGACAGGGGTGATCCTGAACGTCGCCTCGGTGTACGCCGACGCCGGAGGGTACGTGACCCTCACCGCCGGCGGCTCGCGGGCCGGAGGTACGTCGGCGCTCAACATGACGGTAGGCCGGGTGGTGTCGAACCGCGCCTACGTCGCACTCGGGTCCGGTGGCACGATCACCATCTATACCTCCGCTGCCACCGACGTGTTCGTCGACGTGGTCGGCTGGTTCCGGCCGACGGGTGCCCGCTTCGTGCCCGTCACACCTACCCGCAGTTTCGACTCGCGGATCGGGCTGGGCGGGCTGGTCCGCTTCACCGGCGGCTCCGCGCAGGAGATGGACCTGATCGCCGCGGGGGTGCCGACCGGGACGAAGTCGGTGGTGATGACGGTGACCGCTACTGCAATGAGCACCGCCACCTACGTCACGGCGTGGCCTCACAACCGGACGCAGCCCGCTACCTCGGACCTCAACGTCGTCAC
>JACCTY010000141.1 GCA_013812145.1 Geodermatophilaceae bacterium | reverse complement strand
GACCAGCGCTGGCGCACCGCGGCCAGCGCCGTCGCCGCTCGCCGGTACGCGGAGGCGACCGCCGCGCTGGATCGGCTGGTCGCGGTGGCCCGCGACGTACCCGGCCCCCAGGGCCAGTCGGCGCAGGAACTCATGGCGCAGGTGACCGCTCGGCTCGCGGAGGCAGCAGCGGCGCTCGCTGCTGCCCTACAGATGTCCGGCGCCGAGCGGGAACTGGCCCTGCTCGACGTCCTCGTCGCTGCCCCCGATCACGAGCCGACTCGGGCGGCACTCACCGCCGCCGGGGTCGCGCCCGCGACCGAAGTCCGGTTCGACGTGGGACCCGACGGCACCCTGGTGTCTTGGCGCGCCTCCCGATCGCCGGGTCGCGTGGACTACCGGGTGTTGCGCGTCGGCGCGGACGGGGGCACTCGACCAGTCGGTGTCACCCGGAACACCTCGCTCGAGGACGGTGCACCGGGGGTCGCCGCCGGATATGTGGTGATCGCCCGGCGCGCAGGGATCGCCGCACCCGAGGCGCGCACCGGCTCGGCCTCGCCAGCGGCGCCTACCGGCGTGCAACCGATTCCCACGTTGGCCCTCACGCCCCACGGCCGTCGGTTGCGACTGGCGTTCAGCCCGCCGCGGTCCGGCCGGGCCGAGGTGCGGCGACTGGCTGCTGGTGTTGTCCCGCCGGCACTCGGCAGCGTCGTCGACAACCCTGAGGCGCTCGGCGTACCGGTTCCCTCGATGGGGCCGGGCCTCGCCGTGGACGCGAGGCCGTCGACACCGATCTGTGAGTACGTCGTGCTGACCGAGGACGGGCCGGTGGTGGCCGGTGCATCGGCGGCGTACGTCGAGCTGCCAGCGGTCGACGACCTGCAGGTCACCGACGGGCGGCTGCGGTGGACGTGGCCGCCGGCGTGCACGGAAGTGGTGGTGCTGTATCGGGCCGATGCTCCACCGGTGGGATCGGAGGACCCGCAGGCCACCCGTCGCAAGCTCACCAACACCCGGTACGAGATCGACGGTGGGCTGGCGTTGCCCGATTCGCCAGTTCATGTGGCGGTCTTCAGCTGCGTACGGCGCGGGTCGCGACTGTTCGTCGCCACCGAAGCACCTTCGACGGCTCGGATACTGATCGCGTAAGCGCCCGCCGCCGCGTCACTTTGCCTGTCGGGCGGTCGCAGCGGCGCCCGGTATGTCCGATTCGGACGACCACTGCGCAGGCAAAGTCGCAGCGGGAGGCCGCCAGGCGCCGCCAGCGACGGTCAGCCGTCGAGCTCGGCGATCGTCTTCAGCGATGGTCCGCGACGCTCCTGGATGGCGCGAGCGGTTTCCTCGGCAGCGCGGAGCACCCGAATGACGTTGCCGCCGAGCAGTGCGGCCAGCTCCGGCTCAGACCAGCCGCGGTCCATCAGCTCGGCGACCAGCGCCGGGTAGCAGGAGACGTCCTCCAGGCCGGCCGGCAGCGCCGTCGTACCGTCGTAGTCCCCGCCGATGCCGACGTGCTCGAGACCGGCTGCCTCCCGGACGTGCTCGATGTGGTCGGCCACCCGCTCCAGCCGGGCGACCGGCCGCGGGTGCCCCTCGGCCCAGGTCACGTCAAAGGCGTCGCTGGCCTGCAGGTTGCGGGTGTCGACCCCGGCGCCGCGCGCCGCCTCGTCGGCCTCGCTGTGCCAGTCCGCGCACGCCTGGTCCACGAACTTCGGGACGAACGTCACCATGCACACGCCGCCGGTTGCCGCGAGCGACTCCAGAACGTCGTCCGGCACGTTGCGCGGGTGGTCGCACAGTGCCCGCGCGGAGGAGTGCGAGAAGAGGATCGGCGACTCGCTGACCCGCAGTGCCGCGTGCATCGTGTCCGGCGCAACGTGCGAGCAGTCCACGAGCATGCCCAGGCGGTTCATCTCATGCACCACCTCCTCCCCGAACGGCGTAAGCCCACCGACAGCGGGCACGTCGGTGGCCGAGTCGGCCCACGGGATGTTGTCGTTGTGGGTCAGCGTCAGATAGCGGACGCCGAGGGCGAACAGCGCCCGCAACGCCCCGAGCGAGCAGTCGATCGAGTGCCCGCCCTCGGCCCCGAGCAGGGAGGCGACCCGACCGTCCGCTGCCACCGCTCGCAGCTCGCCGGCGGTCATCGCCAGCCCGAAGACGTCGGGGTAGCGGTCGACCATGGCATGGACGGCGTCGATCTGCTCCAGTGTCGCGGTGAGCGGGTCCGGCAGATGCGCGGGCACGTACACCGACCAGAACTGCCCACCGACGCCGCCTTGACGCAATTTCGGGATGTCGGTGTGCAGGCTGGGTTGCCGCACGGCGATGTCCAGCCGGTCGAAGTCGTAGCCGGCCTGCAGCCGCATCGCCCAGGCCAGGTCGTTGTGGCCATCGATCAACGGATAGCTGTCCAGCAGGTCTCGGGCCCGCTGAGTGCGTTCAGTGTTCACGCGAAAACCAGCCCCCGTTTACGTCGCCCGGCAACTATCTGCCTGGGCCTGCAGGCTGCAGGCTACCGGGAGGAGAAATCTGTGGCTGATCATCTGCTGGGTCGTGCGCTGCTCGCGGCCGGCACCGTAAGTCTTACGGTCCTCACCTCGGCGACCGCTGCGGCTGGCGTGCCGTCGGCGCAGGGGGTTTTCGTCGGACCCAACACCGTCACCAATCCGTACGTGCTGCCGATCGCCGACGGCGTCGACATCACGTCGCTGCTCACGGTCAACGACGCCGGCTCGGCCGACAACGGCTACGAGCTGGTCGGAATTCCTGACGGGATCGGCACCCGGGTGCGTTCGGACGGTCAGCTGGTCGTCCGCGTCAACCACGAACTGACCCTGGATGCCGGCATCACGCGTCGGCACGGCCAAGAGGGAGCCTTCGTCTCGGAGTACCTCCTGGACCCGGCCACTGGCCAGGTCGTCCGGGGCCGGGACGCGATCAACCCGAGAATCAGGTACTACGACTACCAGACCGGCTCATACGGTCCGACACCCGGCGCGCCGGCCGGTGCCACGTCCGGGCACACGTTGCAGTTCCAGCGGTTCTGCTCGGCGTCGATGACTGCCCCCGGGCAGTTCTTCAACGCCGAGACCGGAAGGGGCACGCAGGCGCAGTTCTACTTCGCGAACGAGGAGATCGGCCCCGAGGGCCGGGCCTTTGCGGTCACGGTCAGCGGCGAGGCTGTGCAGCTGCCGCGACTGGGCCTCATCTCCTGGGAGAACACGCTGGCCGCTCCGACCACCGGCGACACCACAGTGGTCATGGGCAATGACGACGCGAACCCTGGAACCGTCACGGCGTATGTCGGCCGGAAGAACTCCAATGGTAGCGACGCGCTGAGCCGGGCCGGTCTGATGAACGGCCGCAACCTGGCGATCAAGCTCTCCAAGGTGACCACGGACGCCGACTACCGCGCGACTTACGACATAGGTGACGTAGTTCCGTTCTCGCTGCAGGACATCGAGTGGAGGCAGTCCGGCGCGGCGCAGGAGGCCGAGGGCCTGGCCGAGGGCGCCATGCAGTTCAACCGGGTGGAGGACGGGGCCTTCGACCCGAACAACCCGAACGACTACTACTTCCTCACGACTGAGGGCGGCGAAGGATCGGGCGAGGGCGGCGGGGGCGGCCTGTGGCGGCTGAGCTTCAACGATGTCAACAATCCTCGGATGGGCGGCGCGCTGACGTTGCTGCTCGATGGAACCGAGCCGATCACCCTCAACAAGCCGGACAACATGACGATCGACACCCACGGGAACCTGCTGATCCAGGAGGATCCGGGCGGTGTCGAAGCGCTGGCCCGCATTCTCGCCTATAGAATGACTGACGGCGCCCTCGGCACGGTCGCCCAGTTCGACCCTGCGCAGTTCATGACGGGCGGGGCGAACTTCCTCACCATCGACGAGGAGTCCAGCGGCATCGTGGACGCCGAGGCCATCCTCGGCGCGCCGGGCGCGTTCCTGTTCGACGCCCAGGTGCACACCGCGGCCGGCCTCCCGCCGGGCACCGGTGAGGACACGGTCGAGGAGTACGTCGAGAACGGCCAGCTGCTCCGGCTGGACGTCGCCGACTTCGCGGCGGTGTACGACCAGGGTTGACCTACCCATCGCGCCAGACGGCCCCCCTCCTGACGGGACGGGGGCCGTCTGCCGTCCGCTCCAGGCCGACCGGTTCGCCCGACTCCGGCCGATAGCCTCCAGCGGTGCATCCGGCCACGGCGCTCGCGCGCGTCCTCGTCGACGAGTTGGCGCGCGGCGGCGTACGGGATGCTGTCCTGTCGCCGGGTTCCCGGTCGGCCCCGCTGGCGCTGGCACTGCATGCCGACGACCGGATCCGGCTGCACGTCCGCATCGATGAACGCTCCGCCGGTTTTCTCGCGCTGGGACTGGCGATGGTGTCGCGGCGGCCGGTCCCCGTCCTTTGTACGTCGGGAACGGCGGCGGCCAACCTGCATCCGGCGGTGGTCGAGGCGTCGGAGTCCGGGTTGCCGCTGGTCGTCCTGACAGCTGACCGCCCACCGGAGCTGCGGGCCACCGGGGCGAACCAGGCCATCGACCAGGTCGGCCTGTACGGCGGTGCTGTCCGGTTCTTCGCAGACATCGGCGTGCCGGAGCGCCGGGTCGGTGCCGTGGGCTACTGGCGTTCGCTGATCTCTCGCTCGTTGGCGGCGGCCGGACATCGAATGGACTCCGGGCCGGTGCACCTCAACCTGCCGCTGCGCGAGCCGCTCGTACCGGACGGGGACGACGAGTGGATCGAGCCGGTGGATGGACGGCGTGACCGTCCATCGTGGACACAGGTGCTCGTGGACGAGCCAAGATCACGCCCGCTGGACGACGTGCTCGGGACGACCGCCCCGCTCCGCGGCGCCGTTGTGGTGGGGCACGGTGCGGTGGACCCGGGTGCCGCCCGGCGGCTGGCCGAGTCGCTGGGCTGGCCGCTATTGTCCGAACCCACCGGCAACGCGCGAGCGGGTACGCACGCGATGTCGACCTACCCCCTGCTGCTCGGGGATCCTGACTTTGCCGCCTCGACGCGTCCCGACGCGGTCGTCGTCGTCGGCAAGCCGGGACTGTCCCGAAGTCTCCTGGGGTGGCTCGCCAGGGCGGATCGCCACGTTGTCGTCGACCCACGGCTGCGATGGGCGGACCCGCTGCGTCAGGCGGACGTCGTCGTGCCGGCGGTGCCGACGGCCTCGGCCCGGGCGGGGACGGATTGGCTGGCGCAGTGGCGGGCGGCGGAAGCACGTGCCCGAGTGGCGATGGACGCGGTCCTCGACTGCCTGGACGGCGTGAGCGAGCCGCGGCTGGCCCGAGACCTCGTCGCCGCACTGCCGACCGGTTCGCTGCTGCTCGCGGGCTCCAGCCGGCCGATCCGTGACCTGGAGGCGTACGCCTGCCCTCGCGAGGACGTGACGGTGATCGGAAACCGGGGCGCGAGCGGCATCGACGGGCTGGTTTCCACCGCAGTGGGCGCCGCGCTGGCGCACGACGGCCCGGCGTTCGGCCTGCTGGGCGACCTCGCCCTGCTGCACGATCATGGCGGTCTCGTCCTGGGGCCGGGAGAACTGCCGCCCGACCTGACCGTCGTCGTCGTCGACAACGACGGCGGCGGAATCTTCTCGCTGCTGCCGCCGGCCGGGCAGGACGGCTTCGAACGGCTGTTCGGCACGCCGCACGGACTCGATCTCGCTGCCGTGGTCACCGCGGCCGGGTGGGGATGCACCGTCGTCGAGCGGGCGGCGGACCTGCCCGGCGCGCTTGCGGGAAGCGGTCCGCGGGTGGTCCTCGCCCGCACCGGTCGGGCCGAAACCGCCGCGTTGCACCATCAGCTGCAGCAGGCAGTCAGCGACGCCCTCAGGTAAGCGGGCTAGCTGCCCTCGAGCGCGTCGCGCATGGTGACGAGCTTGGCGTGGCACTCGGCGAGTTCGGCTTCGGGGTCCGAGCCGGAGACGATGCCGCAGCCGGCGAACAGCCGCACCCGCTGTCCGTCCACGGCGGCGCAGCGCAGCGCGATGCCCCACTCGCCGTCGCCCGAGGCGTCCATCCAGCCGACCGGTCCGGCGTACCGGCCGCGATCCATCCGTTCCAGCTTCGGGATGACGTCGAGAGCGAGATCGGTGGGCGTGCCACAGACCGCGGCCGGAGGGTGCAGCGCCTCGACCAGCTGCAGCACCGTGGTGTCCTCGGCCAGCAGGCCGGTGACGGCGGTGGCCAGATGCGTGACGGTGGCCAGCCGGAGCACATCCGGGGTGGTCGGCACGTCGAGTTCGCGGCAGTACGCCGACAGTCCGTCGGCAACCGAACGCACGGAGTACCGGTGCTCCTCCTGGTCCTTGGTGCTGCTGACCAGGTCGGCGACAAGACGATCGTCCTCGGCAGCACGGCCGCGCCGCACAGTGCCGGCGAGCACCAGGGAGGTGACGTGCCGGCCCCGGCGGCTGACGAGCAGTTCCGGTGTCGACCCGAGCAATCCGTCGACGGCGAAGGTCCAGCAGTCGGGATAGCGACGCGCCAGACGCTGCAGCACGAACCGCGGGTCGACGGCCGGTTCGGTCCAGGCCAGCAGATCGCGGGCCAGGACTACCTTGTCCAGCTCACCGGCCCGGATCCGCTTCACCGCCGCGCCGACCGCTGCGCACCACTCGGCCTGGCCGAGCGCCCCGTCCGCGTAGGCCACCGCATCGGGGCCGGCCGGTCGTACCGGCGCAGGCAGCTCCCGGTCCGACCCGAACGTGGTCATCCAGGACTGGCCGTTACGCCTGCCAAGGACGACGCGCGGGATGACGAACGCAGACTCGGCCGTACGCCGGTCGAACGCCACGCTGCCGAAGCAGACCGGGCCGGACCCGGGGAGGTCGACCGGATCGTCGACGACCATCGATGAGCACTGCTCGTCCCACCATTGCTCGGCCACGGTCAAGGAGTCGAGCCCGCTGATGTCGAGCCGGGCCAGCTCACCCCAGCCGACGACGCCCTCGCCGTCTCGCACCCAGGCCAGGGCGTGCTCGCGCGGGAGGCGGGTGAACAGGTCCCCCGGGTCGCTGACGGGTATCGACCGCACAGCGGTTGGCGGGAGGGACACGGCCAAACTCACCACACCAGCGTACGAGCCGCGGTCGGACCAGGTGTCAGTGCGCTGCGTTGTACCCTTGCTGGCATGCGATGGTGACCGTCCCCTCGAGCTCCGCCGTACGCCCTCCGGCCAATCCCACACCCCAACCGGAGGAACTCCCCATGACCATTGCCTTGATCGTCTCCACTACGCCGCCCGCCTGCGTCCTGTCCGCTCCTGCTGTGTGCGCCCGGCCGGAGACGGTCTCATGATCGACATCCGCCGCATCGCCGAGCACGAAGCCGCTGCCGTCGCCGCCCTCTGGGATCGAATGTGCCGGGAAGTGCCCGACGGCGGCCCGCTCACTCCGACCGGGTTGGCGAACATCACCCGGATGCTGTCCGCTTCCGCGTTTCATCACCAGACCGCGTGTCTGGTCGCGGTGGAGGGCCCGGCCGTGGTCGGGTTCGCGCTCACCCGGGTCGATCCCGGCGACGGACTGCTGCCCGGCCTGGTCGGTGAGCTCGCTGAGTTCTACGTCGCACCGGAGGCCAGGGGACGCGGAATCAGCCGCGCGCTGGCAGCTGCGGCCGTGGACCGGCTCCGCGAGCGGGACGTGCAGACGGTGCGCAAGCTGATCTGCGCCGGTGCGCAACGCGAGCAGGAGTTCTGGCGGGCGGCCGGCTTCGAGGCCGACATGGTGTGTCTGTCGCTCTACCGCAACTGACGTCGCGGGCTGACAGGTTCGTCAGGGCATGTCGAGCGCCCGTGCCAGCTGGGCAAGGCAGCGAACGCTGTCCAGCGCGGTGCTCGGCGTCGGCGGGCACTCCGCGCGGCGATCCATCCACCGGTCCAGCCTGTCTCCCGATCGCCGAGACTCGTTGCGCAAACTTGTCAATGGACCCCACTGACAAGATGACCAGATGGGCGCCCGGAGAACGCGGGCGTCGCTGGACAAGCAGCCCGCCGATGTGGCGGCGATGTTTGACGGCGTGGCTCGCCGCTACGACTTCACCAACACCGTCCTGAGCGGCGGGCAGGACCGGCGCTGGCGGCGGATCACCCGCGAGGCGCTCGACCCGCGTCCAGGCCACCGGGTTCTCGACGTCGCCGCCGGCACCGCCGTATCGACGGTGGAACTGGCCCGGAGCGGCGCGGACTGCATTGCCTGCGATTTCTCGCTCGGAATGCTGCATGAGGGGCGCCGCCGCGGCGTGCCGCTGGTGGCCGCCGATGCGCTGCGGCTCCCGTTCGCCGACGCCAGCCTCGACGCGGTCACGATCTCGTTCGGGTTGCGCAACGTCGCCGACCCGGACGTGGCGCTCACCGAGCTGGCGCGGGTCACCAAACCGGGCGGGCGGCTGGTCGTGTGCGAGTTCAGCCGGCCCACCTGGTCGCCGTTTCGGACCGTGTACGTCGAATATCTGATGCGCGCGCTGCCGACCATGGCCCGGGCGGTGAGCAGCAACCCGGAGGCCTATGTCTACCTCGCCGAGTCGATCCGAGCGTGGCCGGACCAACCAGCGTTGGCCACGCGGATTGCCGCGCACGGCTGGGAACGGCTCCAGTGGCGCAACCTCACCGGCGGGATCGTCGCGCTGCATCGCGCCCGGAGGAGCCGCACCTGAGTACCGCTCAGGCAAGGTGAGCGACAAGGCCGACGACGTCCTCGGTATCGGCCACCCAGAATCTGTGGCCATCGCGTGATCGGAGGTGATCCGGGTCGCTGAACGACAGCAATCACCTCCAATGACGACGAATCGGCGCGACAGCCCGGTCACGCATCAGCTGTGCTCCGGACGCCGCTCGACCTCCGCCGCGAATCGCCCGATCCGGGCGCATACACTGGCCGCGGACATCGTGAAATCCTTCACAAGTGCGATGACTGGGGATCTCTGCATGAGTTCGCAGACAGACGACGCCGACGTCATCGTCGTCGGCGCTGGGCCGGGTGGATCGGCGGCCGGGTACTACCTGGCCCAAGCCGGACTCGACGTATTGCTGTTGGAGAAGACGTCGTTCCCGCGGGAGTAGGTCTGCGGCGACGGCCTCACCCCCCGCTCGGTGAGGAGCCTGCTCGACCTCGGGGTCGACACCAGCGAGGAGGCCGGCTGGCTGCGCAACAAGGGTTTGCGTGTCATCGCCGGCGGTCACCGGCTCGAACTGCCGTGGCCGGAACTCGCCTCCTGGCCGGACTACGGACTGGTCCGGCCCCGGGCGGACCTCGACGACGTGATCGCCCGGCAGGCGCTCAAGGCCGGCGCCCGGTTGCAGGAGCAGACCCACGTGGTCGGCGCCGAACTGGACACGGCCGGGCGGATCGTCGGCGTACAGGCGAAAGTCGGTCCCGACAAGACGCCAACGACGTACCGGGCTCCGCTCGTCGTGGCGGCCGACGGTGTCAGCGGACGGCTGGCGGTGTCCCTAGGGGTCACCAAGCGGGAGGACCGGCCGATGGGTGTCGCGGTACGCCGGTACTACACCTCGCCACGAACCAACGACGACCACCTCGAGTCCTGGCTGGAACTGTGGGACGGATCCGGGCCGGACCGGCGGCTGCTGCCCGGTTACGGCTGGATCTTCGGGCTCGGCGACGGCACCAGCAATGTCGGGCTCGGCATCCTGAATTCCAGCGCGGCTTTCCAGAGCGTCGACTACCGGGCCCTGCTCGGCGCCTGGCTGGGTGGGCTCCCCGAGGAATGGGGTTTCAGCGAGGACTCCGCGACCGGCCCGGTCCGCGGCGGTGGGCTGCCGATGGGGTTCAACCGTACCCCGCACTACACCCGCGGCATGCTGCTCGTCGGCGACGCCGGCGGCGCGGTCAACCCGTTCAACGGTGAGGGCATCGCCTACGCCATGGAGACGGCCAAGCTCGCCGCCGAGCACATCGTGCAGGCGTTGGCCCGACCGGCTGGACCCGCCCGGGAGGCTGCGCTGCGCGGTTACGTCACTTCCCTCAAGGCCGGTTACGGCGGCTACTACCGGCTGGGCGGCATCTTCGTGAACCTGATCGGGAACCCGGCGGTCATGAAACTCGCTACTCAGCGCGGGCTGTCCCACCCGACGCTCATGCGGTTCGTGCTCAAGCTGCTTGCGAACCTCACCGATCCGCGCGGCGGCGACGCCATGGACCGGATCATCAATGCGCTGACGAGACTGGCCCCGGCGGTCTGAGATGAGCCCGTACGTCGTAAGGTTCACCCGCGTCACGGCCCCGCCGACAACACCCGGGAGGGACTGAAAATGCTGTCGCAGTACGTCCCCATCGTGGCGCTGTTCGCGTTGGCCGCCGGGTTTGCCGTCTTCTCGGTCGCCATGGCGCCGTACATCGGGCCGCGCCGCTACAACCGCGCGAAACTAGACGCCTACGAGTGCGGGATCGAGCCAGTGCACCAACCGCTTGGGGCGGGCCGATTCCCGGTGAAGTACTACCTGACAGCGATGCTGTTCATCGTCTTCGACATCGAGATCGTCTTCCTGTACCCCTGGGCCGTAGCCAACGACTCACTCGGCATCTTCGGGCTGGTCGAGATGGTGCTGTTCATCGTCACGCTACTCGTCGCCTACGCCTACGTTTGGCGGCGGGGCGGCCTGGAATGGGACTGAAATGGGACTAGAAGAGAAGCTTCCCTCCGGCATCCTGTTGACCAGCGTCGAGAAGCTGGTCAACTGGAGCCGTAAGTCCTCCCTGTGGCCGGCGTCGTTCGGTCTGGCCTGCTGTGCAATCGAGATGATGGCCAGCGGTGGTGGCCGGTTCGACCTGGCCCGCTTCGGAATGGAGGTCTTCCGCGCCTCCCCGCGGCAGGCCGACCTGATGATCGTGGCCGGCCGGGTCAGCCAGAAGATGGCGCCGGTCCTACGGCAGATCTACGACCAGATGCCGGAGCCGCGTTGGGTGCTCGCGATGGGCGTGTGCGCATCCTCGGGCGGGATGTTCAACAACTACGCGATTGTGCAGGGCGTCGACCACATCGTCCCGGTGGACATGTACCTGCCCGGATGTCCTCCGCGGCCGGAGATGCTGCTCGACGCGATCCTGAAGTTGCACTACAAGATCCAGCATGAGCCGCTGGGCGCGAAGCGCACCAAGCAGATCGCCGGCCGCGAGCCGCTAGAGCTCGTCGCCTCCTCGCAGCGGTTCGCCAAGTCATGACCGTCGGCCAGCCTGACAACGACAGCGGGATGTTCGGCGTCTCCGGTTCGGGAGACACCTCCGGATTCGGCGGCCTGGTCCGCGCCGAACCCGGTGCGGCCGTCGTCGGTCACTCCACCGAGCGCCCGTACGGCGGATACTTCGATGAGGTCGCCGACCTGTTGCAAGGGGCCCCCGGGTCGCTGTTCGACAACTCGGTCACCCGGGTCGTGGTCGACCGGGGCGAGATCACGTTCTTCGTCCGCCCCAAGCACCTCGTCGCGCTGTGCCAACACCTGCGTGATGATGCGAACCTGCGCTTCGAGTTCTGCTCCAGCGTGTCCGGTGTCGACTACCTCGACACCGGCTCGGTAGGCGTCGATGACCCCGACCGGCTGCATGTCGCCTACCACCTGACATCCATGACGTACCGGCGCCGGATCCGGCTGGAGGTCACCGCCGGTGTCGCCGACCCACACATCCCGTCGGTCACCGGTGTCTACCCGACCGCCGACTGGCAGGAACGGGAGACGTGGGACATGTTCGGCGTGATCTTCGACGGGCACCCAGCGCTGACCCGGATCCTGATGCCCGACGACTGGGCCGGGCACCCGCAACGCAAGGACTATCCGCTGGGCGGCGTACCGGTGGAGTACAAGGGCGCCACGATCCCGCCGCCGGATGAGCGAAGGGTCTACCAATGAGTCCAGAGCGAGTGAGCATCGCAGCGAGCGGCAGCGAGCGAGGAGCGGAGCGAGCGGTGCGCGCAGCGCACGAGGCGGGCGGGCAATGAGCACGCAGGCAACCCAAACGGACCCGTACGCCGCCAGCTCCAGGGAAACGACCGAGGGCAGGGTCTACACCGTCACCGGTGGCGACTGGGAGTCCACGTTCACCGGGGACATTCCCGCCGAGGAGCGGCTCGTCGTCAACATGGGCCCGCAGCACCCGTCGACGCACGGCGTACTCCGGCTCGTCCTCGATCTGGAGGGCGAAACCGTCACAAAGGCGCGGGCCGTCATCGGCTATCTGCACACCGGAATCGAGAAGAACACCGAGTACCGGAACTGGACCCAGGGCACGACATTCGTCACCAGGATGGACTACCTGTCGCCGCTGTTCAACGAGACCGCGTACTGCCTGGGCGTGGAGAAGCTGCTGGGGGTCGAGGCGCCGCCGCGTGCCCAGACGATCCGAGTCCTGCTCATGGAGATCAATCGGGTCGCCTCGCACTGGGTCTGGCTTGCCACCGGCGGCCTGGAGCTCGGCTCGATCACCGCGATGACGAACGGAATGCGGGCGCGGGAGAAGTGCCTGGACATCCTGGAACTGGTCACTGGACTGCGGTTGAATCACGCCTTTGTTCGGCCCGGGGGGGTCGCACAAGACCTGCCGGAGGGGTTCGAGGAGAGGGTTCGCGCCTGGGCCGACGGTCAGGAGCGCGAGATCGAGGGGGTTCGCAAGCTGCTCGTCGGCCAGCCGATCTGGCAGCGCCGGCTCAAGGGCGTCGGATACCTCAACGTCGAGGGTTGCCTCGCCCTCGGCATCACCGGCCCCCTGCTGCGGGCGGCCGGCTTGGCGTGGGACCTGCGCAAGACCGAGCCGTACCTCGGCTACGAGAATTACGACTTCGAGGTGCCGACCCACTCCGACGGCGACTGCTGGTCGCGCTTTGTCGTCCGGGTCGAGGAGATGCGCCAGTCGGTCCGGATCGTCCGGCAGGCGGTGGACCGGCTCGAGCCCGGCCCGGTGATGGTGCAGGACAAGAAGATCGCCTGGCCGGCGCAACTCTCGCTGGGTGCGGACGGGCTCGGCAACAGCTTGGAACACGTCAAGCACATCATGGGTCAGTCGATGGAAGCCCTCATCCACCACTTCAAGCTGGTCACCGAGGGCTTCCGGGTTCCGGCCGGGCAGGTGTACACCGTCGTGGAATCACCCCGCGGCGAGCTGGGCATGCACCTGGTCAGCGGCGGCGGTACCCGCCCGCACCGCGTGCACGTGCGGGATCCCAGCTTCGTGAACCTGCAAGCCATCGCCGCGCTGAGCGAAGGGGGCCTGATCGCCGACGTCATCGCGTCGATCGCCTCGATAGACCCGGTCATGGGTGGGGTCGACCGCTGATGTCAGATTCGTTTGCGCGTGATCCGAAGGGCGGCAGCGCCGACGCACAGGCCGTTCTCGAGGTGGCATCAGGCGGTCTGGAAGGAGCCGTCGGCGGGACCGCCGGCGCCGTGCCGCTTCGTACCGACGATGCCGTCGGAGCCAGCGACCAGGTCCGCGCGAACGCCGTCTCGATCGGGCCGATCAGCGTCAAGACTCGGGCCGAGGCCCGCCAGATAATCGGCCGTTACCCGCGATCGCGCTCCGCCCTGCTGCCGATGCTGCATCTCGTGCAAGCCGAGCAGGGTTACGTCACCCCGGACGGGGTGGCGATGTGCGCCGAGGAGTTGGGTCTTACCAAGGCCGAGGTCGGCGCCGTCGCGACGTTCTACACGATGTACAAGCGGCGGCCGACCGGTGAGTACCTGGTCAGTGTCTGCACCAACACGCTGTGCGGGTTTCTCGGCGGGGAGGAGATCTACGCCGCCCTGAGCGACTACCTCGGCGTCGGGCACGACCAGACCACCGCGGACGGCCAGATCACGCTGGAGCACGCTGAGTGCCTGGCCGCGTGCGACTATGCCCCCGTCGTGACGGTGAACTACGAGTTCTACGACCAGCAGGACACCGACTCCGCGCTCAACCTCATCAAGGATCTGCAGCGCGGAGAACGTCCCCCACCGACCCGCGGTGCGCCCTTGAGTTCGTTCCAGGAGATCTCCCGGCAGCTTGCCGGTTTCTTCGACCCGGCCACCGCCGGCGCCGCCGTCAACGGGCCCTCAGCGCTGGAGCCGACGCTGGCCGGCAACCTCGAGGCGCTGCGCCGTGGCCACGAGTCGCCGGCGTTCGACGCGGACGCCCCGATCACCCCCGCCGCAGCCACCGAGCCGTCGGCTCAGCAGCCGGCCGCAGAGCAACCGGCCGACCCCGAGCCGGCGGCCGGTAAGACCGCGCACAAGGCCGCCACCGACCAGGCCGAGGGGCAGGCGAGCAGCCGGGCTGAGCAGGCCGGCGCGCAAGCCGCTGATCCGGACGCTCGAGAAGAGATCCAAGAGCCCAGTGGTACGCCGAGCGCTCGTCGGACACGTACCCGTAACAGGAAGGACTGAGGATGCCGCTCACTCCGGTGCTGACCAAGCGCTGGCTGTCTCCCCAGTCCTGGTCATTGCGCAGCTACGAGGAACTCGACGGGTACACCGCGCTGCGTAAGGCACTGACTGTGGCGCCGGGCGAACTCGTCACCCTGGTCAAGGACTCCGGTCTGCGCGG
Source organism: Geodermatophilaceae bacterium (assembly GCA_013812145.1). Taxonomy (GTDB): domain Bacteria; phylum Actinomycetota; class Actinomycetes; order Mycobacteriales; family Geodermatophilaceae; genus JACCTY01. Next base: position 5,309 of record JACCTY010000141.1, on the reverse strand, counting down.
CCGCGGCGGCGCCGGCTTTCCCACCGGTCTGAAGTGGAGCTTCATCCCGCAGGGCGACACCGGGGCCGGTGCCAAGCCGAAATACCTGGTGGTCAACGCCGACGAGGGCGAGCCGGGCACCTGCAAGGACCTGCCGTTGATGATGGCCGATCCGCATTCGCTGATCGAAGGCGTGATCATCTCGTCGTTCGCGATCAACGCGAACTTCGCGGTGATCTACGTCCGCGGCGAGGCGGTGCACGCGCTGCGCCGGGTGCAGAGCGCTGTGCACGAGGCCTACCAGGCGGGCTACCTCGGCACGGACATTCTGGGGTCCGGCTATGACCTCGAGGTCGTCGTGCACGCCGGTGCCGGGGCCTACATCTGCGGCGAGGAGACCGCGCTGCTGGACTCCCTGGAGGGCTACCGAGGCCAGCCGCGGCTCAAGCCGCCGTTCCCGGCGGTGGCCGGGCTGTACGGCAGCCCGACGGTCATCAACAACGTCGAGACGCTCTGCAGCGTCCCTTACATCGTGCTCGGCGGTGCGCAGTGGTGGAAGTCGATGGGCACCGAGAAGTCCTCCGGGCCGAAGATCTTCTCGCTGTCGGGCCGGGTCGAGAAACCGGGCCAGTACGAGGCGCCGATGGGTACGACGCTGCGCGAGTTGCTCGACCTTGCCGGCGGGGTGCGCGAAGGGCACGAACTCAAGTTCTGGACCCCAGGTGGCTCGTCTACGCCGTACTTCACCGCCGAGCACATCGACGTACCGCTGGACTTCGACGAAGTGGCGGCGGCCGGGTCGATGCTGGGAACGACCGCCCTGATGATCTTCGACGAGACCGACTGCATCGTGAAGGCGACACTGCGGTTCACGAAGTTCTACGCGCACGAGTCCTGCGGCAAGTGCACGCCGTGCCGTGAGGGCACGTACTGGATGGTGCAGATCCTCCAGCGGCTCGTCGACGGCGAGGGCACCGCGGAGGACCTGGAGACGCTGCTCGACACCTGTGACAACATCCTGGGCCGCTCGTTCTGTGCGCTCGGGGACGGTGCGACCAGCCCGATCACGTCGTCCATCCAGTACTTCCGCGACGACTACATTGCCCTGCTGCCCGAACATGAACGTGCCAAGTTGACCGTAGGGGCGGCGCAGTGACAGTCCAGCCAGACACCACTGTCGACAAGGCGACGTTGACCATCGACGGGTTCGAGATCACCGTGCCGCAAGGCACCCTGATCATCCGCGCCGCCGAGCAGCTCGGCATCCAGATCCCGCGGTTCTGCGACCACCCGTTACTGGACCCGGTCGGCGCTTGCCGGCAGTGCATCGTGGAGATCGAAGGGCAGCGCAAGCCGGTGGTCGCCTGTTCCGTGGCCGTCGCCGACGGGATGGCGGTCCGGACGCAGTTCACCAGCAAGGTTGCCGACAAGGCCCAAAAAGGCACCATGGAGCTGTTGCTCATCAACCACCCGCTGGACTGCCCGGTCTGCGACAAGGGGGGCGAGTGCCCGCTGCAGAACCAGGCGATGTCCAACGGCCGATCGGAGTCCCGCTTCCGGGACGTCAAGCGGACCTACGCCAAGCCGCTGGCGATCTCCTCGCAGGTGTTACTCGACCGCGAGCGCTGCGTGCTCTGCGCCCGCTGCACCCGGTTCTCCAACCAGGTCGCCGGCGACCCGTTCATCGAGCTGTTCGAGCGCGGCGCGCTGGAGCAGGTGGCCATCTACGAGGACGAGCCGTTCGAGAGCTACTTCTCCGGCAACACCGTGCAGATCTGCCCGGTCGGTGCGCTGACCGGTGCGGCGTACCGCTTCCGCGCCCGGCCGTTCGACCTGATGTCGACGCCGTCGGTGTGCGAGCACTGCGCCTCCGGCTGCGCCCAGCGCACCGACTGGCGGCGCGGCAAGGTGATGCGCCGGCTGGCCGGCGAGGACCCAGAGGTCAACGAGGAGTGGAACTGCGACAAGGGCCGCTGGGCGTTCAGCTACGCCACCGAGGCGGACCGAATTCTCACCCCACTGGTCCGCGACGAGGAAACCGGCGAGTTGACCGCGGCGTCGTGGCCAGAGGCGCTCGAACGCGCGGCCGCGGGCCTGCGGATCGCCCGCGACGCAGGCGGCGTCGGGATGCTCTGCGGCGGGCGAGTCACCCTGGAGGACGCGTACGCGTACGCGAAGTTCGCGCGCGTCGTCCTCGGCAGCAATGACGTCGACATGCGAGCGCGGGCGCACTCGGCGGAGGAACTGGAGTTTCTGACCGGCGTCGTCGCCGGGCACCGCGACGACGTCACGTACGCCGACCTCGAGGCGGCTCCGGCGGTCCTCCTGGTCGGTTTCGAACCCGAGGAAGAGTCGCCGATCGTCTTTCTTCGACTCCGCAGGCTGAACCAGACGCGGGGGCTGGCAGTCTTTGCGGCCGCGCCGTTCGCCAGCCCTGGTACGGCGAAGCTGAACGGCACGGTGCTGCTGACCCCGCCCGGATCCGAACCCCGGGTGCTCGCAGCGCTGGGCGACGGCAGCGCCGGAGGTCCGGGAGCAGCCGCCGCGTCGGCAATGCGCCGGCCCGGCGCGGTGATCCTCATCGGCGAGCGGGCCGCCGAATTTCCCGGTACGTTTGCCGCCGCCACCTCGCTGGCGCAAACGACGGGCGCCCGAATGGCGTGGGTTCCGCGCCGCGCCGGTGAACGCGGCGCGGTCGAGGCAGGTGCGTTGCCGTCGCTGCTGCCGGGCGGCGTCCGAGCCGACGACGCATTCGCCCGCACCGGCGTTCTGGAGTTCTGGGGCGTCGACGCGCCGGCAGCGGCTGGTCGCGACACCGCCGCAATGCTGTCTGCGGCACGCGAAGGTGCTCTCGGCGGTCTCGTGGTCGGCGGCGTCGACCCGGCGGATCTGCCCGACCCGGCCACGGCGCTGGCCGCACTCGATGCCGCCGGTTTCGTGCTCAGCCTGGAGATCCGGCACTCGGCGGTGACCGAGCGGGCAGATGTCGTCCTGCCGGTTGCTCCCGCGGTGCACAAGTCCGGCAGTTACCTCACCTGGGAGGGGCGGCACCGGCCATTCGAGGAGACGCTGCGCGGTACCGGCGCGCTGGCCGACGGCCGGGTTCTGCACGCTCTGGCCGATGAGTTGGACGTGGACCTGGCCCTGCCCACGCCGGAGGCGGCGCGGGCAGAGCTGATGTCCATTGGCCGGCTGCTCGCCGGCGCAACCAAATCCACTGGCCGCCTGACCGGCGGCGCAACCAAATCCACTGGCCGCCTGACCGGCGGCGCAACCAATACTGGTTCCGACTTCCTACCCATTGGCCGCCTGACCGGCGGCGCAACCAATACTGGTCCCGACTTCCGTAGTGCCTCGTCTGCCGGCCTGCGGCCGGACTCGCCCGAGCTTCGCTCGGGGCAGGCTCTTCTCGCGTCCTGGCGACTTCTGCTCGACGAGGGCTCGCTGCAGGACGGCGAACCCCATCTGGCCGGAACTGCCCGCCGCCCCGTCCTGCGGCTGTCGGTGGGCACCGCGCGGGAGATCGGGGCGAGCGCCGGTGACCTGGTCACCGTCACCGGGGCGAAAGCTTCGATAACGCTGCCGCTCGTGGTCACGGTGATGCCCGACCGGGTGGTCTGGGTTCCGATGAAGTCCCCTGGCTCCGCCGTCCGTGCCGGACTCGGCTCGGCCCCCGGCGACGTCGTCGCCATCGCCATCGGTAGGCCGGTGAACTGATGCCCAACTTGGACAGCTTCGGCCATGACGTGTGGTGGATCATCCTCATCAAAGTGGTCGCCGTCTTTGCGATCCTCGTGGTGATGACGCTGTTCACGATCTGGCTGGAGCGCCGCGTGGTCGGCCGGATGCAGCAACGGATCGGGCCGAACCGGGTGGGCCCCCAGGGCCTGCTGCAGAGTCTCGCCGACGGGTTGAAGCTGGCCTTCAAAGAGGACATCATGCCGGCGCTGGCAGACAAGCCGGTCTACTTTCTCGCCCCGATCATCGCCGCGATACCCGCGTTCCTCGCCTTTTCGGTGATCCCGCTCGGCCCCGAGGTCAGCATCTTCGGTGAGCGCACCCCACTGCAGCTGACCGACGTACCGGTCGGCGTCCTGATCGTGCTGGCCTGCTCCTCGATGGGTGTCTACGGCATCGTGCTCGCCGGCTGGGCGTCCGGTTCGACGTATCCACTGCTCGGGGGCCTGCGATCGGCGGCGCAGTTGATCAGTTACGAGATCGGTATGGGCTTGGCGGTCGTCCCGGTATTCCTGTACGCCGGATCGCTGTCGACCTCCGAGGTCGTCGCCTCACAGGAGAACGTGTGGCACATCGCACCGCTGTTCGTCTCCTTTGTCATCTACTTCATCTCCGTCGTCGGGGAGACCAACCGGGCGCCGTTCGACCTGCCCGAGGCCGAATCGGAACTCGTCGGCGGCTTCCACACCGAGTACAGCTCATTGAAGTTCGCCCTGTTCTTCCTCGCCGAGTACATCAACATCGTCACCGTCTCAGCGTTGGCAACTACGTTGTTCCTGGGCGGCTGGCGGGCACCGTTCGGCCTGGGCACGGTATGGGCCGGTGCGAACGAGGGTTGGCTACCGATCGTCTGGTTCCTCGGCAAGGTGTTCGCGTTCATCTTCGTCTTCATCTGGCTGCGCGGGACGCTTCCCCGGCTGCGCTACGACCAGTTCATGGCGTTCGGCTGGAAGGTGCTCGTCCCGGTCGGCCTGCTGTGGATCGTCGTCGTGGCAACGCTGCGGACGTTGTCCCGGGAGTACGACTGGAGCTTCCTGCAGTCGATCCTCTTTGTCGGCATCCCGCTGGCGATCGTGCTCATCGTGTTGCTGCTGCTGCCGGACAAGGCTGCTGAACCGGAAGATGACGAGACGCTGTACGGAATCATGCCCGAGCAGCCGGAAACGTCGTACCCGATCCCGCCGTTGGATCTCATCGTCCCGAGCATCGTCCCGAGCAACGTCACGAGCAACGTCACGAGCAAGGCCCTGAGCAGCGCCGAGAGGACCGACAGTGCCTAGCATCCCGCCCAAGCCGCTGCAGGGCTTCGGGTTGACCTTCGCTCAGATGTTCAAGAAGGTCACGACGGAGAAGTACCCCGAGGACATGCGGCCGACCGCGCCGCGCTACCACGGCCGGCACGTGCTGAACCGGCATCCGGACGGGCTGGAGAAGTGCGTCGGTTGTGAGCTGTGCGCCTGGGCCTGCCCCGCCGACGCGATCTATGTCGAGGGCGGCTGGAACACCGAGGAGGAGCGGTACTCACCTGGGGAGCGCTACGGCGCGATCTACCAGATCAACTACCTGCGCTGCATCTTCTGCGGGCTGTGCAT
>JACCTY010000092.1 GCA_013812145.1 Geodermatophilaceae bacterium | reverse complement strand
GGCCGGCTACCCACGCCTCGTAGGCGTCGCCGTCCATCGGCGGTAGCTCAGCGACGGGTCCGGCCCCGGTGGCGGCGTACCGGCGGGCGATCCCGGTGCCCTCGGTGAGGTAGTAGTCATCCGCTCGGGTGCGGTCGGCCTCCAGGTAGGTGCGGGCGGCGCCAGCCGCTCCGCGGTACACCTTGACCCCGCCGTGCACGAATTCGCCTCCGCCCCACTTTCCGGTGCTTTCACCGGCGGGGTCCTTGCCTACCTATATTGGTAGCATGCGTGCCGTAAATTCGTAAAGAGATGGCAATCGTTGTTTAACGTGGAGAATTGAGTGACAGCGTTATCGGTGGCGATCATTTCAGAATGGCGGCATGCGTGGTGGCGTTGATGACGGCGCCTGGGGCGCGGTGACCGGTGCAGCGAGTGCTCCTGCGGGACGGATGGAACGTCGTCGATCAGCGGCGTCGGGGCGATCATGGTGTGCGGCGACGGGGCCGCGGGCGGGCCAGCACCTCGGACGGTGCCTCGGGCCGCGCTTATCGGGCGTCGGGAACGGTCGTGCAGACACCCACGGCTACGGCATGACCGACCGAAGAAGCCCGAGGAGATACCGGAGAACGTCGATAAGACCGCCCGGTGCCGCCGCCGGCAGCCCCAAGACAGGGGCCGGAACCCCTCCTCCAACGCAGCTGCCACCGGCCGCGCTAAGAATTCTCCTGTACCCCTGACCTGCACGTTCAGGATCCTTCCGTACTGCGCGAGGCCACCCGCCCGACGGAACGGAAGGATCAGGCAAGGATCCCGTAAGAATACTGAGCATCGTCGACGGCGAGGGATGACGGTCGGCACACGTCGGCCGCTCGACTCGACCGCGAACCCCGGCGGGCGCGTCCCCTCGCCGTACGCATCGACGATCGGAGTGATCATGGACCAGACCCGCACCCCGGAGACCGAGACACACTCTCAGCTGCTCACCATCACCGAGGCCGCCGCCAGACTCCGCACGCCCGTCGCGACCCTGCGCTACTGGCGGCACCTCGGCACCGGACCGGACAGCTTCCGCCTCGGCCGCCGCGTCGTCTACCGGCGCGACGACATCGACCGATGGATCACCGCACAACACGACAGCCAGGCCATACGGCCTCGATAGGGGAAAGCGGACTTGGCCTGTACCGTACCCCCGGCCAGAATGCGCTGAGCCGCGTTTGGAGGAGTGTGATGACCAGCATCGTCATGAGGCCTAATGGGAAGTGGCGAGCACGATACCGCGACCTCGCCGGGCATGAGCATGCTCGTCATTTCACGCGCAAGGTCGACGCCACCCGTTGGTTGGATTCGGTGACCGCCGCCGTCGAGGCGGGAACGTACGTGGACCCGAACGCTGGACGATGCACGCTGGCGGAGTACGCGCCGCTGTGGTTGACCCGCCAGGTGCACCTCAAGCCCTCGACTCGATCCCCGTACGGCGCTCTCGTGCGCTGTCACATCGTCCCGACGTTCGGTGCTACTCCGCTGGCCAAGGTCGAGCGATCGGCGGTTGCGGCCTGGGTCGTGATCATGCTCGACTCCGGACTGGCGGGCCCGACTGTTCGTCACGCCCACCGGGTACTGCACATGATCCTGAACGCGGCGGTGGATGACGGCCGGCTCGCCCGGAATCCAGCCTCGCGGGTCAAGCTGCCTCGTGACCGCCGACGAGAGAAGCGGTTCCTTACCCACCCCGAGGTGGCGGCCCTTGCCGACGCCGCAGGTCCAGACCGGCTGGTCATCCTGGTGCTCGCCTACTGCGGTCTCCGCTTCGGGGAACTGGCCGCGCTCCGGGTGCGCAACGTCGACGCGTTGCGCCGCCGGCTGCAGATCCATAAATCAGCGACCGAGGTCGACGGGACGATGGTGTTCGGCACCCCGAAGTCTCGCCAATGCCGGTCCGTCCCCGTCCCGAGATCACTGATCGACGAGCTGGCCGCAGCCTGTGCGGGCAAGGCACCCTCCGATCTCGTGTTCACCGCGCCCCAAGGTGGTGTGCTGTGGCTTCGCAACTGGCGCCGACGGGTCTTCGACCTCGCCGTCACAGCGGCCGGGTTGGGCGAGCTCACACCGCACGAGCTGCGGCACACGGCGGCGAGCCTTGCCGTGACCGCCGGTGCCAACGTCAAGGCCGTGCAGCGAATGTTGGGACACGCCAGCGCAGCCATGACCCTCGACGTGTACTCCGGCCTGTTCGACGACGACCTCGACGCCGTCGCCGACCGGTTGGATGCTGCGGCCCGAACCGCACGCGAGCTCCCTGCGACCAAGCAGCACCCCGACGGCGGCCACGTGACCACCATGCCGCGCCAGCGGGCCGCCCAACCGGCTGGTTAGCTGGCCGGACGGATCGGCCGTTATCGGGAGCGCAGCTCTCCTCACCTGGCTCGCCAACTGGCCGCTCGGCTCACACCACCATTGATCTTGATTGGTCCCGATGGCGGACGGACGAGCGCAGGCTATGCCTCGCATCAGGATCACTGACCGGGCGAACCATCCTGAAGCTTGTTAGGCGTCCTTCTTGTGGCCGTAACGCTGGCGGGCTGCTTCGCCGGAGGTCCCGACTACCGTGCCGATGAAGGCCCAGGAGTAGCCGTGCTCGCGTGCACGGTGGACCGCATCCCGGATCGACCGCTCGGCATCCGAACGCGAGAGAACTGCGCCACGCAACTCGGCGTACACCTCGGGGGCGCGCTCGCCCTCGGGAGTCGGTTCGTAGTCCTCAAAGCGCTTGGCGAGTTCCTCGGCGTGGTCGAGGATGTCTTGAACGGTTCGGGGCATGGTCATCACCACCTCAGATACTTGTCGCGTGCCCTCATCGCGTGGACAATGACCGACGCCGTAGTGCCCTCGACGACGCCGATCTCGTAGATGATCGCGGCGAGATTGCCCCCAATGATCATCGTGAGACCGTCGTCGAGTTCGAAGACCCGGATCGGGTTTGCGTACGCGTGCAGCATGTCTTCATCGCTCACTCCGTGCTTGCGTGCGCTCTCCGCGATGATCGGATCGTCGCCCACGTCTCCAAGTTAGCTTGTAGGTCCGCGTACGGCAAGCTAACTTGCAGCGACGCCAACCCCGCGGCGTTCCAGGGCGATCGGAGCGCGATCTGCTACCGAAGTGGCTACGAGACAGCAAGCCGTGTCCCGGGGGAAAGCTCGCGAACCTCGTGCGGACTTCTTGCGGACTGAGTGCGGACTGGGAGGCCCTCGAGCCCACCCGGGCCGGAGCCCCCACGTACAAAAGGCCTGGTCAGAGGCCACTTTTCCGGGTGGAGCTGAGGGGACTCGAACCCCTGACCCCCACACTGCCAGTGTGGTGCGCTACCAGCTGCGCCACAGCCCCTGATGCGGTCGCAACCCTACAGTGCCGGCGCCGGAGCGCGGCTGCGGGTCAGCACGCGCAGGCACCCTCCAGCCACCCCCGCGCCCAGCCCGACGGTGACCGTCACGACCAGCCGGGTCAGCCAATCCGGTCCAGCGGAGGGCAGCTGGGAAGTCCACAACACGTCGAGGTCGGACAGCCCCTGGACAAGCAACAGCCAGGCCGCGATCCCGGCCGCATAGACCGCCGACGACGTTCTCACCCGCATCGAGCGCCAGCTCGCCCACGTCAACAACACCGCCGCCAGCGTCGACCGGTCACATGCGCGGCAGCAGGCTACGCCGGTACGACGACCAGGACGCCTACGGCCAGCACGAGGCGCAGCTCCCGGATCACCGCGGGAGACTAGCGGCCGAGCCGGGTCCGCCGGTTCGGCCGCACGCAGCAAGCGGCCCGGCAGGCGTCAACGTCCGAATCCGCATGCCGAGAGAGCGCCGGGAATCGCCAAACCGTCCGCGACGAGGAAAGTGGTCACCGAGATCAAGCCGCCGGGACGGTCGCGCTTCGACATCCGGGTGAACGTCTTCTCCGACACTCGATAGGCCTGCGTCGCTCGGGCCGGGATCTGCGCCGCGCGGTTCTCGCCTCGTTGTAATAGCCCGCTTGCGGGAATAAGCGGAGACAGGATTGAAGCGATCTTTGCACGAACGGCGTTGTGCCACAGCCCCTCGTAGACGAAGGGCTGTTGACCGTTGGGGCGAGGTGTCGCGCCGCAGATCCAGCATCTGCCTGACCGGCGGAGTGTTCGCTGATCAGCTGCAGATCGGCGGCGGGATCGGGCGATCGTGCGGCTGGACTCGACGGTATCCGCACAACCTGGCCACCGCAGGGTGGCAGCAGTCTGCACTGTCACGCCTTGTAGGTGTACTTCGCGGTGTTGCCGGTGGCACTCCTACCGCCGGGGGCGGTGACCTGCACGTTGACCGCGCCGGCGGTGGTGCGGGCAGGGGTGGTGACCTTCAACGTCGTGGCCGAGACCACCGTGAGGGCGGTGCCGGCGACGCCGTTGAACGTGACCCTGGTGGCGCCGGTGAAGTTGACCCCGGTAATGGTCACCACCGTGCCACCGGCCAGCCGCCCGGACGTCGGTCGCATGCTGGACACCGAAGGCGCTCCGGCGTATGAGTACTTTGCGGCGCTATTGGCGGGACTCGTTCCGCCGGATGTGGTGACTTGCACGTTGACCACGCCGGCGGCAGAACGCGCAGGCGCGGTGACCTTCAACGTTGTGGGCGACACCACCTTGAGAGAGGTGCCGGCAGCGCCGTTGAACGTGACCTTGGTGGCGCCGGTGAAGTTGACGCCGGTCACCGTCACGACCGTGCCACCGGCCAGCGGCCCGGAGGTCGGCGCCAGAGCTGTCAGGGCGGGGGAACCAGCCATCAAGAAGGCGCTGTTGGCTACATTCCAGTGCGTCGCCAGATAGCTGCCAGCCGCGGGCGCGGTGGAGAAGTAGTCGTCGTGATTGCAATCGAGGCGGTACTCGTTCGCGGCGTTGGCACACTCGGTCTGCATGGTCGGGTAGTTGGGGGCGTCCGGGTAGCACATGATGTCGTTCTCGTCCGTGCAATGACTGCCGCCGCTGCTGTTCGGTGCGGACAGCTGGACGCCGCCAAGCATGTGCGTCAGCTCGTGCGCAAAGGCGTGCCCGCTCCAGCAACCGGCGTCGAGTCGGCCGTAGAGGGTGCCGTGGTTGTTCGCGTTTTCCAGAGACGGCTGATCGTCGGCCCAAAAACCGCTGAGACCGCAGAGGATGTTGGCGTCCACGAAGGTCATGTACCTGCGGTCGTCGCGGGTGTAGCCGGCGGCCTGCAGCTCGGTGACGGTGTTGTCGAACGAATCATCACCGGTAGGCGATAGGACGACGTTGTGGACCACCAGCGCACAGGATGCGTTGTGCACGAACCGAAGACGACGGCTACCTCCGGTCTCGGCGGCACTCGCACTGAAGTAACTGTCGGCGTCGCCGACCCAGGTGCGGAACGAGGCAAGGTACGAGCTGTACCGATCGGGCACGTTCGATGCACGCGCGTACAGCACCTCAACGCGCGGACCGCTCTCACCGTCGCCCGCGCAGGCAATAGCCGGCGAGTCGCCGGACCGGAGCGCCTCCGGCTCGACATCGTCATCGACGCTCATACCCGGCGGCGGAACGTCTGCCCCATGGTGCATTGCGGGGGCGGCCGAGGTGGCCGCCTGGGGGAGCGACACCTCCGGCGCCTGTGCACTCACCGGAGGCACTGCAAGCACCAGTGCCGTCGGCAGCGCTGCCACCAGGACCCAGCATCGCCGCCATGCCAACGGCCGTCCACTACCGAACCTGTCCATCGGAACTCCTCAACCAGGGGTCGCTACACGTAGATCCGCCTTCCGTCCGGCGCGATCCGGTACCGCTGACCTCAGTTACGAAGAGTAGCAGCGCCTCACCCGTTTGGGAAGAAAATCTCAACACTGAGTAATATTATTGGCTACTCTCGGTCAGATCGGCCATTCCCGTGACAGAGAGCGAGCAGAGCGAGCCTCAAACGTGTGGTGTCGCGGACGGCGCGGTTACCGCAAGTCTCGACGCTTGGCTACGCCCATCCGACTCCGCGCGACCCGCGGCATCGCCCTCAGCACGGCGGGTCGTGCTCGCTGGGGTTTCAGGGCCCGCTTGGCGTGCAGCTATCGGCAAGGTCTGCGCGGAAGCGCGCTCGTCCGACCGGCGTTGCGTGCCCTCATCGAGGGCGAGGAGCGGCAGCACCTCACCCAGTTGGCGGGCACGGACCCCAGTCTGAGTGACATCGCCCGGCGTCGAACGACGTCAGTCGCAGTGATCCTGGTCGGCACCTCGGGCTGGATCGACCATCTGCGGAGCGGGCAACCCGCGTTGGCCATGCTCCAAGCGGGCCACGTTCTCGGTCATGCGTGGGCAACTGGCGAGCTCACGATGCGAGATCAGCGTCGGACGCCGAGGTCACATGGGGCTGGTCGAGACCCGGCACCTCTTCGGCTCGGCGGTGGCGCATCGCCCTCCAACGTGGCGTTGAGGTACGTCGCCGGGCTCCGCTCGTTGCGCTGCACGCCGCCCCGCCAAACCGCAGGTAAGGCTCCCCGGAGTACCCAGGACGTCGACGTCGGAGTCGTTGCTCAGCTCGATCTCGTCACCACTGGCGGACAGCCCCACCAGTAGGCCGAACAACGGCGGACTGACCGGTACGACGAGGACGCCCACGGCCAGCACGAGGCGCAGCGCCCGGATCACCCGCGAGAGACGAGGGGCAGATCGTGCAGGATGTCGTCCGGACTGCTGCCTCCGACGTACACCACCCGAGCGAGGTCATCGGTGCCGTACAGCTGGAGTTGGGCGGAGTGGCTCTTACCCATGTCCTGTGCGACCGTCACGCGGGCTGCCCGCTGCGCCGCCTCGACCTCCGGGATCGTCCCGGTCAGCCCGACGAATCCGTTGGGCAGATCGCTGTCGAAGTGGTCGAGGAACTCGGTGAGGACCGGCCCGGTGTCGGTCGTCGGGTCGGTCGTGACGAACACCACCTGCACCGTCTCGGCGAGGTCCGCGGGCAGACCGCGAATCGCCACCGCAACGTCGGCCATCGTCGTCGGGCAGATGTCCGGACAGCTCGTGTAGCCGAAGAACAGCAACGTCGGCTTGCCCTGGGTGCGGGCCAGGAAGTCATACGGCTGACCGGCCTCGTCGGTCAGCGTGAACGACGGCCGGGCCAGCGGCGTCTCCAGCTGGAGCCCCCGGTACGGCCCCGCTGCCGGCGCGGTGGAGACCGACGCCACCGGCGTTGCGGCCGGCTCGCCGGCGGGTGCGCCGCAGGCCGTCAGACACAGCGCAGCTATCAGAGCGAGGATTGGCATCCGCTTCACTGTCGGCCTCCCGGTGGCTCGGCCCCGATCGGGATCACCGGGGCGCTGACCAGCAGCTCCCCGGCGTCCTGGAAACGCAACAACAAGGTGACCCGCTGGCCGGGCGTGATCGGGCTGACCGGCGACTCGAGCATGACGTGCCCTTCCCCGGGCCGCAGCCGCACCGTCTGCCCAGCTTCGATCGTCAGCGGCCCTGACGCCTGGTGCCCGGCCGCGCCCGGCAGATCGTGCACGCTGACCGTCGCGGCGGCGCCGCTGTGCACCGACAGCAGGGTGTCCGGCGCGCTGCCGTCGTTGCGGATCGCGAAGTACGCCGCCGCCACGTCATCAGTTGCCGGCTCGCGCACATATGCGTCGAAGACAGTGATCGAGCCGGCCGTCGCGCCATGCGTGACCGCATGGTCAGCGGCGTTGATCGGCGGCACCTCTCGGCCCAGCGCCAGCGCGCCGATCACCAGCAGCGCCGCCAGGACAGCCACCCCGACGCGAGCGAGGACGGTGCGCGACAGCCGCGGGCGCGAGCCCCGCTCATGCGTCAGCTCGTCTCAACGGTACGTCGCGCCGCTCGGGTCGAGCGCTCGGAGGCCTCGCCGTACGCCGAGGCCGACTGTAGACATGCACGCAGCCGCCGTACCGATGGTTCGTGGTCGGCTGCCCGCCGGCGGGTCATCGCCGCCGCGGTGCTTGTCCTCGGGGCAGCGTTGAGCCTCTACTGGGTGACCCGGATCGGTGACGCCGGCGCCCGCGCGGCCTGGAGCGACGTGGTGGAAGCCGGCGGCTGATACCCGGCACCTGCGACCCCGGCCTACGATCCGAGCACACACCCTGCAGTTCGGAGAGATCGTGGCGTGGCGCAGGTTCACCCTCAAGGACCAGAGCTTCTTCGCGATGTTCTCGGCGTCCGCGGACAACCTGGTCGCGGCGATGGAGACGTTTGGTTCGTTTGTCCGTGACACCGCCAACCGGGAGGAACTCGGCCAGCTGCTGCGTGATCACGAGCACGCCGGGGACTCCGTCACCCATCAGATCTACCGGCAGCTGAACTCCAGCTTCGTCACGCCGTTCGATCGAGAGGACATCTACCGGCTGGCCGGAAACCTCGACGACGTCATGGACTTCGTCGAGGCCGCGGCCGACCTGATCGTGCTGACCGGTCTCGGCACCCTGCCCGGCGAAATGAACCAGCAGGTCGAACTGCTGCAGCGGGCCGCCCAGACCACCGCGGAGGCGATGCCGAAGCTCAAAACGATGCGCGGCCTGTCCGACTACTGGATCGAGGTGAATCGGCTCGAGAACGAGGCGGACAAGATCTACCGCCGGCTGCTGTCCCGGCTGTACGGCGGTGGGTACAAGGCGCTGGAGGTGATGAAGCTCAAAGAGGTCGCCGATCAGTTGGAGGAGGCCGCCGACGCGTTCGAGCACGTCGCCAACGTGATCGAGTCCATCGCGGTCAAGGAGAGCTGAGGGCGCCCTTCGGGCGATGATTCCGCGGTCCAGCCGCAGCAGGGCCTGCTCGGCCAGCTCCCGCGAGATCGCATCGCGCCTGCGGCGGCTGTCACAGACCAACTCAGACCAATCCGGACGCGGCGCGCCGTCTGCCAGTCGCCCCCCAGCCCTCCGGCAGCGGCATCTCGTCGTTCGGAGCAAGCGCGCTGCTTCGGGGACTGTCAACATTGTCGCGTACTACAACATTATCCCAGGCTGACAGTGGAGGTGGCGGGAATCGAACCCGCGTCCTCCGGCGGCTCAACAGGGCTTCTACGGGTGTAGTGCGCTTTGCCTCTACTCGGCCCCACCAGTCATGCGCACACGTCGGTGTGACAGGCCCAGCTGCTGTGGGATGTCCCGCCGGCCCCCGCAGCCGGGTCCGGCGGTGATCCTCCTAGCGATGCCAGATTCCGAGCCGGAGGCACTCCCGGGCTGACAGACCCGCCCTACTGCCTAGGCAGCAAGAGCGAAGTCACGCTGACTATTGTCGGCGCTTGGTTTTGTTGCGACATTTCGTGGTTAACGAGATCATCGTCGCCTTCCTCGACCCGCTTCCCCTGTCTCGACGTCCGGAGTCGAGACCATTCACCCCCTGGTTCGTGGTAGCGCCAGCTTAACGCCCTCTCCGACCGACATCATTCCGCCGGGACCTCGCGGACCCAGCGGGTGCTGCTGCGCACAGTGTGAAAGCCGATCCGCTCGTACAAGCCCAGCGCTCCGGTGCCGTTGGCGCTGTCGACGTCCAATGCGGCCCGCTCGTAGCCGGCCGCGCCATAAGCGATGAGCGCCTGCGACAGCAGCGCACTCGCAACCCCCCGTCCGCGCCATGGCGGCAGCGTGCCGAGCTGGCCGATCCAGGCAGTGCGATAGCCGTCGGCGGCCGCGTCGCTGTCGTAGAAATAACCGAGGAGGTAGCCGGCAACCGCCGCGTCCTCGGCCTGACCGTCGAGTACCAGCAGGCTCAGCTCGGGACGGAAACTGCGACTGCCGGTGAACCACTGCTTCCACGTCGCGGGATCCCGCTCCATCGATCCGAAGTGGTCACGGAACGCGGTGTTGTGCGCTCGGCGTACCTCGTCATCTCGATCGGCGGTGAAGGGCACTACGCGCAACGGCGCCGCCGGCTGCCTCGGCGCGGGGGCGTCGGCACGCAGGTCCCGCTCCATGTCGAAGAAGTGCCGGACCGGTTTCAACCCGGCCGACCCAGCCAATGCCGCCATCGACGGCACATGGTCGTAGGCGGGAACCGTGAGCCGCGCCGGAAAGCGTGGATGGCGCTCGCCGTGCATCGCCTCGGCGCGCTGCAACTGGCGGGCGAGCAGGCGGTTGCCGATTCCACGACGACGATAGTCGGGATGGACGCAGCCGAGGCAGTAGATCGTGTCGACGCTCCAGACTGCTTGGCTCGCCCCGTGGACCAGACCGACCGCCACCAGCCGATCGCCGTCCAGCGCTGCCCAACTATCCCCGGCCAGGTCAAGGGATTCATCAGCGATCTGCTCGGCCAGGTCGTCCACTGACTCGTGCTCGCCGGTGCGGTCGACGGCCTCGGCAGCGGCGACAAGCTCGGCCCACGCCGGCACGTCGTCGGTCGTCACGGGGCGCCAGGTCAACTCCACCGGGACACCGTAGGGCCCACTCCCTTCGGCGGGCACCTGAGTTTTGTCAGCAGTCGAGCCGGAAGTTCTTGACCGTTGTCTGGTTCGCGACGATCGTGACCTGAGCGGATTGGGGGTCGCAGCCGCCTAACGGGTCGGTCACAGTGCGCCGTTCGAAGTCGTCGCGGAGGAACGCACCGCTCGCCCACAGCTCGTCCGCGCCCATGCCGTCGATCGCGTCGAGTTCCCCGCCGTCCTCTGGGTCCGGGCTCGGCACGTACGTCCACGCAGTCCCGTCCCAGTGCTGGATCACTGTCCCGATGCTGTTGGTGCCGACCGCCCACACATCGTCAGCGGCAACCACGTGCACCCCGGACAGCGCCACTGCGAGTGGGTGGTCAACGTCGATCCACCGGGTACCTGTCCACCGCTGGATGATCGACTCGGACGAACAGATCAGCGGGCTGCAGGACACCTGCAGCCGTCCCCGCCGGGAGCAGGAGTGCCAGGACGAGGGCGCCCGGCACAGTCGACGTAGTGGCTTGAGCATGTCCAGCTTCCAGGACCAGCGACAGATGAGGGCACCGTATCCAGTAGAGCGGTCGAAAAAGATCACGGTTCGGTGACACGCACCGGTCAGCGTGCCGGGAGTGTCCGAACAAAGCTGGTTCGTTTGCGGGCGATCCGGAAGCCGAGCCGCGAATAGATCGCCAGTCCGCCGATGTCGCTCCCGCCGTCGACGTCGAGAACCGCCCGGCTGAATCCCGCGGCATGGAAGTCGCGCAGCGCCTGGGCGATCAAGCTGGTAGCGATCCCCCGTCGGCGGAACATCGGCAACGTTCCCACTTGCCCGATCCACCCTTCCTCGTGGCCGTCGGAGACAGCATCCGCCTCGTAGAAGTACGAGAGCAGAAAGCCGACGACCCGGCCGTGGTGCAGAACGAGATGGCTGAGATCCGGCCGGAACGCGCGGCTGCCGGTGAACCATTGGGCCCAGCCCTCGGCGTCCTGTTCGACCGCGCTGAAGCCCGCCGCGAAGGTGGCATTGCAGACCAGCCGCAGCTCGTCGTCCCGGCCGCGGTCGTAGGGCACCGCCTGCAGGTCGTCGGCGAGGGGGGGCACGTCGGGCGGCGGGTCGGACAGGTCGCGTTCCATGTCGAACCAGTGCCGCAGCGGAGTCAGGCCGGCAGCCTTGACGAGCTTCACGTGATCCGCGCAATGGTCGTAGGGCCGGACGACGATTCGCTCGGCCACGTCCGGGTGCCGCTCGGCATGCAGCGCTGCCGCACGATGCAGCTGGCGGGCCAGGATCCCGCGCCCGACGCCCTCGCCTCGGTGGCTGGGCTGCACGGTCCCCCACAGTTCGACGACGTGCACGTCGCGGACGAGTCCACGAGCCCGAACGACTCCCATGCCGACCAGGTCGGGACCTTCGAGGACTGCCACGCTGTCGGTGGCCAGGTCGAGGGTCTCGTCGTCGAACTCCTCGGCAAGGTCCGCCTCGTCGTAGTTCTCACTCGTTGCGTCGACCCGCTCGGAATCGGCGAGAAGCCGGACCAACGCTGGGATGTCGGCTCGGGTCAGCGCGCGCCAGAGCAGGTGGTCGCTCATGTCCGCGGTGGCGGCAGGCCGAGCAGCCGCGCCCCATTGTCGTACAGCACGCTGCGCATCCAGTCGGCCCCCAGATCCAGCCGGTGCAACGCCTCGATTTGATGAGCGTAGGCGTAGGGCATCGTCGGGAAGTCCGTTCCGAGCACGATCCGGTCCCGCAGGTCAGCCAGCCGGGGGGGCAGATCACGCGGTAGCGGCGCGAACTGCTCGACATAGTCGGTGCCGAACATCGTCGTGTCCAGGTGCACGCGGTCGAATCGGACAGCCAGATCCAGATGCTCGTGGTACTCGTGCATCCCCATGTGCGCGATGACCGCCGTCAGGTGCGGGTGCCTCGAGAGAACGGCCGCCACCGGTTCCGGACCCGTGTGCGGGCCCCGAATCGGGCTTGATCCACTGTGGACAGTTACGGGGAGGCGGGCGTCGGCGAGCAGGTCCCATACCGGATCCAGCACCGGGTCCGCCGGGTCGTAACCTCCGACCTGTACGTGGATCTTGAACATCCGGGCACCGTCATCGATCGCCTTTTCGACGTAGTCGACCACTCCGGGCTCGGGGTAGAGCGTCGCCGATTGCACGCAGTCCGGGGTACGGCGGGCGAAGTCAGCCGACCAGTCGTTCAGCCACGCGGCCATTCCGGGTTTGTGCGGGTAGGGCAAGGACGGAAACGCAACGACCCCGAGGTCTCGCAGCAGGGCCAATCTTTCAGACTCGGTCAAGCGGTAGCGCACCGGCCAGGGCGCGCCGTAGTTCTGCTCGCCGGCGTCGAAGTACGCCCAGACCTTCTGCTGCATCCGGTCGGGCAGGAAGTGCACGTGCATGTCGACCAAGCCGGGCAGCCCCAGGCCGCGCCAGTACGCCGGAACCTGCGCGTCGCTCCGGGGAGCCGGCTGGGGCGACGGCACTAGCCCTGCCCTTTGGCGCGACGGCCCAAGGCCTTGGCGATCTCCCGGTTCGCGTCCCGCTCAGCGAGGTCCTGCCGCTTGTCGTAGCTTCGCTTGCCCCGTGCCAGGGCGATCTCGACCTTGACCCGACCGTCCTTGAAGTACAGCTGCAGCGGGACGAGGGTCAGTCCGCTCTCGCGGGTCTTGCCGATCAGCCGGTCGATCTCGCCCTTGTGCAGCAACAGCTTCCGGACCCGTCGCGGCTCGTGATTCGTCCAGGTGCCCTGCGTGTACTCGGGAATGTGCACGCCGTGCAAGAACACCTCGCCGGCATCGATAGTCGCGAAGCCGTCGACAAGCGACGCCCGTCCGGCGCGCAGCGACTTGACCTCGGTCCCGGTCAACACGAGCCCGGCCTCGATGGCCTCGAGGATCGTGTAGTTGTGTCGCGCCTTGCGGTTCTGGGTGATCAGGGAGCGACCTTCTTGGCGGGGCACGCTCAGAGCCGGACGTACAGGCGCAGCGTGACGTACGCCGCCAGGCTGGCCAGCACGACGCCGCAGGCGGCGATGACGGGGCTCACGGTGAGGATGCTGCTCCAGTCGATCGGCGGGATGATCCCGGCCTGGATCGGCCCGGCGAGCGTCTCGTCGACGAAGAGGACCTTCGCCAGAGCGAGCCCGCCAAAGGCCAGCAGTGCGCCGATGAACCCGGCCAGCGCGGCTTCCAGAATGAACGGAAGCTGGGTGTACCACCGGGATGCACCGACCAGTCGCATGATCCCGGTCTCGGTGCGCCGGGTGAAGGCGGCGAGCTGGATCGTGTTGGAGATGAGCAGGACGGCGGCCAGCGCCTGCACGACGGCCACCGCGATCGTCGCGTTTCGCATGCCGTTGAGCAGGCCGAACAGCCGGTCCAGGAACTCGCCCTCGTCCTTGACCGACTCCACGCCCGCTGCCCCGGTGAACTCCTGCGCAATGACGTCGTACCGCTCGGGATTCAGCAGTTGGACCCGGAAGGACTCGGGCAGCGCGTCGGGGGGTGTGCTGTTGACGAGCTCGGGCTGCTCCCGGAACTGCAGCTTGAACCGTTCGTAGGCCTCTTCCTTGCTCTCGTAGAGGAACGTCTGCACCTCCCCGGAACCGTCCAGGTCGGTCTGGATGGCGGTGCGCTGGTCGTCGGTCACGTCGTCGGTCAGGAAGATCGACACCTGGACCTTGTCGTAGTAGATGTCCTTCATCTCGCTGATCTGTCCCGCGATGAGCAGGCCCGCGCCGAGCAGGCCGAGTGATATCGCGGTGGTGATGATCATGGCGATGGTCATGGTGAGGTTCCGGCGCAACCCGGTGGCTACCTCGGAAAGGACGAAGTTCGCGCGCAAGTGGAGTCCTACCGCCCTCTATCGGCCATAGCCGTACACCCCGCGGGCCTGGTCGCGGGTGACCCGGCCGACGGTGAGCTCGATGACTCGGCGGCGCATCGAGTCGACAATGTTGGAGTCGTGGGTGGCCATGACCACAGTCGTGCCGGTCCGGTTGATCCGCTCTAGCAACAGCATGATGTCCCGGCTGGTCTCCGGGTCGAGGTTTCCAGTCGGCTCGTCGGCCAGCAGTACCAGCGGGCGGTTGACGAACGCCCGGGCGATCGCCACCCGCTGCTGCTCCCCGCCGGACAGCTCGTGCGGCAGCCGGTTGGCCTTGCCCTCCAGGCCGACGAGCTTTAACACCTCGGGGACCACCCGCTTGATCGTGTGCTTCGGCTTATTGATTACCTCGAGGGCGAACGCCACGTTGTCTGCGACGTTCTTCTTGTTCAGCAGCCGGAAGTCTTGGAAGACGCAGCCCATCGTGCGGCGCAGCTTCGGCACCTGCCACTTGGTCATCTTGTTGAGGTGCTTGCCTGTCACATGGATCTCGCCCGTGGTTGGCGCCTCTTCCTTGAGTACCAGGCGCAGCAGCGTCGACTTCCCCGACCCCGAGGCCCCGATGACAAAGACGAACTCACCCTTCTCGATGTCGATGGTGACGTCTTCGAGGGCAGGGCGGCTGCTTGCCGGGTAGAGCTTGGTGACGTTCTCAAGGTGGATCACGAGGGGCCAGTGTAGCCGCGGGCGGCTGAAGTGCCGGTTAACCGCTGATTCCGGCCCCAGCCTGCGTGGTCCGCTTCCAGCGGATCCCAGCCTCGAGGAACGCGTCCAGGTCGCCGTCGAGGACGGCGGCTGTGTTGCCGGTCTCGTGCTCGGTGCGCAGGTCCTTGACCATCTGGTACGGGTGAAGCACGTAGCTGCGCATCTGGTTGCCCCAAGAGTTGGAGCCGTCCCCACGCAGCAGGTCCATCTCCGCTCGCTGCTCGATCCGGCGCAGGTCGAGCAACCGGGACTGCAGCACCCGCATCGCCGCGGCGCGGTTTTGCAGCTGGGATTTCTCGTTCTGGCAGGACACGACCACCCCGGTCGGGAGGTGGGTGATCCGTACGGCGGAGTCCGTGGTGTTCACGCTCTGCCCCCCCGGCCCGGAGGAGCGGAAGACGTCGATGCGGATGTCGCCGTCGGGGACGTCCACGTGGTCGTCCTGCTCGACGACAGGGACCACTTCGACCCCGGCGAAGGAGGTCTGCCGGCGGCCCTGGTTGTCGAACGGGCTGATCCGTACCAGCCGGTGGGTGCCCTGCTCGACAGACAGGGTGCCGTAGGCGTAGGGCACCTTGACGGCGAACGTGGCCGACTTGATGCCGGCCTCCTCGGCGTACGACGTGTCGTAGACCTCGGTGGAGTAGTGGTGCCGCTCCGCCCACCGGAGGTACATCCGGAGCAGCATCTCGGCGAAGTCGGCGGCGTCCACACCCCCCGCCTCGGACCTGATGGTGACCAGGGCTTCGCGGGCGTCGTACTCCCCACTGAGCAGCGTGCGCACTTCGAGTTCGTCGATCTGCTGGCGCAACGAGGTCAGCTCGCGTTCCACCTCTGCCTTGGTGGCCGCGTCGTTCTCCTCCTGCGCCAGCTCGTGCAGGACGGGGAGGTCGTCGACCCGCCGGCGCAACTCCTCCACCCGCCGGATGTCTCCCCGCACGTATGACAACCGGCTGGTCACCTTCTGGGCGATCTCCGGGTCGTCCCACAGGTCCGGCCGCGAGGACTCCTGCTCGAGCCGCGCGGCGTCGGCGCGCAACCGGTCGAGGTCCATGACGGCCTCGATCGAGGACAGGGTGACGTCGAGCTCCTTGAGCTCGGCGGGAAGGTCGGAGGTCATTTCAGGACAGCTCGTTCGTAGGCCACGCCGAACTCAGCGGCAGCCAGCGCGAACGACTCGCCAGTCCCCTTGCGTAACCGTGCCACCGCGTCGCGGTGCAGCGTCAACGCCTGCTCGTGCTCGGACTTCGCGTCGCTGACGAGCCTTCCGAGTTGGCCGACGTCGTGGTGCGCACCGAAGCCCAGTCGCAGCAGGACCGGATTGCGGGACTGGTCCGGGCCGGTCGGCTCGGACAGCCACGCGGTGAACGCGCGTTTGCCCGCAGCCGTCACCGAGTAGGGCTGGGAAGAGCGTGGGCCGGGCTTTCCCAGCCGGACCAGGCCGGAGCCGGCCAGCGCGGGGAGCTCCCGGTAGACCTGGGAGCGAGTCACCGACCAGAACGACCCGAGCCGCTCACGCGCGGCGGCCACCAGCTGCCCTCCGGTCATCGGCCCGTCGTGAAGGAGACCCAGCAGGGCGGCGGAGGTGCTGTTGAGGCTCGTGGTCATGAGCGCAAACCCTGCCCTATCAGCCCGGCTCAGTCCACAGTTCCTCACCGTCCACTGTGTACGGTGCGGTCCCTTCAAGACGTCCGCGAGCGTTATCGAGTCGTGCTGCGAGAAACGTTTCGCCCCGCGGTTAGGCCTGCGACCCTCGATGCATGCCTCGCCACCGCTGGCTGCCCTGTTCGCTACTGCTCGTCACCGCGCTGGTCTCCTGCACCGGCCCGAGCGCCCCGCCGCCCTCCCCGCCGTCGGTGTCGGTGGGCGGCGCACAGCTCAGCCTCGGCTTGCCCCGAGCCGTGCACCGAGCCACGACGCTGACCGACGGACGGGTCCTGATCACCGGTGGCTGCACGCTGCCCGGGTGTGGGGGCTTCGACGAGGGCCGAGCCAGTGAGTTCTTCGACCCGGTCGTGCAGCGGTTTCTGCCGGGACCCCTGATGCTCTCGGCGCGGGCCAGCGGGACCGCCACGCTGTTGCTCGATGGACGGGTGCTGCTGACCGGCGGATACCCCGGTGAGGGCCGGGATGCGCAGGCCTCCGCCGAGGTGTTCGACCCACTCACCGAGTCGTTCGAAGCCGTCGACCCGATGATCAGCGCCAGGGCCAACCACACCGCGACACTGCTTCCCGATGGGCGGGTTCTCCTGGCCGGCGGGAACGGCGCGGACGGTGATGCCCTGGACAGCACGGAGTTCCTTGACCCGACGACCGGAACGTTCACGGCCGGGTCTTCGCTCCGAGACGCGCGGGCCGGCCACTCCGCGGCAGTCGTGGGAACAGACGTCGTACTCGTCGGTGGAACAGCCGACCTCGTCCTGGGGATCGAGAGCACCGACGTGCTGCATGACGGCACGTGGACATCGGGACCGGACCTGTTGATCCCGCGCGTGAAGCACGCCACCGTTGCCCTCGCCGACGGCAGGGTGCTCGTGATCGGCGGATCGGGTGACATCGAGGGGCGGGACCGGCTGGCGAGCACCGAGATCCTCGACCTCGCGGCCGGTACGGCCACGCCGGGACCGGACCTGTCCGAGCCGCAGTACAAGCTCGACGGCGCAGTGGCCGAACTGCCCGATCGGCGGATCGTCATCGCCGGCGGGCAGCGGCTGGACATCTACGACCCGGCGACCGACCGGATCGCCCGCGTCGACGAGCCGGCCACGCCCAGGCGCGCCTTTGTGTCGGCAACCGTGCTCGGTCCGGACCTGGTGCTCGTCGCCGGCGGCTACGACGACCGGATCGCCCCCACCGCACAAGCCCGGCTGGTGCGCATCACGCCGTAGCCCCCCGCGACATGCACGATTTCGCGTTATTGGAGGCGCTTATGGCTCCAGAGTGACCGTATCCGCATCCGATAATGCCGTTTTGGACGCACG
This sequence comes from Geodermatophilaceae bacterium, assembly GCA_013812145.1. Classification (GTDB taxonomy): domain Bacteria; phylum Actinomycetota; class Actinomycetes; order Mycobacteriales; family Geodermatophilaceae; genus JACCTY01. The sequence continues at coordinate 5,357 of JACCTY010000092.1, read as the reverse complement.
CGGGACGTACCGTTCCGTTTGGTTGATCGTCTGACGTGTCGACCTCAGGCCGTGACTGCGGCGGCCGCGGCGGCCCAGGCCAGACGGCGTCCGACGAGCAGCATTCGCATGGTCTGCTCGGCCGTGCGGACCAGTGCGACTTGGGCACTCTCCAACGCCTCCTCAAGGGTGCAGGGGTGATCGATGATTGAGGCGTAGGCGTCCAGCCCGGCGTCGAGCGCTGCCCGCACGCCCTCGCCGAGTGTTCCGGTCAGAGCGATCACGGGGACGTCACGCTCGGTGGCCAGCCGGGCGACCTCCGCGGGCACCTTGCCGCGGGGAGTATGCCGGTCGATGGCGCCCTCCGCGGTGATCACCAAGTGCGCGTCGGCGATCAGCGCATCGAGGTCGAGATACTCCGAGATCACCTCGAAGCGAGGCCGCAGCCGAGCCCCCGCGAGAGCCCACAGGCCAGCACCGAGCCCGCCGGAGGCACCCGTGCCCGGCGCGGTGCGCACGTCGGTACCCAGCTCCCGGTCGATTACATCGGCGTACCGGTCCAGGGCTTGCTCGAGTCGTTCGACCGTCTCCGGCGAGGCGCCCTTTTGTGGTCCGTAGACCTGAGCGACTCCTTGCGGGCCGGTCAGGACGTTCGTCCAGTTGCAGGCCACCTCGATATCGGTGTCTGCAATCCGAGGATCCCGGCCGGTGACGTCGATTGACGCCAGCCGCTGCAACTCCCCGCCGCCCGCGCCAAGTTCGTTCCCGTCCTCGTCGTGCAGGTGGACCCCAAGCGCCTGCGCCATCCCGGCGCCGCCGTCGTTGGTACCGGAGTCACCACAGCCGATGAGCACCCGTCGAGCGCCCTCGTCGAGCGCGGCGAGCAGCATCTCGCCGACACCTCGGGTCGTCGTCGTCAGCGGGTCGCGTTTCGTTCGGGGGACCAACCGCAGCCCGGCCGCCGCGGCCATCGAAGACGGCTGTCGGCTCGTGGCGGTCGCCGCCGAGCATCGCGAACGCGGCGTCCACCTTCTTCCCGACCGGCCCGGTGACTCTGACCGGATGCAGCTGCCCGCCGGTCGCCAGCGCGAGCGCCGCCGCGAACCCCTCGCCGCCGTCGGCCATCGGGGCCTTGCGAACCAGCGCATCCGGTACGGCGCGCCGGATGCCGATCGCGATGCTGTCGGCCACCTCGTCGGCGGACAGACTCTCCTTGAATCCAGATGGTGCGACGAGCACGCGCAAACGCATGACGGTCCCTTCTGTCGTCAGTGGCCGGTGGGCAGCAGCAGTTGGGCGAGAGTGCCGCCCGAAGATCTGTTGCGGATCAGGAACCGGCCGCCATGCTGCCGGGCGACGGTGGTGGCGACCCGCAGCCCCCGACTGCGCACCGCGCCGCACTCGAGCCGCGCGAAGACGTCGGGGCTGATCCCCGCGCCGTCGTCGGCGACCTCCAGGGAGACCGCGTCGCCGGCAGGCGCGGCCCGGAGTGTCATGCGGCCACCTCGGTCGGGCAGCGCGTCCAGCGCGTTGCGCACGAGTTCGGCCAACGCGTCCCGGATCCCGGCCCGATCCACCCGGATCGGGTCCAGCCCGGGGTCGACCGCGATCTCAACGGTGATCCGGCGTGAAATCAGCTCGGCATCGACGTCGGCCACGGCATCGCGCAGCAGCGACGCCGGCTCTGTGACGGCCTGCGGTCGTGCGGGCGGCGCGGCGAGTTGGTCGTGGGCAGGGACGGCCGTCACCTGCTCGGCCAGGTCGTTGAACGCGCGATTGGCCGCGCCGAGCTCGTCACCGCGCTCGCTGTCGAGCCGGACCTCGCGATCGCCGGAGGCAAGCTCGGCCAAGGCGACGCGCAACTCTCGCAGCGGCCGGAAGATGTCCCCCGACAGGTACGCCGCCACGAGCAGGGTCACGGCTAGGACGCCGATCCCCGTCACCGCCAGCGTCAGCGTCGCCGTCCGGCGAATCGCCTCCGCGTTGGCGACGAGCTCGCGGCGCTTGTCCCGGCCGGATTCGACCGCGGCGGCGGTCAGGGTCTCGAACCGTTCAAAGTCCCGGTCCTCGAGCACGGTCTCGACCATCTCGATGGCAGCCGGGCGGTCGCCCTGGTCCACCAAATCGAAGACCGCCCCGGCATCGGTGACGAGCTGGTCGAACGCCGCCCGGACGGACGCCACCTGGGCCTGCTCCTCCTCGTCTTCAGCCAGGCTCTCCCACTCGACAAAGGCGCGCTCACTTGGTTCGAGCGCCGCCGCGAACTCCTGCCGGGCGTCCGGGTCCTCGGTCGCCAGCGCATCGGGGATCTCCTTGCAGGCCCGGAACGTGATCGCCCGCACCTCCTGCGCCCGCAGGCTACGCACGTAGTGCCCCCGCAAGCTCTCCTCGGTGGCGCTCCATTGCACGATGGCGTAGACCGTCACGCCGGCCAGGATCAGACCGAGGACGGCCAGCGCTCCGAAGCCAGTCAGCAGCTTGCGTCGAAGGCTCATTCGGCGCGCGCTCACAGTGCCAGCCCCACGAACTGCCAGTAGCCGAAGTAGAACAGCACCATCAGCGCCAGGTGCGCGAGGAGCAGCACCGAGGACAGCTTGAGCAGGTCGGGTGGCTCGAAGGAGTCCGAATCCAGCTCGGCGAACAGCAGCAGCGCCTTGCTGCTCACCGGAAACGTCAGGCAGTAGTCCATACCGACGGTGCCGAGGAACATCACGGCGGGCAGGGACAGGTCGAGCGTGACCCCGAGGTAGAGCAGTGGCGGCACCAGCGCCGCGGCGCGGGCAGCGTGCGAGGTCATGTAGATGTGCGAGGTCAGCGACACCACGGCGACCAAGACGAGAATCACGAGCGCCGAGCTGGCCTCCCGCACCCCGCTCAGCTCGAAGAGCCGGTCGACGATCCAGCCGGCCGCTCCGGTGTCGATCAGCGCCTGACCGAGAACGAGTGCGGCGCCGACGAAGACGACGAGGTTCCACGACAGGCTTTCATCGCCTTGGACCAGCTGAGGACGCCGACTCCGGGCATGGTGAGGAGCACCGCGCCGGCGACCGCTACCGTGGCGATCTCGATTCCGTGTAGCCCCTCGGTGCTCCAGAGCCCAACCATTCCAGCCGTGACCGCCATCGTCTTACACTCCGGTCGCTCGAACGGGCCGCGGTCGTCGCGGGCGACGTCCACCCGTCGGGCCCGGCGGTCGGGGTCCAGGATCATCCTGCGTACGACGGCGCAGCTGATAACGCTTGCGGCGACGGCGAACGGCACGCCGTACAGCGCCCACCGCAGAAAGGAGATGCGCTCGCCCGCGACGCCCTCGAGCAGGTTGTTCGCGATCAGGTGCGATCCGGCCCCGACCAGAGTTGCGATGGTCGACACCAGGATCACGGTGGGGATCAGGAGCGACAAAGCCCGCGAGCCCTTCGGTCGTCGATCGCATCGGTGACGCTCTTGTAGAGCGGCAGGACGACCGCCGCCCGGCCTGACGTCGAGGGGATGAGGAAGCTGAGTGGAAGGAGCAGCAGGGTGATCCGCCAGCACACCTGGCTCACCGAGCGCTGCTCACCGGCGACCAGGCTGGTGAGCCGGGCAGCCAGGCCGGTGACTTGGACCGCCCCGCCGAGCACGAACGCGCCGATCATCAGCCAGACCACGTCGGAGGACAGCGAGGCGAACAGCGCGTCTTGCTCGGCCCCGCCAAGCGCGATCAGCGCGACAATCTCGTCATGGACTAGAGCACGACCGCCAAACCAAAGGCGAACAACGACGCCTTTGCCTCAGCGGACAGGGTTGGCGGGAGCAGCAGTACGGCGACGGCGAGGACGATTATGGCGACGAACGGCCGGACAGCCTCGGCGATCCACTCGGATCGGCGTGGCCGCGCCCAGGACAGCTCCGAGGCGGTCAGCTCGGAGCCTGAGGAGGTTGCCCGCATCGACAGCTCTACGACCCGATCGCCGGCGACGACTGTCTTGCTCGCCGCGGTGGCGCTGACGCGCTGGACAGCCCGAAGGTCGGCAGAGGTGATCACCCGGCGGACGTTAGGTGACGAGGAGGTGTACATCTCGCTTCACGGCAGGGCTCTCATCTGCCTCTCATCCGCCGCCCAGGCCGGTGAGACGATTTCTCATCTTTCTCTGTTGCGGGCAGCAGGTCACGAGCTACGGCTCTAGGCTCAGCCCTGGAACCGATCCCGTTGGACGACGTACATGCCGGTCGCGGTGTTCGTGTCGATGAAGTCGGGCAACCCCGGCACGCGGATCACGACGGTCACGCACACCACGAACCGCTCCCCCGGAGACAGCACCGGCTGGTAGCTGCCGGCCGCTGAGCAGTCCGCCCCATCCGGGGCGTACCCGACGTCGAGGTCGGTGAGGTCCACAGCCTGGTCCTCCACCGCTATCTCCGCGGCGTACTGCGCCCGGGCCAGCCCGGTGTTGGCGTCCTCGGCCGTGGACAGCGCGCGGCCGGCCTCGCGGGCACCGGCAGTCGCGGCGAAGATGCCGCGTTGCACCGCCGAGAAGCCGATCACGGCGTACATCAACGGCAGGATGACCACGATCGCCAGGAACGTGAATTCAATGATCGCAGCGCCGTGCTCGGGTCGTGCCTGCAGCCGCCGCCAGCGACGGCGTACCGGCCTCATGAGCGACCCTCTTTGAGTGCTCGCCCGGTGGCGTCGATACGCAGGAAGTCACCGAGTGGCGCAAAGAGACTGGGTACCGCGCCGGTGCAGCGGACGACGACCAATATGGCCCCGGACTGGCCGGCCTCCTCGCCGGCGGTGCAGTCCAACGCGTCGGCGGTGTCGGCGGACAGTGCGTTGGTGACGAGGACACGCGTCCGCTCCCCGCCGGCGGTGGAGTCGATGTCGGCGTTGGCGCCGTACCGAGCCCCTTCCTGCGCGCTGGCCGCGATCACATTGCGGACGTGCACGTAGACCGCCAGCTGCAAGACGGCCAGCAGCAGACCCACCACGAGCGCGGAGACGAGGACGAACTCGACAACGGCCGACCCGCGTTCTGGCGTACGCCGGTCGGATGCGCGCACTACTGGGCTGGTGCGTTAGTGACGCTGTCGAGGGCTTCCTGTACGGCGTCCACGATCGCCTCCCGGAACGGGATCAGGATCGCCAGCACCAGTGCAGCCGACATGACCGTGATCATGACCCAGCCGGGCACATCGCCGCGCTCCCGGCCACCGGCGGTGACGCGCCGGCAAACGGCGTCGACGGCCGCTGCGACGTACAGCGTGATCAGCTGTGGGGACATGGGCTCTCCTCTGCTTACTGTCGTTCTCATTGCGCTAGCCGGACGATGCTGACCAGGCCCGGATAGAGCGCGAAGAGCACGGTGACCGGAAGCACCAGAAATACCACTGGGACC
>JACCTY010000087.1 GCA_013812145.1 Geodermatophilaceae bacterium | reverse complement strand
GGTGTGGATCTGGTCGGGTTCCAGCGCCGCGGTGGGCTTCAGCAACCGAGCGGGGCGGAGATCGTCACTACCATCCGGGATTCCGGCGCCCTGTTCTGGATCGGCCATGAGGACTGGTTGGCCGACTGCCCGGCCGGCGCTCTGCTCGGCGTCGGTGTAGAACCGGACGGTGTCGTGCGGTTGCGCGCTCTCGAGCTGGAACTGGAGGCCGCCGACCCGCTCGTCGACCTCGTCCGAGACGTCTATGAGGGGGCGCTGGCCGAGCCCGGGCTGCCGGTGGACGCCGAAGACCTCGTGCTGGGGATTCTGGTTCGCCAGCCCGACGCGTTCGGCGAACCGAGACCTCCGCTGTCCGACCTCGCGGACAAGGCCGGACTCGAACTGCGCGGACAGCGGTTCGCGCACGATGAATGGGTGTGGCAGAACCAGGACCAGGCGGGCCAACTGTTTCGGGTGATGGACCGCCTCGACAACGACAAGGCGCAGGTCCTGAGCGTGATGCGAGCGCTGGAGCTGCTCGAGCAGGATGTGCTGGACGTCGCCGACGCCCGAGCGGCGCTGGCGGAGATGTACGACCCGCTGGTGCTGGAGGTGGTGCCCGACGAACTGCTCGGCCTGGACGACGAGCCCGAACGCATCAAGGCGCTGAGGTCGCTGTCCGCTCGCCTGCTCGCCGCTTCCCGCAACCGGAAGGAGCAGGCGGTCGCGCAGTGGCTGTGCGCGCTGGCCGCCGAACGTCGCGGCGCGGTGCTAGACGCCGAGTCGCACCTGCGCGCGGCGGTTCGTGCGGATCCAGGTTGGCCGTGCGCGGAGGACCGGCTGGCCTGGTACGAGGCGGATCGCGGTGATGCTGCGTCGGCCCTGGCTCGATGGCGCTCGTTGGGCGCTCCCGAGGACAGCGAAGATGTGCGCTCGGTGTTGCCCTTTGCCGACGTCGCGCAGCCCGCCCTGGGTCGCAACGAGCCGTGCTGGTGCGGATCCGGCCGCAAGTTCAAGGCCTGCCACCTCCGCCGCCCCGCCGTCGTCCCGCTCCCGGACCGGGTCGGGTGGCTGTGCCGAAAGGCAGTCTCCTATCTCGAACGGCGCGGCGGCCCGCCACGGCTCGACGTCATGGAGTACGCCGAAGCGCGAGCGCTGGACCCCGACATCGAGGACTCCCTGGCCGAGGCCATGGACGACCCGCTCGTGCTCGACGCGGTCCTGCACGAAGGCGGCTGGTTCGATCGATTCCTGGCCGACCGTGGCCCGTTGCTGCCCGATGACGAGGCACTGCTGGCTCGAGCCTGGACGTTGGTCGACCGCACCGTCTACGAGGTGATCGGGGTCGACGCCGGTGCAAGTATGCGCGTCCGGGACCTGCGCACCGGTGACCAGCTCGACGTGCGAGAGCGGACCGCGAGCCGCCAAGCCAGTCGTGGGCAGCTGCTGTGCGGACGAGCCGTCCCGGACGGGGAGTCGCACCAGTTCGTCGGCGGCCTGTTCGGCGTGTCCCCCGGACGGGAGACGCACCTGCTCGACCTGCTCGACACCCGTGACGGGCTCGACCTGCTCAAGTACGTCGCCGCTCAGAACCGGCCGCCGACGATGGTCAGCCCCGAAGGCGATCCCCTTGTCGAGTGCCACGCCGTGGTCGAGGTGCCCGACGCCGACAACGCGGCTGCCGAACTCGGGCGCCGCTACGCCGCTGACGGCGAGGGCTTCGTATGGTTGCAGCCGCTGCCCGACGGAGCCAACCGGCAGCTCGCCGGCCTCCGCCTGCAGGACAGGCAGATCTCGGTGCACACGATGACCGAGCCGCGCATGGACGACGTCCTCGCTGGGCTCCGAGAGGCACTGCCGGGATGCAGCGTGAGCGTCGATGAGCGCCAGCCGTTCCAGTGGCCTGCCGCCGACGGTGCGGTCACGGCGAAGACGTCGCCTCTGCAGCTGCCACCGGAGGCCGCGGCCGAACTCGCGGACCGGTTTGAACGGCGATGGTGCGATGAGAGCGTTCCCGCGCTCGGCGGCCGCACCCCACGACAAGCCGCCGACGATCCCACTCGCCGCACGGAGCTGACCAGGCTGATCGACAGCTTCCCCAGCGTCGATCTCGACGATGGCGTGATCGGGCTTCGGCCCGAACGGCTGCGAGCCCTGCTCGGGCTCGATGCCTTCTGATCAAGGACAGTCGACCCACTCGTCGGTGCCGTCCTCAAACACCTGGCGCTTCCAGATCGGCAGCCGATGCTTCACCTCGTCGACGAGCCGCGAGCAGGCAGCGAAGGCCTCGCGGCGGTGCGCACTGCTCACGGCGCACGCCAACGCCACGTCGCCGACGACAAGCTTGCCGATCCGGTGCGAGACCGCGATGGCGTAGACCCCGCCTGCGGCAGCGATGCCGGCAGCCACCTCGGCGATGATCTGTTCGGCGGTGGGATGCCCGACGTACTCCAGCGCCTCGACGCTGCGCCCGTGGTCGTGGTCACGAACGACGCCACCGAAGCTCACCACCGCCCCGGCGCCCGGATGCGCCACCAACGCCTCGTGTTCGGCGACCGACAGGGCGGCATCGACCACGACGGCGCGAAGGACAGCGGTATGGACCTGCATGTGCGCCCACAGTAGTCCGGCGGGAGGGATCAGAGCCTGACGCCGCTGCCCGAAGCAATGCACGAGAAAGTGCCACCTGGGACGGGCTCGTGACACTTTCCTGTGCATCGCTCGGGCCAACCGCTGTCAGCGAGCGAGGTCGCCGGGGGTGTCGATGTCTTCGGGGCTGGCGACGTCCTCGCAGGGCACCTCCACGACCCGGCCGGCATGTGCCAGCAGGAACGGCCGCGCGCCGGTGTCGCCCACTGCCGACCGGGTCACCTCAGGCCAGTGCGCGCGGCCGATGAGGACCGGGTGCCCGCGGCGCCCGTCGTACGTCGCCATGGCCACGACGTCAGGCGCGGCGTACGACGACACCCGCGCCACGGCAGCCGCGCCGATCCCCGGCGTGTCGACCAGCAACACCAAAGCGGCGTCTACGCCGCCGGGCAGCGCTGCCAGTCCCACGCCGAGCGAGGAGCCCATCCCCGACTCCCAGTCGGCGTTGACGACCACGTCGGCGCCCAGGGCAAGGCCGCGGGCCCGTTCGGCCTGCGCGCCCAGTACGACGAGGAGCGGCTCACACCCGCCCTCGCGCAGGGCGGCGAGGGCCCGCTGCAGAAAGGGCGTTCCGTCTGCGAGTACGGCCAGCGCCTTTGGCGTGCCGAACCGGCGGCCGGCTCCGGCGGCGAGCAGCAGTCCCGCGGTTCGCGCCACGCCCACCTCCCGGTCAGGCAGGATAGGCGGCTGCCTCGCTGGCCTTGACCGACGCCCACACTCCGGCACCGAGGACGAGATCCAATTCGGCCGCCGCCTCCGGGCTCACGTCGGCCGTCAACGGCACCTTGCCGTGCAGGTCGACCCGCAGCGTCTCCCCGTACGGCGTGACGCCCGCGACGGTGGCCGGCCACACGTTGCGCGGGCTGCCATCGGGCCGGGATCGGTAGAGACCCACCGCGGTCGGCCGGATGGCGACGAAGACCGGTCCCGTCCTCGCCTCGGCGACCTGCACGGCCGCCCCGCTGTCCAAGACCACCGATCGGCCGTCCGCCGTGCCGGACAGGAGGGACAGCCCGACCAGCCTGGCCACGTAGTCGGTGCGCGGCCGGCGGGACACCTCGACGGGTGTTCCGACCTGCACCACCCGGCCGCGCTCCACGACGACCAGCCGGTCGGCGAGGGCCATCGCGTCGATCGGGTCGTGCGTCACGAGGACGGTCGCACCCGCATAGTCGGCGAGGTGATGCCGCAGATCGGCGCGCACGTCGAGTTTGGTTCGAGCGTCCAGCGCCGACAACGGCTCGTCCAGCAGCAGCAGCCGAGGCTTGCCGGCCAGCGCCCGCGCCAACGCGATCCGCTGGGCCTGCCCTCCGGACAGCGACCGCGGCTTGGCCGAACCGTGGTCGGACAGGTTCATCCGGGCGACCCACTCAGCCGCAACCCGGCGGGCCGCCTCCCGTGACTGGCCACGCGCGCGCAGCCCGAAAGCTACGTTGTCCACAGTGGACAGATGCGGGAACAGCAGGTGGTCCTGAAACACCATCCCGATCGGTCGGCGATGCGGGGGAACCCGTACGCCGGCGGTCGGGTCGTCGAGCAGCTGCCCGTCCAGGACGATTCGCCCGCTCTGCGGTCGAGTGAGGCCGGCCAGTATCCGGAGCAGGGTCGACTTTCCAGCGCCGTTCGGCCCCAGTATCGCGAGCACCTCGCCCTGCTGGACCTCGAAGGACACGTCCACGTGCAGCGGCCCGCGCTGGATCACGATCTGTGCGCTCAGGCTCATGTCCTCATCAGCCAGCGGTCCCGCAACAGAGCCAACGTGAAGATGGACACGGCGAGCAGCACCAGGCTCAGGGCAATGGCGGCGTCCGGGTCGGTCTCCAGCGCCAGGTAGACCTGCAGGGTCATCGTGCGCGTCGTACCGGGAAAGTTGCCGGCGAACGTGATGGTCGCTCCGAATTCACCGAGCGCCCGGGCCCAACACAGCACCGCCCCGGCGGCGACTCCGGGGGCGACCAGCGGCAACGTGACCCGCCGGAACGTCGTCGCGCGACTGGCGCCCAGCGTTGCCGCGGCGTCCTCGTACCGCCGGTCGGCCGCGCGCAGCGCCCCCTCCACGCTGATGATCAGGAAGGGCATCGCGACGAAGGTCTCGGCCAGCACGACGGCGGTGGTGGTGAACGGGAACGACACGCCGGTCGCGTCGTACAGCGGCGCGCCCAGCACCCCCCGGCGCCCGAGTGCCAGCAGCAGCGCCACACCACCCACGACCGGCGGCAGCACCAGCGGGACGGTGACCAGCGCGCGCAGCACGCCCCGACCACGAATCTGTGACCGGGCGAGCACCCACGCCAGCGGCACGCCCACGATCAGGGAAATCAGCGTCGCCAATGACGCGGACACCACCGACAGCCGCAGCGCGTCCCGCACCTCCGGCGTACTCAGCAACGAGCCGAGGGACGACCACGGGGCGCGGATCAGCAGTGCGGTCAGCGGAAGGACGAGGAACCCGACGGCCAGGACCGCCGGGATCATCAGGACCGCGGGTATACCCGTGGCACCGTCCGGCTGCGGCTGGCGTTGCTTGACCGAGACCGGTGCACTCACACCGCTCGGACTAGGCATCCGGGAGCTGGAAGCCGGCCGCCTCCAGCGCGGCCAGACCGTCCTCCGACTGGACGAACTCGACCCACGCCGCCGCCGCGTCCGCGTTCGGCGCCTCGGTCAGCGCGGTGATGGGGTAGTCGTTGACCGCCTCGGCCGACTCGGGGAACTCGATGCCTTCCACAACGTCTCCGGCAGCAAGCACATCGGTCTTGTAGACCAGCGCGGCATCGACCTCGCCGAGTTCCACCTTCGTCAGCGCCGCGCGCACATCCGCTTCCAACGTGTCCGGCTGGGGTGTCAGCCCGGCCGCCTCGAACACCTTGATGGCCGCCGCGCCACACGGGACCTCCTCGGCGCACAGGGCGATCGTCAGATCCGCGTTGGTGAAGTCGGTCAGACCCGTGACGCCAGCCGGATTGCCGGCCGGTACGGCGATCTGAAGCGTGTTCTGGACGAACACGGCCGGCTCCTCGGCGTTCAGGCCGGCGTCCACCACGGTCTGCATCGTGGTGGCACTGGCCGAGGCGAACACGTCGGCCGGTGCTGCCTGCGTGATCTGCGCGGCGAGCGTCGAACTCGCGGCGAAGTTGAACGTGACGGTCAGGTCAGGGTTCTCCGCTTCGAACTGAGCGCCCAGTTCGGTGAACACGTCGGTCAGCGAGGCCGCCGCGAACACCGTCAGCGTCCCGCTGAGCGTGCGCTCCTCGGCGGTGGCCCCCGCAGCAGCCTCGTTCGATCCGGCACCGGTGCCGGCAGGCTCGTCCCCGTCGCAGCCGGCAAGGACGAGCCCGACCGCGGCGGACACGGCAAGCGAACGGTAGAAACTCATGATTCACCGGGAATCTCGATGACCACATTGGTCGACTTCACCGAGGCCACCGCCACGACGCCGGGCTCCAGGCCGAGTTCGTCGGCGGCCTCACGACTCATCAGGGACACCAGCCGGAACGGGCCGGCCTGCACGTCCACCTGTGCCATGACGTGGTCCTTGATCACGCGGGTGACGATCCCGCGCATGCGGTTGCGGGCGGACTCCCGCCCGAGGCCGGGAGGCACCACGGCAAGACCGTCAGCGGCGGCGATCTCGCGGGCCAGGTCGGCCAGGTCGAGACCCTGGATGACCAGCCGGCCATGCTCGCCCCGATGCGCCGGCAGCCGACCGGAGTCCGCCCAGCGCCGTACGGTGTCGTCACTCACGCCCAACAAGCTGGCCGCTTCACTGATCCGGAACAGCGTCACGATCCAACACTAGGCTCGCAACTGCGGCGAAACAAGCCAGTAACCACCGCATGTACGGAAGCAGGAAAGCACCGGAGGGTTGTCATCCGCGATACGTAAACTGCCCGGACCAAATCCCGGTTCGGAGTCGAGCGACACGTTGGTGGGGGAGAATGCCAGGATGCATATCTCGGCCAAGGTGGACTACGCGATGCGCGCGCTGGTCGAGTTGGCCGCTTCACCGGCTCCGCTCGTCCGTACCGAGCATCTCGCGGAGATCCAGGGCATTCCGGCCAGCTTCCTGGAACGCATCCTTGGCGAACTGCGGCGGGCCGGCATCGTCGCCAGCCAACGGGGTGCGCACGGCGGGTACCGGCTCGGCCGACCGGCCACGGACATCTCGGTGGCCGACGTGTTCCGTGCCGTCGATGGTCCGCTGGCCGAGGTCCGCGGGGACCGTCCCGAAGCGAGCAGCTACGTCGGCCCGGCCGAGGCGCTGCGCGAGGTGTGGGTTGCCGTCCGGGCGAGTCTGCGCAGCGTCCTGGAGGAAGTCACGGTCGACCAGGTGGCCCGCAACGACCTGCCCGATGCCGTGCACAGCCTGACCAGAGAGCCGGAGGCTTGGATACGCCGCTAGCTCCGACGCGGCTGTCCAGCGCTCGACGCCTGCGCCCCGACGCCGTGGCCGCGGGCTGCTACCTGCTGCTCGCGTTCGCGCTTACTGCGCGGCTGTGGCGGCACCCGACCGGGCTGATGGTGGCCGGCAATCCGAACGACACCGATCTGTTGACCTGGTGGCTGGCCTGGACCGCGGACGCTCTGGTCGGCAGCGACTTCACGCTGACCGTGCAGGCCATGAACGCCCCGAGCGGCGTGAGTGCGATGTGGAACCCCGCACTGCTGCTGCCCGGGATCGTGCTGGCTCCGGTCACGCTCATCGCCGGTGCACAGGCCAGCTACAACGTGCTCGTCCTGCTCGGCTTCGCCGGCTCGGCCTTTACGGCCTTTCTGCTGCTGCGCCGTCACACCGACGCGGCCATGTGGCCCGCGGTGGCCGGCGGGGCGCTGTACGGGTTCTCTCCCGCGATGGTGCACGTTTCGGTGGGGCACCTCCAACTGCTGCTCGCCCCGCTGGTGCCGCTGCTGGTGTCGGCCAGCCTGGATCTCCTCCACCGGCGCGTCACGGTGCAGCGCGGCGGCGTGCGGCTGGGTTTGCTCGCGGCCGCGCAATTGTTCACCGGGGAGGAGCTGCTGTACGACACGGTTCTCGTCGTCGCCTTGTTGGTGATCGTCTTGGCGCTGTCGCGGCCACAGCTGGCGCGGCAACGCATCGGGTTCGTCACCCGCGGACTGGCTGTCGCCACCGTCATCGGCGGACTGGTCGCCGGCTATCCGGTCTGGGTGCAGTTGCACGGTCCGCTCGCGCAGCAGGGCAGCGCGTTCGTCGCCGACTTCTACAAGGCCGATCTCAGCGGGTTCGTCACGCCATCTCGGATGATGGTGCTGCACTCCGCGGAGTCGGCCGCTGCCGCCGACCGCTACAGCGGCGGCGTTCCCGAGTACCTGGCCTACCTCGGCTGGCCGCTGCTCGCTGTGATCGCGGTCGCCGTCGTGGCCGGCTGGCGCGACCTGCAGCTGCGCGTCTCGGCGCTGCTCACCGTGCTGCTCGCCGCGCTGTCGCTGGGCGCGACCGTCGTCTACCAGGGCAACCCCACCTCGATACCGGGACCGTGGCGTCTGCTGCAGCACCTCCCGCTCGCGGAGAGCGTGCTCGCCACTCGGTTCGGGCTGTTCGCGCCGATGGCCGCCGGCGCCGTGGTCGCGATCGTTCTCACCCGGGTGCACAGTCGCTGGTCGCCACTTGCCGCTGCCGCGGTGGCTGCCGTGCTGCTCGCCCCGCTGCTGCCGCGACCACTGCAGGTCGAAGCGGTCGCCATTACGCCGGAGAGCACGATGCGGGCTCTGGCCACCGTCCCCACCGGGGACACCGTCCTGGTGGTGCCCTTCCCGACGGCGACGCAGACCGCACCGATGCGTTGGCAGGTCGATGCCGGGTTCGGCTACCGGATGCCCGGCGGGTACTTCACCGGCCCCGGACCAGATGGTCATGCCTACATCGGGGGTGATGCCCCGCGCGCCACCGAAGCGCTGCTGACCGAGGTGCTCGACACGCAGGTGGAGTTCGGCATCACCGCCGAGGATCGCGCCGCCGCCACCGCCGACCTCGCCTACTGGGGCGTCGACACGGTGGTTCTCGGCCCGAGTCAAGACAGCGCGGTGCTCGAGCGAACCTTGACTGCCCTGTTCGGCTCGCCTACCAGCGTGTACGGCGGCACCGTCATCTGGCGGGATGTCGGCTCAGGGTGAGCGCGCAGCGACCGCCTCGACGTACGCGTCCGGCCGCACGGTGAGGACAACGGGTGCTGCGCCGGTCTGCAGCCGCTCACCGACCCTCCCGTGCACGTCCCGGACCACCGCGTGGCGTCCCGGGGGCAGCGCACCCCCCGGCGGGACGACCTGGACGCAGTCGTCGCCGGCTGAGCCATCCGGCCGGCAGCCCAGGTGCAGCCGCAGCCGGGCCGTTCCGACGAGCTCTCGGAGCCGGGTGGCGGACGTTCCTCGCACCGGCTGAACGGGCGCGTCGGGCAGCACCGCACCTGTCTGCACCGGCAGCGCAGACCCCGCGGGACGGTAGACGGTCGGCGTGGCCAACCGCCCGGAGTTCACCTTCGCCCGCATCTGGGGGTCGTCGACGCTGGCGAGCAGGATCGCGTCGCGCTCACGTCGTTCTGCCTCCGTTGCCGGCACCATGAAGCGCATGGTCGCGTCGGTGACGGCGAGGTTCTCCCGCGCAGCCAGCATGCGCTCGGCGGCGTACCCCTCCAACAGATCCTCGGACTCCGGCGAGCGGAGCGTGAAAGCCAGTCGCCAGGCCAGGTTCATCGCGTCGGCCACTCCCGAGTTCAGCCCCCGCGCCCCGAACGGGCTCATCAGGTGTGCCGCATCGCCAGCCAGCAGGACTCGCCGGTCGCGGAAGCGGGCGGCCATCCGCTGATGGAACCGGTACACGGTCAGCCACACCGGCTCGTACTGCGACCCGCCGACGATCCTGCGGATCCGCTCGTCCAGCCGTCCACTGTCCCGCTCCGCCGCCAGGTCGAAGTTCGGTGGCACCTGCCAGTCGATCCGCCACACGTCATCGGGCTGCGGGTGGATCAGGACGGTCCGGCCGGGATTCCACGGCGGGTCGAACCAGAACCGGCGTTCGGCCGGGAACGGCAACTGCGCCCGGATGTCGGCGATCAGGAACTGATCCCGGTGGCTGTGCCCGGGAAAGTTGATGCCGCACAGCCGCCGTACCGAAGAACGCGCACCGTCCGCGCCCACGGCGTACGCGGCCTCGGTGACGACCTCACGGCTGTCGCAGTCGCAGGTCAGCCGGACCCGGTCGGCGTCCTGCTCCAGCCCGGTCAGGGACTGTCCCCAGTGGACGGTGACGAGCGGTTCGCGGTCCACCGCCTCGACCATGAGCCGCTCCACCTCGGTCTGGCTGACGTTGACGAACGGCGGGAAGTGCTCGTCGGTGGCCGGCAACTGGGTCAGAAAGAGTTCCGTCTCGCGGAAGTACGTCCGCCCCACCTGCCAGGCGACGCCCCGATCTGCGACCTGCTGCCCGAAGCCCAGCATGGCCCAGCTCTCCAGCGTCTCGCGCTGCATGCACAACGCCTTTGAGCCCTCGCCGCGCAGTCGCTGCGACTGCTCGAAGACAGTCACCGGTACGCCGAACTGGGCCAGCCGCAGCGCCAGGGTCAGCCCGACCGGCCCAGCCCCGACCACGGCGATCACGACATCACGACATCACGACTGGAGCTGGGCCCAGACCTCGCGGTCACGCTCGGCGGTCCAGATCCGGGGCCGCTGGACGCCGGACAGCTCATCCCAGAGCCGGGACACGTTGAAGGGCATGCAGTGCTCGAAGATCGGCCATGCGCCGTAAGCCGGTTCGAGCGCCCCGTGAGCCGCTTGAAAGGCGCTTTTCAGCGTGCCGCCGCCCTTGAGGACCGGCTCGACCGAGGCACGCATCGTCTGCAGGAACCCGCGCGTCTGGTCGATTCCTGACTGCACTTCCCCGGAGCCCCGCATCACCGGCCCACGACCGCCGACCATCGTCTCGGCCCCCAGCGCGGCCACACCGTCCAATGTGGACGACATCCAGTCGAGATGGATCGCATCGCCGGTGTACAGAGCCGCTTCGCCTTCCACCAGATCCCCGGCGAAGCAGATTCGCTCCTCGGGCAGCCATACGACGATGTCGCCCTCGGTGTGCCCCCTACCTAGATGGATCAGCTCAACTACCCGCCCGCCGAGGTCGACGGTCATCCGATCGGTGAACGTCTCGGTCGGGATTGTCAGGCCCGGGACCGTCTCCGCGCCGGCGAACAGCCGCGGCATCCGGCCCGCCTCGGAGTCCCAGTCCAGCTGACCGCGCTCGTGGATGAGATCCAGGGTGGTCTGCGAGCTGATGATCCGGTCCGCCCCGAACGCCGCCGCACCCAGGGTGCGAACGGCGTGGTAGTGGGTCAGCACGAGGTCGCGGATCGGCGCATCGGTCCGGGTCCGGAGTTCGTCGATCCACTTCTGCGCCATGTGCGGCGTGGCCCGCGCCTCGACGCACATCACGGCGTCGCTGCCGACCACGGCGCCGACGTTCGGATCGCCTTGGGCGGTGTACGCGTAGACGCCGTCGGCGAGCTCCTCCAACGTCGCTGTCTTCTCGCTCAGATCCGCCGAGGATGCGAATGGTTTGGTCATTCGGTGCCCTCCGTCTGCCGTTGCCCGTCGATTGGGTCAAGAAGGCGCCCCCAGCGCGCGTGCCTGTCCGTCTTGGGATAGCTCGGGTCCGGCGGCATCCCGGTTTCCTCCGCGCGGTGGACCAGCGCGACGACCGCGTCGACGACGGTCACCCAGAGCGCTCGCGGCAGGTCATGCCCCATGCCGGGCAGCACCATCAGCTCCGCCGCCGGGATCGCGGCAGCGGTCTCCCGGCCGCCGTCGACCTGGATCAGCGGGTCGACCTCTCCGTGCACGACCAGCGTCGGCACGGTCAGGTCGGTCAGGGCCGGCCGCCGATCAGGGGACAGGACCACGGCGGCCAACTGGCGAGTGGCGCCCACCGGATCGTTGCTGCGGTCCCACGCGATGCCGACCGCCTCGCGGATCCAGTCCTCGTCCCGCCGGTACGCCGGCGAGCCGATCACCGTGGAGATCCCGAGCGAGCGCTCCACGGCGCCCTCGCGGGTGGACGCCGGGCGCGAAAGCAACGCCTGACCGGCTGCAGGAGTCGCCGCGCCGACGCCGTAAGCCGGCGTCGACATGATCGACGTCAGGCTGCGGACCCGACCCGGGTGATCGATCGCCATCGTCTGCGCGATCATGCCGCCGAGGGACACCCCCAGGACGTGCGCGGATGCGAGCCCCAGCGCGGCCAGCAGACCGACCGCGTCATCGGCCATGTCCGACAGGAGGTAGGGCGCGGAGGTGACCCGGCCGGTCATCAGCGCCATCACGTCGACCGGCCCGGCGTCGTCGAGGTGCGTCGACAGCCCGACGTCTCGATTGTCGAAGACGATCAGTTGCAGCCCCCGGTCGACGAGCATGCGCAGCAGGTCCGGATTCCAGGCGGTCAGCTGCACGCCGAACCCGTTGACCATGAGCAGCGGCGGATCGCTCTCGTCGCCGTACCGCTCGTATGCGATCTGCATACCCGTACCAGCGGCAACTGTCGTCATACCGAAGTCCTCCCAGAACTTGACACCGATGTCAATATCATGTTGTGACGGTGAAACGCACGGTGTTGCCGGCGAGCACGAAAAGAGGCAGTGGCACCAGGCTCGGTCTCGTCGGGGCGGCTCGGGCCGTCTTCGAGCGGCACGGATACCTCAACGCGCGGATCACCGACATCGCCACGGAGGCCGGCGTCGCGCACGGAACGTTCTATGCCCACTTCCGCAGTAAACCCGAGGTCTTCCTTGCCGTCATGGCCGACCTCTGGTCGCGGCTGGTCGTCCCCGCGCCATCCGAGGACGGCAGCGCGACGCCGTACGAGCGAGTGTTGGCGAGCAACAGCCACTTTCTCGCCGGATATCGGGACAACGCACGCCTATTCGCTGTCGTCGAGCAGGCAACAACCATGGTTGAGGACGTCCAAGCGTTGCGCAAGAAGATTCACACGGACAACGCCGGGCGGGTAGCCAAGGCGATCCGGCGATGGCAGCGCGAGGGCGTCGCCGCGGCCGACGTCCACCCCGGTGATGCGGCGACTGCCCTGATCTCCATGACGGGGCGATCCGCCTATTACTGGTACGTCGTCGAGGGCCGTCGGAGCACTCGCCCGGAGGCGACAACCCTGACCCGGCTCTGGCTACGCGGCCTGGGCATCGCCGTACCCGACAAGGAAAAGAGGTAAGTCCACAATGGACTTCGAGATGAGCCACAAGGGTCGCGAGTACGTCGACCGGATGTGGTCGTTCATGCACGAACACGTGCTTCCCGCGGAGCCGGAGTACCACGACTTCCGCACGGCGCGCGGCCACGACAACCACGAGCTCCCGCCGGTGGTGGAGAAGCTGAAGGCCGAGGCGCGATCCCAGGGACTCTGGAACCTCTTCCTGCCCGACGTGTCGGGGCTCACCAATCTCGAGTACGCCGGGGTGGCCGAGGTGACGGGCTGGGCACCGCGGCTCGCCCCCGAGGCGATCAACTGCCAGGCGCCGGACACCGGCAACATGGAGGTGCTGCACATGTTCGGCACTCCGGAGCAGAAGCAGCAGTGGCTCGAGCCGCTGCTGGAGGGCCGGATCCGGTCGGCGTTCGCGATGACCGAGCCGGCGGTCGCCTCCTCGGACGCGCGGAACATCGCCACCTCCATCGTTCGCGACGGGGACGACTACGTGGTCAACGGTCACAAATGGTGGATCAGCGGGACGGCCGACCCGCGCTGTGTGATCTTCATCGTGATGGGCAAGACCGATCCCGACGGCCCACCGCACCGGCAGCAGTCGATGATCCTGGTTCCCCGGGAAACCCGCGGGGTCGATGTGGTCCGGCACCTGCCGACGTTCGGGTACCAGGACCAGCACGGGCACTCCGAGATCAGGTTCACCGATGTCCGGGTTCCGGCGACGAACCTGGTCTCCGGAGAGGGGGACGGCTTCATGATCGCCCAGGCCCGGCTCGGGCCCGGCCGGATCCACCACTGCATGCGGCTGATCGGCATGGCCGAACGCTCGCTCGCGCTCATGACCCAGCGTGCCCTCGCCCGTACGGCGTTCGGCCGGCCGCTCGCCGAGCAGGGCGTGGTGCGCGAGCAGATCGCGCTGTCCCGGATCGAGATCGACCAGGCCCGGTTGCTCGTCTACAAAGCCGCGGATCTCATCGACAGGTACGGCGCCAAGGGTGCCCGGGCCGAGATCGCCGCGATCAAGGTGGTGGCGCCGCGAATGGCCTGCACCGTCATCGACCGGGCCATCCAGGTGCACGGGGCGGCCGGGATGAGTGACGACGTGCCGCTTGCGGAGTTTTACACGTGGGCCCGCGCGCTGCGGCTGGCCGACGGGCCGGACGAGGTGCACCTGCGGTCGGTCGCCCGCGAGGAACTCGGCAAGTACGCCGGTTAGGCCTTTGGTGCAAGCCGCGTTGACGTGGGGCAGAAGTCCGACGCCAGTTGGGTCGTGTTAGCCGACCCTGAGGGGAACGAGTTCTGTGTGCTACAACCGGTGCGGAGCCGGCGGAGGCCTGCCGGATGGTCGTCATGCCGTGTCCCCTCGCGCGGAGCTCTCGGTGGCCGTTGCTGCGGCGATCAATCCATGGGGCCCGGCCGCTGTCAAGCGACCTCACCCAATTGAATCGGCGGCAGCCGGCTGTGGTCGGCAGTGGGCTTGCGGCCGGGCGGTCCCGACGCCAAGCTGGCCGAACCTGCCGAGGGAGTGCCGCTGTGAGATCGAACCGGGCCGTACGAACGATCGTGCTGAGTGCGGGCTTGGCCGCCGTACTGGCGGTGGCTCCCGCGGGACCCGCCGCCAGCGCGCCCGCCGGGCCGCCGACCGGATCAGCGACGGTGGTCTCGCTGTTCCCCAGTGACAGCCTGTCGGTGGCCGACCCCGGGCAGCTCACCGGTCGGCGGGTCTCCCTGCCCGTACCCGACTGCGCCACCCACCCGACGGACTGCAACACCGTCGAGTTGCTGAACCAGCTCGACGGGTTCGACCTCGATCCGCGGCTTGCGCTGCGCTTCGACCGTCCCGTCGACGCCGCCGAGGTGGCGGCCGGTACAACGATCCGCGCGGCCGGTGGCGGTTGGTCGACCGGGGTGAATCGGGTCGTGTACGACGCCGCGACGTACACTGTCTACGGACACCCGGTCGACCAGCTCGCCCCGGGCAGCACCTTCATACTGCGGGTCGGTGGAGCCCGCCCGGCGCGGGCCACCTTCACGACGATGTCGGCGACCGACGGCCTGCGGGACCTGCGCCGACAACTAGACGGTGGCGTCGCGTTCGCGGCGGCCGGCATCTCCGAGGACGACCGGCAGCTGCGCGTCGACGCCGCAGTGCCGGCCGCCGGAACGACGCTGACGTACAACGCCGATCTGGGTGCAGGCAGGCTGCCGATCCCGGTCTTCAACCTGTCGGGGCTTGCGGCCGGAGCCTACGTCTTCGGCTCCTACCTCGCACCGTCCTGGCTGACCGCGGACGTGGTGATTCCGCAGACGCCGACTGCCGACGACGGTCCGCTGGTGCAGGGCGCGGCGCGGCTGCCGTTCGTGCTGATCCTGCCCGCCGGCGTGCCGCCGACCGGCGGCTGGCCGGTCGCGGTGTTCGGGCATGGCTTCACCCGGTGGAATGCCGATCTCTTCCTCGCGGCCACGCAGAACGCCGCCCGGGGCTTCGCCACGATCGCCACCGACGTCGTCGGGCACGGCTACGGCCCGGCCAGCACCTGGCGGATCACCCGCGACGGGGTGACGAGGACGGTGCCGGCGTACGGCCGTGGCATCGACCTCGACGGCGACGGGATCATCGCCGAGACCGAGGGCGTGTCCACGCTGCCGCAGCCGGCAGCCTTCGCGCAGATAGGCAGCCGGGACGGCCTGCGCCAGACGGCGGCAGACATTATGACCCTGGTGCGGGTGATCGCCCGCGGGGTGGACCTGAACGCCGACGGCGTACGGGACCTGCAGCGCGTCGGGACCGACTACTACGGTCAGAGCTTTGGCGGAATTTACGGCACCATGCTGGCCGGTATCGACCCCCTCCTGGACGCGATCGGCCTGAACGTGCCGGGTGGGCCGATCAGTGAGATCGCCCGGTTGTCACCGTCCTTCCGACCGCTGGTCAGCCAGGCACTGGCCGGCGCGCAGCCGCCGCTGCTCAACGGCGGCTTCTACGGCTTCACCGAATCCCTTCCGCTGGCCGGCCAGCCGCCGGTACTCGACCCGGCTCCGGGTGCGCTGCCGATCCAGGAGTTTCTCGCCGAGCAGACCTGGCTCAACCGGCCAGGGAGCCCGGAGACCTTCGCCCCGCTGGCGCCTGACAACCGGGTCCTGATCCAGGTGGCCCGCGGCGACGAGACCGTGCCCAACCCGACCTCGGCCACCCTGATCCGGGCCGGCGGCTTGGTCCCGCAGACCAGCCTGTATCGCAACGACCTCACCGCCCGCAGTGATGACAATCCACACGGCTTCCTGCTCGACCCGACATTCGTGATCGGCTTCATCGGGGGCCAGACCCAGATGTCGACGTTCCTGGCCTCCGCGGGGCGCCTGCTCATCGATCCGGACGGACCGAGACCCATCTTCCAGCTCGGCCGAGACTCCCCGGGACTCACTGACGACTGGTGATCGTGACGATCTCGGGACTCGCCGGGTCGAACTGCTCGGCCGACGCATTCCGCATCGTAGTTCTATCGCATGTGCATCGTGATGCATTATCGTTGATGGATGAGAACCACGGTGTCGCTGGACAAGGACGTCGAGGCCGCCGTCCGGCGGTTGCGCAAGCAGCGCAACATCGGTCTCAGTGCCGCCGTCAATGAGCTGGCCCGCGCCGGCCTAGCAGCGTCCACCGAGCGGAAGCGCTTTGTGCAGCGCAGCGTTGCAATGGGCGCCGGGATCGACGTCTCGAACGTCGCGGAAACACTCGAGCTGCTCGAGGGCCCTGGACATCGTTGATGCTCGTCGACGCCAACCTGTTGCTCTACGCCGTCGACCAGAGCAGTCTTCATCACGCTGCGGCGGCTGCCTGGCTCGAGTCGTCGCTCAATGGGTCGCGACGGGTCGCATTGCCGTGGCTGACGCTGTCCGCGTTTGTGCGGATCAGCACCAATCCACGGGCGCGGGAGCACCCCTTGGATCCGGGAACAGCCATCGGGTTCGTTCAAGAGTGGCTGGATGCGGAGATGTCGTGGGTACCGTCGCCAGGATCAGGGTTCGCCACCGCGTTCCTGGGCCTCGTCACGAAGTACCAGCTGCGGGGCAATCTGGTGAGCGACGCCCAGTTGGCCGCACTCGCCCTGGAGAACGGACTCGCCGTCTATTCGGCCGACACCGACTTCGCGAGGTTCAACGAGGTGACCTGGGTCAACCCGGTCGCGCCCTGACGAGCCTCGCCGGCTACGAGCCGATCTTGACGTTGCCCTTCAGCACATTGCGGGCGATGGACTGACGCTGGATCTCGTCGGTGCCCTCGTAGATCCGCAGCAGCCGCAGCTCCCGATACCAGCGCTCGATCGGCAGCTCCCGGGTGTAGCCCATGCCGCCGTGGATCTGCAGGATCCGGTCCACGATCTCGTTCGCCTTGACGCCGGCGTACAGCTTGGCGATCGATGCGGCGTGCCGGTTGTCCGTCCCCTCCTCGAGCAACCAGGCTGCCTTGAGCGTGAGCAGTTTCATCGCCTCGATCTCGACGGCGGAGTCGGCGATCATCCACTGGATCGCCTGCCGCTGACTGAGCAATTGCCCGAACGTCGATCGGGTATTGGCGTAGTCCGCACCCATCTGCAGCAACCGCTCGCAGGAGCCGACCGCGCGGGCCGGCAGCGTGAACCGCCCGGCGTTGATCCACTGCATCGCCAGCGTGAAGCCCTGCCCGAGTTCGCCGAGGATGTTCTCCTCCGGTACGACGACGTCATCGAAGATCAGCGCCGCCGGACCCCACTCGCCCATCGTGTCGATCGGCTCGGAAAGCCAGCCCATGTCCCGGTCGACGAGAAAGCACGTGACGCCGCCGTCGGCCCCCCGCTCCTTGTCGGTGACGGCGAAGACCATCACGAAGTCCGCGTCGTTGCCGCGGGTGATGAACGTCTTCTCGCCGTTGATGACGTAGGAGTCGCCGTCCTTGCGGGCCGACGTGGTGATCGCCCTGGCGTCAGACCCCGCGCCCGGTTCGGTGATGGCGAAGCAGGACTTCCGCTTTCCCGCCAGCAGCGGCAGCAGATAGCGCTGCTTCTGCTCCTCGGTGCCGTGATACAAGATGTTGTCGGCGGAACCGCCGAAGTTGAACGGAACGAATGACCGGCCGAGCTCCATGAGCACGATGGCCGTCATCACCGGCCCGAGGGCCATCCCGCCGTACTCCTCGGGAGTGTTCACCCCCCAGAATCCCGACCTGGCGGCCTTGTCCTGCAGTTCGCGGAGCTCATCCGGAGACACCCCCGGCCGACCCGCGCGCTCATTGCGCAGGCAGTCGGACTCCAGTGGCATGACCTCGCGCTGGACGAATGTCCGGACGGTGTCGCGGACGGCGATCTGTTCCTCGTTGAGCCCGAAGTCCATCTGCCCACCGTGTCATAGTGTCTGGGTGGTCGTCGACGGATCGCGACTGGGACTGCTCCGCTGGCAGCTGCACTGGGCCTGGTCGCTGGCCGGATACCACCTCCCGGCGTTGACCGACGAGCTCTGCCGGTGGGAGCCGGCGCCGGAATCCTGGACCGTACGCCGCGGCTCGGACGGCCGGTGGCGACCCGACTGGGCCGAACCCGAGCCGGATCCCCCGCCGGGGGTGACGGTCGGGTGGGTCACCTGGCACCTCGGGTGGTGGTGGTCGGCCACCCTGGACCATGCCGCCGGACGGCAGCCACCGTCGCGCGAGGACGTGCTGTGGCCGGGCAGCGCTGCCGCCGCGGTCGAGTGGATCAGCGGTCTGCACGCGCGGTGGAAGGACTTTCTGGACGGCCGCACCGAGAGCGACCTGGACGAGCCGTTCCCGTTTCCGTGGCCAGAGCCCCGCCCGCTGTCGATCGCGGCCGCCTGGGTGAACGGCGAGCTGACGAAGAACGTCTCCGAGATCGGGGTCCTGCGCCACACCTGGGAGGCCTTGGGCCGGCCCTAGCCGGCCGCTTCCCGCGTACGACCGGATCAGCTGTGCTCCTCGATGTACTCCTTGGGGTCCTTAGCTTCCCCGCTGAGCCCGTGGGCGCCCGGGTGCTCGATCTTGAACGTCTGGAACTTCACGCCGAGCCGGTCGCGCTCTGCCCGGGAGATGCTGCGCCGGGCGATGGCCAGTGCGCCGTCCTCCTCCTCGGACATGTGCTCGGTGTTCGCCGCTCTGGTGTCGTCGACGGCCTTCCACCACTCGTCGCTGCCCGCCTCGGCAGCCGCCGCACGCCGGGAGCCGTCGCGGATCTCGTCGTGGTCTCCGATGGCGTCGTCGGTCTCCTCCTCCCCTTCTTCGCCGCCCTTCTTCAGCAGCGCCGGATAGAAGTGCTCCTCCTCGGCGGACGCGTGCATCTCCAGGAACGCCGCCAGCCCGGCGAAAATCGGACCGGCCTGCATCGGATCGTCGCGTAGCTCGTCCAGCTGTGCGAACTGCCGTCGGAACCCGTCATGGTCGTCGAGGATGAGTTGGGTGATGTCTGTCATTCTGGGCCTCCAAAGTTGCCCTCGATAGCGCTGCCCCGTTGACCGGTCAGCTGCGCTGCATCCTCTCGTGCACGGGTACGGTTCGCCTCGTGACCACGTCGCGAACTCGACGGGCGCGCCTGCAGCAGGTCGGCGAGCACGCCAACGTGACACCGCTGGAACTGTTCTTCGACCTTGTCTTCGTGTTCGCGCTGACCCAGATCACCGCTCTGATGGCCGACGACCCGAGCGCCCGTGGGCTGGTCCGCGGGCTGCTGATCCTGGCCGTCCCGCTCCGAACTCGACGTCGTGATCGACGAGCTGCGCCGGCTGGTGCACGGCATGATGCCGGCGGCGCTGCTCGAGCGCGGACTGGTTGCGGCGACTGAGGATCTGGTCGATCGAGTGCCGATCCCAACCGACCTGGACGTCGACGCCGCTGCCGACCGACTCCCGCCAGCAGTCGAAAGCACTGCCTACTTCGTGGTTGCGGAGTCCCTGGCGAACGCGGTGAAGCACGCCAGGGCGAGCGCGCTCGCCGTACGGTTGGGTCGGGTGGACGGGCTACTGCGGATCGAGGTCCGTGACGACGGCGTGGGCGGCGCCCGGATCGGCGGCCGCGGGCTGCGGGGCATGGCCGACCGAGTGGACGCCCTGGGCGGTCAACTATCGGTGGACAGCCCGCTCGACCAGGGCACTCGCATCGTTGCGGACGTGCCGTGCGGGTCGTGATCGGCGAGGACGAGGCACTCCTGCGGGAAGGCCTCGAGTTCGTGCTTGGCCGGGCCGGCTTCGACGTCGTCGGCGTCGCGGCCGACGCGGAACGGCTGGTCGAGCTGGCGAGGGAGCAGGCACCGGAGCTGATCGTGACCGACATCCGGATGCCGCCGACCAACACCGACGACGGGCTCCGTGCGGCACTGGCCATCCGCGCCTGCCGTCCCGAGACAGCAGTCCTGGTCTTGTCGCAGCATGTGCAGCGGGCGTACGCGCAGGAACTCCTCGAGGCCAGACCGGCCGGCGTCGGATACCTGCTCAAGCAGCGGATTGCCGACGTCGAGCAGTTCTGCGCCGACGCCCGTCGGGTCGCCTCGGGGGGCACCGTGCTCGACCCCGAGGTGGTGTCGATGCTTCTCACTCGGGCGCGCAGGGACAAGTCCGCCGTGGATCGGCTGACGAGCCGGCAACGCGAGGTCCTCGGGCTCGTGGCGCAGGGCCGGAGCAACGCCGCGATCGCCCGCCGCCTATCCATCACCGAGAAGGCAGTCGTCGGTCACATCTCCCGGGTCTACGACGAACTGGGCCTCCCTCCCAGCGATGACGACCACCGGCGGGTCCTCGCCGTCATCCACTACCTCGGCCCGCCCCCCGGCCCGACCTGAGCCCGATTGAGCTGCGTGGATACCGCCGCATCCGCCGCGACCGGGCCGCACACCAGGAGCACCTCGGAGTCGGCTTGGCTACCGGTGAGATGGCGGCCAGCGTCGATGAACCCGTCGGCCACCGTTCCGAGCCCGGGCCCCAGTGCGGCCAGTGCACGGTCGATCTGCGCCTGGACGTCCGGCGCTCGGGGTGAACCGATGCGCACCCGCATGGCATCGGCCGCACCGATCAGTCGAAGGCAGGACTCGACCGGTCCGGTGGCCGCCGCGAGCAGCGCGACGTCCTCGTACAGGATCGCCAGCGCCCAGTCGTCGTCGTATGCCCGGTAGGTTCCCAGCGCGGCTGCATACTCGCCTCCCGCCTGGTCGTACTCACCCAGACCACGGTGTGCGTTGCCGAGGTTGTTGTGCCCCAGCCCGACCATCCAGGTGTCCCCCACCAGCTGGTGCAGCCGCATCGACTCGGAGAAGCGGTCCTTGGCCCCGGCGTAGTCCCCCCGGAGTACGGCGATCATGCCGAGGTTGTTCTGCGAGACCCCGATCGCCCACTTGTTGCCGTCCCGCTCGCGCAGCGCCAGCGCCCGTTCGTTGAGATCCTGCGCTTCCTCGTAGTCACCGCGGTACTCAGCGACTATCGCCAGATTGCTCAACAGTGCGGCCATGCTTGGGATGTCGCCGAGGCGCTCTCGGATCTGGTAGCTGTGGTCGTACGCCTGGGTCGCCCCGTCGTAGTCTCCACGCTGCGCGGCCAGCGTTCCGCTGAAGTGCAGCACCTGGCCGGCGCCCGCGTCGTCGCCGAGTCGCTGGAACTCCTCGGCGGCGGCGCTGAGCCCCTCCGCCGCCTCGTCGTACCGGCCCCGCTTGCGAGCCACCTCGGCGAGCCAGGTCCGGGCCCACGCGGCACCGCCCGGGTCCCCGTCCGCCACCGCCACCTCGAGGGCCTCGGTGTAGGCGTCCTGGGCCTGTGACCAGTCACCGCCGATCTCCAGCACCTTGCCGGTCCGGATCAGTACCGGAGCTCGCTCATCCGGGGGCAGCAGCGGCGCGATCCGGCGGAAGTACTTCAGCGCCGCCGCGTTGGCGTAGTCCGCCTGCGCCGCGATGCCGGCTCGGAGCAGATAGCGGCGCTTCTGGTCCTCGTTCGTGCTGCGCCAGTAATGGTGGGCGAGGCGATCGAGCTGTCGTTCGGGGTCGCCGTCCTCCCCACGCTCGAGACAGTCGGCGACACCCTCGTGCAGCTTGGCCCGCATCGCGAACGGCATGCTCTGATAGGCGACGTCGCAGGTGATGGCGTGGGTGAACCGGTAGCTCTGTGACTCCAGCTCGTCCAACGCCACCACATCGTGGCCGGCGAGATCGTGCAGGTGGCCGCGCACGTCGTCGTCGTCGCCGAGTTCCGGGTAGACGCCGGGCAGCAGCGGTCCGCGGAAGGCTCTGCCCACGACGCTCGCGACCTTGGCCGTACGACGGGGCGATTCGGACAGCGTGTCGATCCGGCTGAGCACCAAGCTGTGCAGGCTTTCCGGCAGGTCGAGCTCCGTCACCGCGGCGGCGTCCTGCGGGTCGACGCCTTGGGTGAAGAGGTAGCTGCACAGCTCGCGGACGTACAGCGGGTTGCCCTCGGACCGCTCGGCGAGCAGATCGATCAGCGTGGAGGACAGCGGCTGGGTGGGCCCGAACAGCAGCGCCAGGCGGTCGGTGACGACCTGCGCCGTCGCGGCCGGCGTCAGCGGTTGCAGGACGATCTCGGTGGCGTGCGCGAGCCTGCCCAGACCGAGCGCGGCGAACGGCGACTCCGCGCTGCGGTACCCGAGCGCCAGCAGGATCGGAAGCGACGGGCCCGCTCGGGCGACCGCCGTGAGCAGGTCCTGGGACAGCGGGTCGAGCCGGTGGCAGTCCTCCAGAATGAGCAGCAGCGGCTCCTGACCGGCCAGCTCCGCCAGAAGCTGCACGGTCAAGGACTCCAGCGAGGTCTTGCGCAGCTTGGCGTCGAACGGCGCGGTGAGGTCGTTGTCCGGCAGCGGGATTCCCAGGAGCGTTCCGAGCAACGGCAGCCGAGGCGCCAGTGCCGCCGGCAGCACCCCCGCGAGATGTCGGAGGAGTTCGTCCGGCGACGGAGCACCGGTCACCTCCAGCAGGGTGCGCCAGACATCTCGCCAGGCCGAGTAGCTGCCGCCCAGGCCGTATGACTGCGCCGTTCCCTGGGCGGTCCGGATGCCCTGCGTGGCGACGCCGGCCGCGAGTTCGGCGATCAGCCGAGACTTGCCGATGCCTGCCTCGGCGCTGATGCCCACGATCTGCCCGTTGCCGGCCAGCGCCAGCTCGGCGAGGGCATTGAGGCGCTGCAGCTCCTCATCGCGGCCGACCAGGCGCTGCCGCTCTCCGGTGCGCACCTGCTCGGCGGCCGGTCTTCGTCCGGTCAGGTGGAACGCGGTGACCGGGCGCGCCTTGCCCTTGACGTGCAGCTCCGGTAGCGGGGCGAACACGTAGCCGTCCCCGGCATCGGCCGCTACCCGGTCGGAGACGTAGATCTCCCCGGCCGGTGCAGCCGACATCAGCCGGGCGGCGAGGTTCACGGCGTCCCCGAGGCAGCAGAACGTACGCCGCTGCTGGTGGCCGTACGTCCCGCTGCGCAGCCGGCCCTGCGTGACCCCGATCCGCAGTCCGGTGACGGCGCTGACCGGCTCGAGCGCGATCAGATCCAGCGCCGCACCGCAGACTCGGGCCGCGTCGTCCTCGTGCGCCATGGGTGAGCCGAAGACGGCGTACAGGTACGCGCCCTTGTCGCCGACGGTCAGCTGCAGGGTGCTGCCGCCGTACTCGTCGATGATCCGCTGGGCCCGGACGATGAAGTCGTGCAACTGGTCGACCGACGAGGCGTCGGCGTCGAAGTCCAGGCCGCCGAAGCGGAGGAACAGCGGAATCGCCGGGCGCAGTTCCGCCAGGAACTCCCCCCGGCCCGACCGCATCCGCTCATACACCGGTGGGAGCAGCCACTGCCGGACGACGTCTTCGGAGAGCCGGCCCTGTTGCCCCTGCGGCGGCACCGGTGGTACGTCGACGGTGAGCCGCCGCACCACACCGACGAGGCTGCCGGAGTCCTGACTGACCCGCTGTTCGCTGCATTCGAGCAGCGATCCGAGGGACCGGATGACCGATTCGTCGACGACGACCTCCCCCTTGGCGGCGGCGTGCTCGGCCGCCGCGAGGTCGTCCATGAGGGCACCGGCGAGTACGTCGATGAGCTGGATGGACGGGTCACCGACGACGAAGCGCCGCGCCGACCCGACAGCCACGGCGACCTTCATCGCCAACCGAACCTCGCGGCCGCCCGGAGTCCGCACCGTCCCCACCCGGTCGATGGCCTCCTGCATGCCGAGCGCACACCGCGTCGCGAGCCGGCCGTCGTCGCGATCGATCCAGCAGGTGACCGCGTCACCGCTGAAGTAGATGGCATGGCCGTCGTAGCGGTGCAGTTCTCCGAGCACCTCGGCGAACACGGTCTCGAGCACCGCCGTCAGTTCCTCGGCTCCGCGCTGGGGTCCGAGTTCTGCGGCGAGGGCCTCGGTCAGCGGGGTGAAGCCGGAGATGTCGGCGAACAGCGCCGCGCCGTTGACCCGGTCAGGCAGTGACTCTCCGGCGGCGAGAGCCCTGCGCCGGTCCCCCGGGATGTAGGTCTCGGGGTCGTCCCGGAGCCCGCGCGGAGCTGGCCTGTCGATGCTGGGCATCGGAGTCCTCCCCTGGCTCCCGGCGACGCGCGTGCCTCTATTCTGACGCCACCCTCCGAAAAGGCTGGTGCGGATGCCTGCAATCAGTGCCGAGCAGCTTCTGGGTGAGTGCGGCTAGCCAACGGCAATTGCCCTGGGGCCCCCCGCCCGCAGAAGCGGACCCCGGGGCGCTCGGCGCCGAGCCGGCGTACGCTCGCTAGCCTACGCATAGTAGGATATGTGCGTGTCTCTCAGCGAACGTACTCAGGTTCTTCTTACGCCC
>JACCTY010000081.1 GCA_013812145.1 Geodermatophilaceae bacterium | reverse complement strand
GCTCCAGGCCGTGACCGCGCTGCTGGCCACGCTCGACGGCGGGCAAGGTGTTGACCCCGGTGACGCGGCCGGCCTCGTGCGGGTGCAGCGGCGGCTGCGTGAGGAATACGGACGACTCGACGATCTGGTCCGACAGCGAGCGGAGCAGGACGAGTTGCTGGCCGCGGCCGGCCACGACCTCGACCGGCTCGCGGAACTGCAGACGTTGGCTGAGCAGGCCGGTCGCCGGCACGCGACGCTGCCCGCCCTCATCGCTGCGGCAGAGCGTTTGAAGGCGGAGGCGGCCGCTTCCGCCGCGGTGGCGGGTGGCCTGCGGGCCGCGGTCGAGCGGCAGCAGGCGGCGCTGGACGCGGCCCGCGCAGCCGCCGAGATCCAGGCGCGTCTCAGCGAGTTGCGCGAGCAGCTCCAAGACGCGGTCGACCGGCACCAGCAGAGCACCCACGTGGTCCAGGATCTGCGTGAGCGGCGGCTGGCAGGGATGGCCGCCGAGCTGGCCGGGCGCCTTGTCGACGACGCGCCGTGCCCGGTGTGCGGCAGCAGCGCCCATCCTGCTCCGGCCGACCTGACCGCGACGACGGTGACCGAAGCCGACGAGCGGGCGGCGGCAGCCGTTCAAGAGCGGGCCGCCGTTGAGCGCACCACCGTGCAGGAGGATTGGCAGACCGTCAGCACCGAGCTGGCGACGTCGCTCGCCCGCAGCGGCGGGCGGCCCGCGGCTGTACTCGCCGAGCAGCTCGACGCGGCCGCCCGGGAGCTGGCCGCAGTCCAGGCGGCTGGGTCGCAGCTGCCCGACCGTGCGGCGGCGGTAGCCGCACTGCAGGCCGAACGCGAGCAGCTGTCGGCGCTGCTCATCGAGGCAGAGACCGGCGTGGCGGAACTCAAGGAACGCGCCGGGAATGCACAGCGGGCGGCCGCGAAGATCGGCGACATGCTGGACCGGGTCCGCGGCGAGGATCCGACGATCGAGGCCCGGATGGCCCGGCTCGATGCGGCCGCCGGGCGGATTGCCGCCCTGCTGGCGGCCGCGGCGGCCGACCAGACCGCCCGGACTGCGGCCGAGCAGGCGCGTGCCTTGGCCGAGGACCACGCCGTACAGGCCGGATTCGCCGATCTCGCCGCTGTGGCGGCCGCTGCCCGCCCCCCCGGTGACGTGTCCGCATGGGGGCGTGACATCGACGCGTTTCAGCGCCGCGAGGCGGCGCTCGGGCAGTTGCTCACCGAACCCGGGCTGGACGACTTGGCGGTCGCCGCGTCGGCCACCCAGCCGCCGATCGATCCCGCGCCGACCGCGCAGGCGCTGTTGGCCGCGGACGCCTCGCATCTCAGCGCGGTCACAGAGGCGGCGGCGCTGCGCCGACGCGCGTCCGAGGTCACCAGGCTGGCGGCCCGGCTGGCGGAGGCAGAAGCGGCCGGTGCGCCCGTACGCCAGGAGTACGCCGACGTGCGCACGCTGGCAGACCTGGTGGCCGGACAGGGGCAGAACGCGCGCAACATGACGCTGCGGGCCTACGTCCTGGCCGCCCGGCTGGCCGACGTGGCTGAGGTCGCCAGCCACCGCCTGCAGCAGATGTCCGGCGGGCGGTACACGTTCCAGCATTCTGAGACCGCCGACTCCCGGCGGCTGAGGGCCGGACTCGGGCTCGTGGTGGCCGACGACTTCTCCGGCCTGACCCGCTCCACCAAGACACTGTCCGGCGGTGAGACCTTCCTGGCCTCCCTCGCCCTCGCCCTCGGCCTGGCCGACGTCGTGACCGCAGAGGCCGGGGGTGTTCGGCTGGAGACGTTGTTCATCGACGAGGGGTTCGGCAGCCTCGACGCCGACACCCTCGACCAGGTGATGTCGACGCTGGACGAACTGCGTGCGGGCGGCCGCGTCGTCGGAGTGGTCAGCCACGTCGAGGAGATGCGAGCGCGGATACCGAGCCGGCTGCACGTCCACAAGGGCCGGGCCGGATCGATCCTGGAGCAGATCTCCGCCTGACCTGCCCACGTGCGGCATCACCGGGGTAGGGACTTCGGTAGGTTCGGCCGGTGGCCGTTGGCGGCGACGGGGCGGGCGGCGGCGATGACCTCCGGAACGGCGTAGCCGGTCGGCCGAAGTTGGCGCGTGCGCCGGTGTTCTCGGCGATGGCGGCGGTCGCGGTCGTGCTCACCGTCTTCAGTCGGGGGTACGGGTATCACCGCGACGAGCTGTACTTTCGCATGCTGGATCCTGCCTGGGGATACGTCGATCAGCCTCCCTTGACTCCGCTGCTGGTGCGCGCGTTCGGTGGGCTGGTCGCCGACGAGACCTGGGCGATCCGGATTCCGGCCACAGTGATCACCACGGTGTCGGTCGTCGTGGTCGTCCTGATCACCCGGGAGCTCGGCGGAGGTCGCGGTGCGCAAACGTTGTGCGCCTGGGCCTATGCGTTCGCCTCGACACCGCTGCTGATGGGTCACGTGCTGCTGACCTCCACGATCGACCTGCTCGTCTGGCCAGCGGTGACGTTGATGGTGATGCGGGCGCTGCTACGTGCGCAGCCGAGATGGTGGCTCGGCGCTGGTGTCGTGGTTGGACTGAGCATGTACAACAAGCTGCTCGTGGCTCTGCTGCTGGTGGCGTTGGGCGTAGGGCTGGTGCTCGTCGGCCCTCGCCGTGTGCTCTGGTCGAAGTGGGTACTCGGCGCAGCGGCTATAGCCATCGTGATCGGAGCACCGAACCTCGCCTACCAGGCCACCCACGACTGGCCGCAGCTGAGCATGGGGGCGGCCCTGTCGGAGAACAACGCCGACGAGGTCCGGGTGCTGATGTGGCCGTTTCTGTTGCTGTTGCTCGGTCCGCCCCTGGTCCTGGTCTGGGTGGCCGGGCTGGTGGCGCTGTGGCGCCGGCGGGCGTGGCGGCCGGTACGATCCCTGGCTGTCGCCTTCCCGGTCCTGCTCTTGCTGACGTTTCTGGCCGGCTCACAGTTCTATTACCCGTTCGGACTGTTGGTGGTGCTGTTCGCCGCCGGGTGCGTGCCGGTGACCGAGTTCGTGTCGCGGTCATCAGGGCGGTGGCGCGCTGTGCTGGCCGGCGCGATTGCGGTGAACGCTGCGGTGTCAGCTGTCATCGCGCTGCCGCTGATTCCCCTGCCCGTGGTCGGCGACACCCCGGTGCCGGGAATCAACCAGCTCGCGCGGGACCAGATCGGGTGGCCGACATATGTCCGGCAGATAGCCGCTGTGTACGACGCACTGCCGGCAGCCGAAGCCGGCCGTTCGGTGATCCTCACCAGCAACTACGGCGAAGCCGGCGCCGTCGCGCGGTACGGACCCGCCTTCGGACTTCCCCAGGTTTACAGCGGCCACAACCAGCTCTACTTCGTGGCCAGGCCACCGGATGACGCCGAGGTTGCGATCGTCGTCGGCGACCAGATCGAAACGGCCCGGGACTACTTCGCCTCTTGCGAGGTCGCCGCGACGCTGGACAACCAGGTCGGCGTCGACAACGAGGAACAGGGCCGGCCCATCGCGGTCTGCCGCACCCGGTCGAGCACTTGGGACACCATCTGGCCTGCGTTCCAGCACTATGACTGAGAATCGCCCCATATCAACCGATCCAGAGTTCGATTCCCGCCAAGGCGTTCTACACCGACCAGGTTGGCTTCGGTCTTGACCACGACATGCGCCCCGGCGAGGGCATCCGAGTCGTGCAGATGACCCCTCCCGGGTCGAGCTGCTCGGTCGTGATCGGTGAGGGGTTGCCGCTCGGTCAGCCGGGTTCGACGAAGGGGCCCCAGCTGGTCGTCGAGGACATCGACGCAGCGCGCGAGGCACTGGCGGGCCGCGGTGTCCAGATCAGCGAGGTCCAGCAGCTCGGACCCGAAGGCACTACGGGCTCACGCTTCGCATTTTTCGCCGAACCGGACGGCAACGGCTGGTCGCTCCAGGAGATCAAGCGCTCCTGAGCGAGCGGGTGTCTCGCCTTGAACCGGCGATCGACGTCATCGCGCCGGTCGTGCCTCGACCTAGCCCATCAGCTGCTCGACGACGTCTGAACCCGCACCCGTGCCTCGATCACCCCGCCTCTGCGCGGCCTCTGCCCTCAGGTGAGGTGGTCGAAGTCGCCCCGGACCCAGCCGATGTAACGCTCGGCCGACCGGCGGACGGCCGAGCGGGCGCCGGTGTCGATGGTGCCGCCGAAGTTGTCGTACGTCCGGTCGAAGGAGAACACCTCGACCGCCTGAGTGAGCCGTTGCACGACCCTCGCCGAGAGCGGGATGCGGTTGGGGTAGCTGCGCATGAACGTCACCGACGCCCGGTCCGGGTTCGTCTGGATCGTGTCCCCACCGAACAAGACGCCGTTCCCGCCCGCACCAGCCGCCCAGAGCGCGACAGCACTGCCCGGGAAGTGCCCGCCCAGCTGAACCAGCGTGACCCCGGGCAGGACTTCCAGGGTGCCGGCCCAGGCGCGGATCGCCTGATCCGGCCGGGAGACCCACTCGATGTCCGGCTCTGCGACGAGCACCGGTACGCCGCCCAGCGCCCGGCTCCACTCCACCTGCACGCCGAACATATGAGGGTGGCTCGCCGCAATCGCGACCACCCGGCCCAGCTCGCGAATCCGCCGTACGGCCTGGTCGTCGAGGTAGCCGGTCGGATCCCAGAGCAGATTTCCGGCCGGTGTCCGCACCAGGTGCGCCTGCTGGCCGATGCCGACCTTGGGTTCAACGGTGACGCCGAACAGGTCAGGCTCGAGCTCTCGCACCCGAGTCTGGTGCCCGGCCGCGGCCAGCTCGTCGAGGGTGGTCCACTGTTGCCCGGCGGCTGGCACCCACTGCCGCTCGTCGGCGCAGATGGCGCACACCTCGACGACCTCGGCATGCTCGACGGCACAGGTCTGACAAATCCACACGGTCGGTCTCCCCTCCAGATCGGATTCACGGCGGCGTCGGCGATCACGAAAGCCTGACACCGGGCCGAAGCGGATCGTCATGCGGGACGCTCGCGAATTGGGTCAGCGTGGACGGCGGTGGAACCAGCCGCGGCCCTGCATCCGCAGCACCACCTGATCCGGGATCGGGTCGTCTCGGATCATCTCCCACCGCAGCACCGCCGTACCCAGGTCTGGGCCGCGGGAGGAATCCAGCACGTCGACGACGGTGAGCACGCCCCGCAAGGTGTCACCGGCCCGTACCGCGGCCAGCCACCGCAGCTCCTCCAGACCCGGTGAGGTGTCCGCGGCTGCCTGCGACAGCACCTCGTCGACGTAAATCCGCATACACAGGCTCGCGGTGAACCAACCGCTGGCGATCAGACCACCCCAGGTCGAGGCTGCCGCCCGCTCCCGATCGACGTGGTACCACTGCGGGTCGAAGCGGCGGGCGAACTCGAGCATCTCCGCCTCGTCGATGGCGACCGAGCCCAGGTCGAAGCTGCGGCCGGGGGTCAGGTCCTCGAAGTACAGCCTCACGTGCGGACCAGCTGCGACCCGTCTCGCTGCACGGCTGGGAAGACCCAGCGCTTGTAGGACCAGAACCGGAACAGCGAGCCGAGCGCGATGCCGATCAGGTTCGCCACGTTCAAGGCGAGCAGGTCGGTTCGGTCCAGCCCGTACCGGGCACCGGCGATGATCGCCAGACCGACCACCAGCGCCACCGCGTTGAAGAAGAAGAACAACAGGTACTCGCGCCGGAAGCCGGTGCGCGCCCGATGCGCGAACGACAAGTGCCGGTGCATGAAGTACGCCGACGTGGCCGAGATGAGTGTTGCGATCACCTTGCTCGTCAGCGGGCCGATCCCGAACAGCTGCGAGCAGAGGTTGAACACGGCAATGTCCAAGCCGAGGTTGAAGAACCCGACGGCGCCGAACGTGGAGATCTCCCGCAGCAGGATCCGCCAGGTCGCCCGCAGCTCCTCCCGCAACCGCCGCAGAGCCGACACAGCCGCCAGTCTACGGACTCCAGTGGAGGCAGGAGAGGTGTTCGCTCCGGGCGTGCGCGGGTCGGTGACATTGGCTGACACCCTGCTGGACTCGACGATTCAGCGGATCGGGTCGAACCAATCAAGACCCGGAAACCGCGCGAAGCCCCGGTCCGCGGTGGCCAGACGGCAACCGTGTGCCAACGACAGCGCCGCCACGTGCGTGTCCGGCACGAGGTTTCCGAGCAGCGCTGGATCCTCATCCACGAGGCCGGCCAGGTGATTCCAGGTAGCTGCTGCGCTGGGCAGCCATCGGGCCCGGCGGGCGGCGATCAACCGACGAACGAAGCCCAGGGCGATGCCGGTCGGCGTGGGCTGCTCGAGGATGCGGGGATTGGTCACGATCCGAAGGAAGCCCGCGAGCGGGACGTCATGCAGGGCAAGTTCCTCGGCACCGGACACGACCTGCGACAGCCATCCGGCATAGCGTCCGTGATCGGGGGCCTCCCGGCGGAAGGCATACACGAGCACATTGACGTCAGGCAGGATCACCGCGGACGGTCCTCGCCCAGCGCCCGCCACAGCGCCTCGCGATCATGCAGATCGACCAGGAACCGGGCGCCGGGATCGCCGTAGGCCGGCAGCGGCTCGTCGACCGGCCTCTCCTCGGAGCGACCCAGAACCATGCGAAGCCCTTCTTCGACCAGGCTGGTGACGGTCCGACCTTCCGCTGCGGCCCGCAGCTTCACCTCGCGGGCGAGACCGTCAGGCAGATTGATGGTGGTCCGCATATGGTGCAGCATATCGAGTGGTGCATACATACGCTAGCCCGAGGCGGCCCGCCAGGCTGGGAATCGGACCGTGCGGTACGCCGTACCGTGGCCGCGTGCAGCCGCCGGCTCGTCCACGAGCCGAGGACCGGGCGGCGGGGCTCGTCGTCCTGGCCGCAATCCTGTTCGGCACGACCGGTACGGCGCAGGCGCTCGGGCCGCAGGAGCTGTCACCGCTCGTCGTCGGAGCTGGCCGGATCGCCCTCGGTGGGCTGATTCTGGCGGTCGTCGCGGCCGCCGCCGGGCAACTGCGCGACAGGATCGCGTGGCGGCCGGCAGTGGTTCTCGCCGCCGCTGTCGGTGTAGCCGGCTACCAGGTCGGGTTCTTCACCGGCGTGGATCGGGCCGGCGTCGCGGTCGGGACCATCGTCACCATCGGCAGTGCGCCGGCGTTCACCGGTCTGCTCGGCTGGCTTTCCGGGCAGGGCCGTCCCATGGGGGTGTGGGCGGCCGCTACCGCGCTGGCGATCGCCGGCGGTGCGCTGTTGGCGGGCTCCGGCGAGGGAAAGTCGTCCGCAGACCCGCTCGGGATCGCATTCGCGCTGCTCGCCGGCGCGTCGTACGCCATCTACACCGTGGCCGCCAAGCGACTCCTGGACGACGGTCACCGGCCGGTCGGCGTGATGGGGGCTTCGTTCGGGCTCGGCGGCCTGCTGCTCGCGCCTGTCCTGGTGGCCCTCGGACCGGCCGCGGTGCAAGCCGAGCCGTCGATCCTGCTCGTCGTGCTGTATCTGGCGCTCGTTCCGACGGCGGTTGCCTACGTGCTCTTCGCCCGCGGCCTGGGTCTGCTGCCGGCGCCCACCGTCGCAACGCTGACCCTGGCCGAACCGGTGGTGGCCAGCACACTGGGCGTCCTCGTGCTCGCCGAGCCGGTCACCGCCGCACGCGCGGTCGGAGCTGCGCTGGTGCTGGCCGGGCTGCTCGTCCTGGGCTATCGCCCGCCGCCGCCGCCGGCCGCGGGCCCGGGCGGCTAGCCTGCCACCATGGATCGGCGGACCGGGCTGCCAATCGTCGGCATGGTGGGGGCCGGCCAGCTCGCCCGGATGACGCATCAGGCTGCGACCGGGCTCGGCCAGTCGCTACGCATCCTGGCTGTTGACCCGGACGAGTCAGCAGCCCTCGTCGGTGCGGACGTCATGATCGGCAGTCACGCGTCCTACGACGACCTGGTGCGCTTCGCCACCGGTTGCGACGTCGTCACCTGGGACCACGAACAGGTCTCTGGCGAGCACATCCGCCGGCTCGCCGCGGAGGGCCACACCGTGCTGCCCGGAGCGGATGCGCTGCTCTTCGCTCAGGACAAGCAGCGGATGCGGGCGCGGATCGAGGAGTTGGGAATCGGCGTACCCGAGTGGGCCGCGGTGTCCACTGTGGACGATGTGGAGTCGTTCGCGGAGAAACACGGCTGGCCGGTGGTGCTCAAAGTGGTCAGCGGCGGCTACGACGGCCGCGGTGTGTTCGTCGTGTCCGACGTCAAGACCGCCCAACCGATTGTGCGGCAAGGGATTCCACTGCTCGCCGAACGATTCACAGCCATGTCGAGCGAGCTCGCCGCCGTGGTGGCGCGGTCGCCGTACGGGCAGCTGGCCGTCTGGCCCGTCGTCGAAACGGTGCAACGAAACGGAATCTGCGTGGAAGTGCTCGCCCCCGCTCCCGGTCTCGACGACGGCACCGCGCTGGCCGCCCAGCAGGCGGCGATCCGATTGGCAATCGAACTCGGCGTCGTGGGCGTGCTCGCGGTCGAGCTGTTCCGCACGGAGGACGGCCTCCTGGTGAACGAGCTCGCGATGCGTCCGCACAACTCAGCACACTGGACGATCGAGGGCAGCCGCACGAGCCAGTTCGAGCAGCACCTGCGTGCGGTGCTGGATTACCCGTTGGGGGACACCAGGATGACCGCGCCGGCGGTGGCGATGGCCAACGTGCTCGGCGGCCCTCCGGAGGGCCCCGGCATCGACGAGCGGCTGCACCATTTGATGGCGCGGTGGCCGGCGGCCAAGGTGCACCTGTACGGCAAGCAGGTTCGCCCCGGCCGCAAGGTCGGGCACGTCACCGTCCTGGGCGAGGCGATCGGCGAGGTCCGCGCAACCGCCTCCGCCGCGGCCGGGTATCTCGCCGGCACGGATCCGTCGTGAGCGCGCCGGTGGTCGGTGTCATCATGGGCAGCGATTCGGACTGGCCGACGATGTCGGCGGCCGCGCAGGCGCTCACCGAGTTCGACGTCGGCCATGAGGTCCGAGTCGTCTCCGCGCATCGGACGCCCCGCGACATGGTCGCCTACGCCGAGACGGCGGCCGACCGCGGGCTCGCCGTCATCATCGCCGGCGCCGGCGGGGCGGCTCACCTACCCGGCATGGTCGCCGCGCTCACCCCGCTGCCGGTCATCGGCGTACCCGTGCCGCTCGCGCACCTGTCCGGCCTGGACTCCTTGCTGTCGATCGTGCAGATGCCCGCCGGCGTCCCGGTCGCGACCGTGGCGGTCGGTGGAGCGCGCAACGCGGGGCTGCTCGCCGTACGCATCCTGGCCGCCACTGACCAGGACCTGCGTGACCGGATGGTGCGATTCCAGCGCGAACTGGAAGCCGGTGCGCGAGCGAAGAACCCGTCCCTAGACTTACGATCGTGAGCGGCGACTTCGATACGTACCGGTTGACCGATGAGCACGAGTTCGTCCGGGCTGCGGTCCGAGAGCTTTCGGAAAAGGCGATCGCGCCGTATGCCGCCGCTGTCGACGAGGACAGCCGGTTCCCGCACGAGGCGCTTGCGGCGCTGACCAAGGCCGGTTTCCACGCCACCCACATCCCCGCGGAGTACGGCGGACCGGGAGCGGACGGCGTCGCGGCCTGCATCGTGATCGAGGAGATCGCCCGGGTGTGCGCCACCTCCTCGCTGATCCCGGCGGTGAACAAGCTCGGCACCACCCCGGTGCTGCTGTCGGCGAGCGAGCAGCTGAAAAGGGAGGTGCTGCCCGCGGTGGCCGAGGGGACGGCGATGTTCTCCTACGCGCTGTCCGAGCGGGAGGCCGGTTCCGACGCAGCGGCAATGAAGACGCGAGCCCGCCTCGACGGCGCGCATTGGGTGCTCAACGGGACCAAGGCCTGGATCACCAACGCGGGTGTCTCCAGTTACTACACGGTCATGGCGGTCACCGAGCCGGGCAAGGGGGCCAACGGCATCTCCGCGTTCGTCGTTCATGAGGACGACCCCGGCTTCGAGGTGGGCCCGAAGGAGCGCAAGATGGGCATCAGGGGGTCGCCCACCTGTGAGATCCACTTCACCGACTGCACGATCCCGGCCGACCGCATCATCGGCGAGCCAGGCACGGGCTTCAAGACCGCGTTGCGCACGCTGGACCACACCCGCCCCACGGTCGGGGCGCAGGCCGTCGGCATCGCGCAGGGTGCACTGGACCAGGCCATCGGCTACGTCAAGGACCGCAAGCAGTTCGGTCAGTCGGTTGCGAACTTCCAGGGCGTCCAGTTCATGGTCGCCGACATGGCCATGAAGGTCGAGGCGGCCCGACACCTGGTGTACGTCGCGGCTGCCCGGGCCGAGCGCGGCGAGCCCAACCTCGGGTTCGTCTCCGCGGCGGCGAAGTGCTACGCCTCCGACGTCGCCATGGAGGTCACCACCGAGGCGGTCCAGCTATTCGGTGGCGCGGGGTACACGAGGGACTTTCCGGTGGAGCGGATGATGCGCGACGCCAAGATCACCCAGATCTACGAGGGCACCAACCAGGTCCAGCGGGTGGTCATGGCCCGCCAGCTGCTCAAGTAAGTCACCCGAGAGGGCTTCCGTCACATCCGTCACATGGCTTAGGCTGCCGTCTGCCTGCGCAAGCGCCAGGCCTCGTCCCCAGAACGCCGAAGACCGCCCCTGCAGGACGAGACATGATCAGGAAAGGGCGGTCGCGGGCAACCCAACGTTCGTGACGCCGTACCAATTACTTTGGTAGTCAGGTGTCTTGGGGTGAAGCCGCGTGCAGCGGCCGGGTCACTGCCACCCCGACCGTCCCCGTCCAGTCCGCGCCAGTTGTGTGCTCCCGGACGGAGCCGGTCTCGGGAGCCTCTCGATCCGAATCCGACAGCTGAAGCTCGCAGGCGTCGAGAGGCCCATCGATGTCTAGAGTCCTGCTTGCTGCGCCTTCGACGGCCGACCGAGCGTCACGCGGCCGCCATCGGGTGCAGCCCACCACACGCGCCGGGGGGACGCTTCGCCGGCACGCCGCCCGCGCGGCGACGATCCTCCTGACCGCGACCGCAATCCCGCTGGTCGCCGTTCCGTCGGTGGCCAACGCCGCCACGACCGCCGACTGGGAGCGACTGGCCGAGTGCGAGTCCGGTGGCAACTGGTCGATCAACACTGGCAACGGCTACTACGGCGGCCTGCAATTCTCCACCTCGACGTGGAACGCCTTCGGCGGCGGCGAGTTCGCCTCGCGGGCGGACCTGGCCACACCCGAGGAGCAGATGGTCGTCGCCAACCGCACCCTGCTGGAGCAGGGGTGGGATGCGTGGCCGTCTTGTTCGCGCAGCGTCGGTCTCTACGGCTCGCCGACGACGGGCGGCCCGACCGAGCTGATCACCGCCATCATCAACCGGTACAACGGGGAGCCGGCGCTGCGTCAGCGCCTTGGGCCCGAGATCGGACTGGAGCAGGGCGATGCCAAGGTGCGCTGGCAGGTTTACCAGGGCGGCCGGATGTACTGGTCCCCGAGCACCGGGGCTCACGCGTTGTTCGGTGCGATCCTGAACAAGTACCTGAGCAGCGGCGGCCATCCGACTCGAGGCCTGCCCACGACGGATGAGCTCGCGGCCAGCGGAGGCGGCACCTATAACGACTTCAGCCTCAACTACTCGATCTACTGGTCGAAGTACTCGAAGGCGCACAACGTGGGTGGCGCGATCAGGGCGAAGTGGCGCGCGCTGGGTGCGACGGCGACGCACGGGTACCCCGTCACTGACGAGCTTGCGGCCGGCGACGGTCGCGGCCGCTTCAACGACTTCACCGCGAAGAACTCGATCTACTGGACGGCGTCCACGGCCGCGCACGAGGTGCGGGCTGGAATCCGCGCGGAGTGGCGCCGCCTGGGCGCGCAAACGTCGTTTCTGGGCTATCCCGTCAGCGACGAATACGCGATCAACGGTGGGGCCAGAAGCGACTTCCAAGGCGGTTACGCCATGTGGAGTTCGGCCACCGGGTTGGTTGCCACCTTCAGGTACTGAGGCCGGTCACAGCGCCTTGAGCTCCTCGGTAAGTGAGATCACGGACTTCTTGGCGTCGCCGAAGAGCATCGAGGTCCGCTCGCCGTAGAACAGCGGGTTGTCGATACCGGCGAAGCCGGAGTTCATGGAGCGTTTGAGCACGATCACCGAGCGGCTCTCGTCCACGTTGAGGATGGGCATGCCGTGGATCGGTGAGCTGGGATCGGTGCGGGCGGCGGGGTTGGTCACGTCGTTCGCGCCGATCACCAGCGTCACGTCGGTGCGGTTGAACTCGCCGTTGACGTCGTCCATCTCCTTTTGTACGTCGTAGGAGACGTCGGCCTCGGCGAGGAGCACGTTCATGTGTCCGGGCATCCGTCCGGCCACGGGGTGGATCGCAAAGACCACCTGAACGCCCTTGGCCTCCAGCAGGTCGGCCATGTCGGCCACGGCATGCTGCGCCTGGGCAACGGCCATCCCGTAACCCGGCACCACAATGACCTGGTTCGCGTACGCCA